>NZ_JAUBOY010000083.1:0-15546 GCF_036700465.1 Microcoleus sp. T3_A4 | reverse complement strand
CTCTCTTTACCAATAGATTCGATTTCATTAGAAATGATTTACCGGGGTCTTTACCATTTTTATGTAGCTCATCAACACGGTAAGGCAACTGACCCTCCAAAGTATTTCGCCGCGCCCGAAAACCAAGATTTAGGTATTGTTAAATCTCAACGAAAGCCCAATGTTAAGTTAATTGTTGCACCTTTCCCTGATCGACAGCGAGGCCTGGAGCAATTTTTCTTTGACACATCTTCTCAAATCCCCTTGACAACTGCCATACAGGCTTAACTTGTTACCAATGGGGGATGGAGGGCGATCGAATGCGAGTGGGAGAATCAGCATGAAAATTTCTGTCTCATCAACTGGGTAGCTCAATTGATTATCCGTGTTTTGACATTCTCATCAACTGGGTAGCTCAATTGATTATCCGTGTCTTGACATTTGAATGCGGTAATTTGAATCCCCTCAAGTTATAATTTTGTTAGGCTTTGCCTAGGACAATTGTTAATTTACTGCATAACAAATAAATTCGCTGCGATATAATGCCATGATAAAAACATTCCAAGATCCAGATATTATTGTGACCAGTCAAGATGGCGAATATCTAATGCTTGTTGAGGTAAAAAAAATCAAACACATCAGTATCGCTAAAAGTGCTATTGAACAGCTTAAACATACTATGGCATCTATTGGTTGTTCAGTTGGACTTGTCGTAGCTGGTGAGCGTGTGATTCTCCTCCGGGACTCCTTAGAAAAGTATAATGGTGAGTCAATTTATGTAGTTGGTGAAGCGCAACTTCCAGATTCTTTGCTACCACCTGCAGATGAGCAATGGAAGGGAAACCCTGCGAGTGAGTTTGAATCGCGAGTTCAGCGATGGCTTGAGAAACTGAAGCTGACTGCCAGTATGGACAACTTGCCAAATGACTTAAGAAACCTACTTGGCGAACAAATAATCAGCCTTCTCCGAATTGGCGAAGTGAGGGCTGCTGGCCCTAGATGGAGTAAGAGTGTAAAGTGAAACCCAAAGCAGTTTTAGTGGAAACAAATTGGGTAGTGGATGTTATTGCTCCAGCACACTTGCAAAGTCCACAGGCTATTCAGTTGCTCCAACGTGCTCAGGCTGGTGAGTTTAAGTTATATGTGCCTGCAATATGCCTTACAGAAGCACGTGAAACCGTACCTCGAAGGTTTTCCCCACGCTCTCGCTCTGATGATTTACGCAAATTTGTGAGATGGGCAACAGATGAAGGTCGAGTGACCGCTGAGGATGCGGATGCAGCACGTCGGGTATTTGCTCTATTTGATGGATTAGTGGCAAATGAACTGACGAAAGTTTCAGAACGATTGAATGACTTAGCGAACCATCCTAGTCTCAACGTCTTTCCGCTTTCAGAGCCAATGCTGGAGCGCCAAATATCTATCGGTGCAATGGATGATCTCTCCCTTAAACCCTATGACTTAGCTGTTTTGCCTGCTGTGATAGTTAAATCTGAAGAATTACAGGCAGAGGGGCATCCCTGGGTTGGTTTCTGTGAGCTAGACTCCGATCTTCAACCGTGGGACAAATCCGGTGCCCGGAAACGTGTTCTTAGCGATCTCTACGATGATGTCCGAATATTCGTGTACGCAAACTTCCTACTAGAAGATGTAAGTGAGCTTCCCGATAGTTGGACTACTTCAATTTAGCAATTACTACCTAACTATTATTAGGATGAAAGTTTCCGCATCATACTCGAAATAATACCGCTTCTACTGAATCATATCAACTCAATCCCGCAATAATATTGACGCTCATAGCGAGAATCGCGGTGTTAAAAAAGAACGATAGCACACTGTGAAAAAGCACGAGGTACCTCGTCGAACGAGAAGTGATCTGCACGTCTGCAACTTGGCAAGTCATGCCAATACCAAAGGAGAAATATAAAAAATCTTTGTAATCTGGTTCCTCGTCTCCCGGAAAATCCAAACCCCCCGCCTGCAAGTAGCTGCCGTGCTGCTTGCTGCGGTTTTTGTAGTAGCTGCGGGCATAGTGCATCGTGAAGATAGTGTGCACCTGCATCCAAGAGCCAACAATTGTAAGAACAGAAAGCCCCAAGTGCAGAAATAGCAAATTCGGCGACAGGCCTTTGGTATCGCGCAGCAGAAAGAAAATGGCTAACAAGCTAGCAAAAGCGGCTGCCACGATCGTACTTAAGATTGTTAAGCGGCCAGCATCCAACTGCTGAGCGTGGTGGCGCATCATTTCGGGAGTGCCTTGCAGCATCAGCATCCAAGTCAAAATCAGAAAACTGACCGCGCCCGCGTTCCAAATGCACAGCGTCCGAGTCAGGGGGAGATAGTCAGGTGGCAGCAACACAGCAACTGCCATAGCAAAGAGAAAAGACACAAACACGCGGTGCCGGACGCTCCAGACCCAGTGCATTTTAGATTGGGAAACATTTTTCACAATAATCTACTGTAATTTAGGCACAGTCAGGGTTAGAAAATCTCAACTACTGCCATCTTCGCAGGAACTCCCAAAAAATAGGTATGAATTGGTAACACCCAGCACAGGCAGGATTTTTCATGCCTTTCGATAGATCGATCGACCTCAACCTTCTAGGTACAGTGGGAGAAAATATAAATTGTGGCTTGAAATTATGGCATCCTCCCAACCGCTCAAAGGCATTGAATTGATCGACTGCGCCAAAGCTAACGCCCAACAAGGAATCGCCACAGCCGCGAAGCTTTGTGGCTACGGAGGCGACCTCAACACCTTCGAGCGGGAACTGAAAAAGGCTTGCCAAGACATCGGCGTCGAAGTCAAGGAATTGAGCGATTTGATTACGGATCAGCAGATGATGAAACAAGGAATGGGTATTGAAGTCGCTCCAGATACTCCCTCAGAACTCTAGGCTCAATCTCCACCGCACCAGTTTTAGAGCTAAGATTGCCCTGACACCAGTATTTTGAGTCTGCTAGCTGAGGCAGGCTAGAATGTTTTGCATGGGAGCTTCCGACTTTTGGCAGGAGTCGCGTTTTCTCCCGCGAAGAGGGTGCTTTCTGGAGGGTGCACAGATTGTTAGGAGGACTGTCGTGTCAGATCAGCAAGACCGAATTATGCGTTTGTTTATAGAGGAGGCTAAGGAGCACCTCGATACTCTAGAAAATGGTTTAGTGGATTTAAAGTCCACGATGAAAGACCCCGAAAGCGTCCAAGAGATGTTTCGAGCCGCCCATTCCGTGAAAGGAGGGGCGGCTATGCTGGGCTTAGATAGTATTAAAACAACCGCTCACCGCTTGGAAGATTGTTTTAAGGTGCTCAAGGACGGGCCCGTCAAGCAGGTTGACCAAACGGCAGAATCCCTCTTTTTAAAGGGAGTTGATACGCTTAAGGACTTGCTGGGGCGACTGGAGGGGCCTTTCGGCTTGAGGAATGAGGAGGGAGAAAAACTCGTGCAGCAGGTGATGCCTGTTTTTGCTCAACTCGAAACTCACCTCAATAAATTGGCGTCGGGCAAAGTGCAGGCTGCTGCTGGGTCTAGTACCCGCACCGCTCCAACAGCGGGCGCTGTGCCGGCGAATTTTGCTGTTGAAGTGATGACTTTACTCAAAGAAATGTTGCAGGTCTTCAAGCAGAAAGAATCGGCTGCTAGTCGCTCTGAGTTGACGGATGTGTGCGTTCGCCTCTATAAGTTGGGAGGTAAAATAGAGACTTGGCAAAATTTAGTAAAAACAGCTAGAGCAGCGATCGTTAATCCCAAAAACTCTTATAAAGTCTTAGCTCCGTTGATTATCAAAGAACTCAAGGAAGCTGGCGATTTAGTACAAGGGGGGAAAGTCAAGACGATCGTTCCGAGTAAAAATTTGCTACTTTTGGCAGCAAGCCCAAAACCTGCCGAGGCAAGCGCCCCAGCCGCCCCAGCCGCCCAAGCAGCAGCGTCGAAGCAAGTCGCACTTCCAGCCGAACCGAAGGCGGTAGTCAAGCTTTTGCTCAAAACTTTCAACAAAAAGCAACTCTCGGAAATCGCCAAGTTACTGGTTAACGCCATCAAATCCTCGAACTAGGAGGTGTGGCAGTAGAAGATAGAGTCAAAGCAATATTTGTGAGGCGGATAATTTTCTGGTGGGTGCTGGCAGCCGCTCGTTGAGCAGCAACTCGAAAAAATTCACTCTTTCGAGATTTTTGCCCTCTATCTTCTACTGTTGGGCAACCCTGCGTTAGAATTAGTGGATATGTAGGCGTGCAATATTGTACCAGAATTAAAAATCGAGCAGGCTTTATAAGGCGGTAGCTGTGAAACCAATTCGTTCATTAGAAGATGCTTTAAACCGCTGTCAGGCGATGGGAATGCGCTTGAGCCGCCAGCGTCGATTTATTCTAGAACTTTTGTGGGAGGCAAAAGAACACCTCTCCGCTCGCGAAATTTACGATCGCCTCAACAAACAAGCGCATTCGATTGGTCATACTTCTGTCTATCAAAATCTAGAAGCTTTGTCGAGAGAAGGGATTATTGAGTGCATAGAACGCTCGGAGGGACGCTTGTACGGCAACGTCAGCGACTCTCACTCTCACGTCAATTGTCTTGATACGGCTCAGATTCTAGACGTTCATGTGGAATTGCCGATCGAATTGATCGAACAAATCCAACAGCAAACTGGTGTCAGAATTGTAGACTACCGGATAGATTTCTACGGATATCGATCTGCCGAGTCCGCCACGGAAGCATCGAGTGTCAGCGATACGCCAAAGGCTTCGTAACGGATAAAGCAGTGGCTGTTGGAAGCAAAACTGATATTTGTACTGGGTCGATAGGTGGTATAAAATGATTTAAGTATTTAGCTGGGTTCGATCGGTTTTTTTGCCGTCGCCAGCCGGAATTTGGCACAGTCGAAAAAAAATGAAAACAGAAAAATGAAACTCGATCGACAAGTTTGGCGATCGGGAATAAAATTTACGACTAAACCAAAAAAGTCATTTCTACCCGCTACACGTAAAAGTGTAGACCAAATCCGGCTGTAGTACCCCTTTATTTTAAATCGGCTTGGAGTAGACGAAAGCTAGTGTAATTGCGGTTTCAACCGCTGAGTCTGATCAGGTAATTTCTGACCCGGATTTAATATTAGACCTTAGTTTAATCGCTCCCCCAATTCATCTGTAGAGTCAAATCTAAAATCTAAAATCTAAAATCTAAAATCTAAAATTGATCGACTGACGGGGCTTTATACTGTTTTTTCTGCCAAACAGCCCCGGAATCTGTCAATAACTGTTTGATAACTGGTATGATTTACGTGCTTCGAGAGCCTAAAATACTCGGAAGCAACCAGTGGGGCTGGACACGAACCTCACTATAAAACGCCGTAGAGGGAAAGATGGCCAGTACCTTGAAGGAAGTTCTCGATCTCCTTAACCGGAGTCAGAAGCCGACATCACAATCTATGATTTGATGTGGGAGTGTCACGTGAAGAGTGCGCATTACAGGACAGGCTGAAGTAATGGCGAGACGACAATCTGACCAATTCCACACACCACCGCAATACAACCCATCCCTCAAACCGACGGCACAGTTCAGTGCAGAGGCGACAGGCGATGCGAGTTCCTCAGTAACGGCGCTGCCGACCGAGGGGAAAAGAACTTTTTGGCAGTGGCAGCTAATCTGGCTGAGTCTCCTGGTGGGATTTGGAGTAACCGGTGCCGCTGCATTTCTGTGGTTACTGACGATGCCGCCGCCGCCCAATTGCCAGCAACTGTCGCCGTTGGCGGCGGACGGAGAGCGACTTTACTGCGCTCAGCAAGCCGCTAAGTCGGGCAAGCTAGAACAGCTAGAATCGGCAATGGCACTGGTGCAGGCTTGGCCGAAAGAACATCCGCTATACTCGCAAGGTCAACATTTGATAGGGGAATGGTCGAAAGCCATTCTGGGATTTGCCAGGGCAAAAATTGAGAGGGGCGATTTGAAAGGCGCTCTGGAGATTGTGGCGAAAATTCCGAAAACCAGTCCGTCTTACCCAGAGGTACAGGAGGCTGTGACTGCTTGGGAAAAAAATTGGCAGGAGGGCCAAAAACTCTACGATACAGCCCTAGCAGCTTTAAAAAGTGAGGATTTAAGGAAGGCTTGGGATTATGCTCAAGCTTTGTTCAAGCTGGAAAATGTTTTCTGGAGTCAAAAGCGGTACAACGAGCTGATCCAGCAGATTTCTTTGGAAAGAAACGGCTGGCAGCGCTTGGAAGAGGCTAGAGATTTGGCGAAGGACGGAACTCCGCAAAAGTTCGCTGAGGCGATCGTCCTGGCTCGCAAAATAGACTCGCAGCTTTTTGCCCGCGCTAAAGCTGAGAAGGAAATTGAGGGCTGGAGCCGGACTTTGCTGGCAATGGCTACTAAGCGGTTGGGGGCGAAAGACCTGCCGGGGGCGATCGAGGCTGCTTCTGTTGTGCCACAGGATTCGCTACTATTTGCGGAAGCTCAAGATTTGATGCAGTTGGGTAGAGCTCAGGCAGTGACGTGGAATCAGTCGATATCAACTCCGCTGCCACAACACATTTTTAGCTTGCTCGAAGGGCAGGGGGCTGCTAGCCAAATAGCTCCGGGTCGCCCTCTGTACAAGCAAGCTCAAGTTCAAATTGAAAATTTGCAGGTGCAGTTTCAAGATTTGCTGCGGCTGCAAGTGGCTAGTACGATCGCTAGTGTCGGTCAGATAGGAACGTTTGGACTCGCGATCGAGCAAGCGCAAACCATCGGACTTAAGCAGCCACGGCGCGTTCACGCTCAAACTTTGGTGGCTGCTTGGCGTCGCGAAATTCAGCGGATCGAAGACCAATCTTTTCTGACTTTGGCGAAGCAGTTGGCAGAACCCCAAACGGTTGAAGGACTCAAGGGCGGCATGGCTCAGCTACTCCTGATCTCTCAAAACCGCCCCCGCAGGATAGAAGCGCAAACTCTCTTGGCTCAGTGGACGAAACGCATAGAAGTTATTCAAGATCAGCCTTTTTTGGATGAAGCGATCGCCCTGGCGAAGCAAGGAAAACTTAGTGCTGCTATTGAAAAAGCTTCGCAAATTAAGAGCGGTAGGACTTTGTACGCCAAAGCTCAGGATAATGTCTATCAGTGGGTGAGCGAACTGCAAGTTGCTCAAGACAGACCGATTCTCGATCGAGCTGCGGAATTGGCATCTCAAGGCAGTCTAGGAGCGGCGATCGATACGGCTTCCCAAATCGGTTACGGTAGGGCGCTGTATTCAGAGGCTGCAGGTGCGATCGGGCGCTGGAGTGCTGAACTCAGAGCCAACAGTGCGCCGCCGCCGGAACCCGCTCGCGAGTACGCGCCGGAACCCGCTCGCGAGTATGCGCCAGCTCCGCGACAGGAGGAGTACGCGCCAGCTCCGCGACAGGAGGAGTACGCGCCAGAACCAGAGCCTTACTATCCGCCTGCGAGAGAAGAGGCCCCGGCTCCGGAACCTTACTATCCGCCTGCTAGGGAGCCGGAACCTTACTATCCGCCTGCTAGAGAGCCGGAACCGGAACCTTACTATCCGCCCGCGCCAGAGCCGGAACCTTACTATCCGCCCGCGAGAGAAGAGGCCCCGGCTCCGGCTCCGGCTCCGGAACCTGCTCCTCCGGCTCCGGCTCCGGAACCGGCGCCGCCCTCGATTCCTGAATCGGCTGGGCCTCCTGATGCTAATTTGCTCCCGGAGTAATAGGGTTTTCGCACGATCGCTCTCTAAAATCTCAAATCTAAAATCAAGTGAGTAATTTCCAAGTGCTGACGATCGAGGGCGACCCCATTTTCCGGCTGGGGCTGCGAGTTGCTTGCGAGCAGTATCCAGACTTGCAAGTTGTTGCAGAGATTTCAACCGCAACCGAGGCTTTGCGGGTTCTCGAAGCTCGCTCGATCGACTCGGTAGCAGCCAAGAAGCCCGCAGATTTGGTAATTTTGGCTGTTGAGACCCTAAATTTGCGATCGGGTCAAATAGAGGCGGTGGCATTTTGTCGCGAACTCAAAACTTTGTACCCCAACCTGCCCCTGTTGCTGCTAGGCGGGCCGCTGACACCGGAGCTGTTAGCCCAGGTACAGGCGGCGGGTGCGAATGGCTATTGTCCTAAAGGTACAGATATTTCCTTGACAATCGAAGCTATTCGCGCTGTGGCATCTGGTCTCACTTATTGGGCGACGGATACGGCAGCTAACTCGGAAATAGAACTAAATGCAGCGGTGGTTAAAACAGTAGAAAACTACGCAGCAATTGCAGATAAAAATGCAGATAATTCGACAATTGATACGCCAGTACACAAAAAAATGCTGGCTTATTTTTATCGTTCTGGACTACGGGAAATAGATGCAACTTTGGCGGTTGTCCAAGCTGATTTGCAAGAGTTCAGAGCCGCAGCTCCCACAGATTTGCCCTCTATTGTAGATGGGGTTGTACTCAGCGGGCGCCGCAGAGAATTGCTCGCAGCTCGTTGGATTGTCAGTCAGTTATTATTTGAAGAAAAAGGGAAGAAGGAAGAAGGAAGAAGGAAGAAGGAAGAAGGAAGAAGGAAGAAGGAAGAAGGAAGAAGGAAGAAGGAAGAAGGCAGAGGGGAGAAGGCAGAGGCAGAAGGAAGACGGGAGAATTTGTTGAATAATTCTCAATCGCAATTAACGAATTCCCAAGTTTCGGCTGAATCTTTGGTGGTTGCAACTAATTGGCAAGGTAGCTTGTTTGACTCGGCGGCAGCTAAATTGCAGTTTGATTTGGTGAATTTGACTGGCTTGCCTTTGGAAATCGATATTTTGCGATCGCCCAAAAAGCGTGAATTGATGAGTTCCATTCTGCAGAAGTTAAAGGATTTGCTGGAAGAATTGCGCTTTTCCCAAGTGCAGGAAACTCAATTGTCGCAAAAAATGCCTGCTATTTTACGGAATTTGTGGGAGGCGACAATCATAGATTTTTTTGGCAGATACTATACACTGCAAACGGGAGAAAATCTGGTTTTTGATGGCAGTCAAGCCAGCTTAAAACTGGAAGAAAGCCAAGGGGGAAGTGCTGCTTATCTATTGGCAGGCAGCGGCGTAGAAGTTGTGCCGATGCTGCTGGCAGATGCTGATGTAGTTGCAGCAGAAATCCTTGACAAAATACCGATGACAGTTGATTTTTTTGCACATTTGCTATTTGAAATTCCTCTAACTGTTGACAATATTTCTTGTGTTGCTGGCAGCCCGGCAGCAATGCAGCGAGCTGAAGCTTTGTTGGAAAATTTGGCAATTCAAGTTGCTAGCGGAGTGGTACAGCCTCTACTAAATAATTTGGCAAATATTGAAGAAATCAAGCAAATTTTTTACGATGGTAAGTTGATTTCGACGCGAGAAATTGAGCGGTTTCGGAATGAGTTGTCGTGGAGATATAGCTGGGATAGATATTTTGTGGAACCGAAAGCTATTTTTGAAAGCAGGTTTTGGCTGTTTGTTTTGGGCGATTCTGGAATTAAGAAAATTTCTATTTATGCTCCAAGAAATCTGGAGTTAGCACAGTTGTCTGGGTGGCAGTTAGCCTTGACTTTGGTGCTGGAAACCAGGGATGCGATCGCACCTAGAGTTCGCGCGGTTATTTCGCTGTTGGGTGCTGGGGTTGTTTACGTTTTGACTCAGGTTATAGGGCGGGGAATTGGTTTGATCGGGCGGGGAATTATCCAGGGGATTGGTAATTCTTTGCAAGATAGCAAGTTTGGGAAAAATGGATAACTGGGAATTGGGCATTAGGAATGGGGGATCGGGCATTGCTAATTGATAATATTGATAATTGGGCATTGGTAGTGATATTATAGGTAGGATAGATATGAGATGTGACACCATTCTCAATAACCTGTAGGGGCGGGTTTTTCCAACAATATTTGGTTGAGATCGATAGTCTCATAAACCCGCCCCTGCCCAACGGTAAATCGCGGTCGATAGACCGGATTGGATATAACTTACTGCTATAGGGTTGACTTTTTATGAGTATTATGATACCGATAGATGCCGATCGCATAAACAGTTTAGATTTGTCTCCGGTGCGGACTGTGATTGAAAAGTGGCTGACCGAAGGAGCGATCGCCCAAAACGAACAACAGCTACAATTTGAAATTGAGTATCCGCGCGAAGAGTTAGATCCGCGAGAAATTTCGGAAATTCCCGAAGTGCGGCTGTGGTTTATTCGCTTAGATGCTTGTTATCCTTGGCTGCCATTTTTGCTGGATTGGAAAGCGGGAGAATTGGCGCGCTATGCGGCGATGTTGGTGCCGCACCAATTCCACCGCACCCAAGGTATTCAGTACAATCCTGAAGCTTTGGAAATGTTTTTGATGAACAAAATTTTTGTGTTGACTGATTGGTTGAATCAGCAGGGAATTCCCAGTAAATCGAAGTTGATGGCGATGTCGCAGATGTTTGGTTATGATTTGGAGGATGCTTTTTTTGATGTGATCGTGCCGCACAAATAAGCAGTAAGTAAGCCCACCTAAATTGTATTTTTTGGGCGGGCGGGACGCCCACCCCACAAGAAGTCGCTCAAACTTGACTGTAAAATTTAGATGCTTCAAACTATTGTGGGGTGGGCTTCTAGCCCGCCTAAAAAGGCGTAAGGTGTGCAGTGCCTACCCTACAAATAGCCTGGTAAGCCCTCTTCAGAATTTCCTCAGAATTGAGCGTTAGTGTATAGACAACGATCGCCCGATTCAATCGATCGAGGAAATTTACCATGAAAACAGATTACCTCATCGTCGGCAGTGGTTTATCAGCACTGGTTTTCGGAGCTTTGATGGCAAACTCCGGCAAAACCGTACACATCCTCGAAGCTCACGAACATCCCGGAGGCTTTGGTCACACCTTTACGATGGCCAACAAATACACGTTTAATGCCCAATTCCATTACGTTTGGGACTGCGGCGAAGGACATACAGTCAATCGAGTTCTCAAAAAACTCGGTCTCGATCGAGATGTCACCTTTGAACGGTACGATCCGAATGGCTACGACCACATGAGAATGCCTGGGTATGCGCTCGATATTCCCTCGGAACCACAGGAACTGATCCGGCGATTGTCGGCGCTGTTTCCCGAAGCGAGCGAGAGAATTCGCCAATTCGTCAACGAAGTCGAGAAAACCGGCGAGGGACTCAGAAAACTCGCTCCTCCCGTCAAACCAATCGAATTGCTCAAAAATTTCGGTGACGTATTCTGTGCTGTCCAACACCTCAACAGTACACTTCAGGACGTTTTCGACAAGTTCCAACTCCCGCAAGCCGCCCAAACCTTATTAGCCCTGCAATGGCCGGACTTTTTGCTGCCTCCAAATCAGCTTTCTTTCTATGCTTGGATTGCCTTGTTTAGAGGCTATCAAGAAGGCGCATTTTACCCGACGCAGCATTTTGAAGATGTCATCAATTCTTTAGTTAAAGTCATTGAATCGAACGGGGGGAAAGTTCGACTAAACCATGAAGTCACGAATTTTAGGGTGACAAACAGAACAGTAACTGGTGTTGAAGCGATGGATTTGACCACGCATCAAACCCATGAATTTACGGGCGACACGGTGATTTGCAACCTTGACCCGAAAAGAGCGGCCAAGATGATTGGAGAGGAACTGTTCTCTAAAAAAGTGCGGCGGAAACTCAACTATGAGTATTCTGCATCTAACTACATGGTGTACTGCGTTGTCAAAGATATAAATCTCCGAGACTATGGATTTGGCAAGTGGAATACGTTTCATACGGAACACTTGGATCTAAATGAAGCTTTTGCTCAAATGTATGAGCAAAATGATTTTTCTCGTCCGAGCTTTGCAATTACAACGCCAACTTTACTGACGGAAGCGCGGCGGGATTGTCCAGAAGATTGTCAAATTGTCGAATTTCTGACTGTTGCTAATTACAGCTATTTTAAACAGCTTTGGGAGACGGATCGCAAAGCTTACAGACAGAAGAAACAAGAAATTCTGGATTCGATTTTAGATGTTGTGGAAAAACACTATGTTCCGAATTTCCGCAAACACATGGTCTTTCATGTTACCGGAAGTCCAACGACTAACGAGCGCTTCTGCTGGTGTCCTAACGGTAATTCCTACGGTTCCACCCTGACGCCGCGCAACATGGGAGTCGATCGACTAAATCATGAAACATCCCTCAACAATTTCTATTTCTGCAATGCCTCTTCGGGCTATCCAGGCTTTGCACCGACATTTTGGACGGGGGCGCTGCTTTATCAACGTTTATCCGGCGATGCGATTTTAGGCTAAGGAAAATTAGCAATTGGTTATTTTCCTGTTTCTCTCATTCCTTGGCAAAGCCAAGGAATGAATTTCACTCTTGCTCTGCCTCATCTTAAAAATCTCTCGTTTCTGCTCTCATTATCTCGTTCCTTGGCTCTGCCAAGCAATGAATTTCTGGAGGCTCTGTCTCCTCTTAAAAATGACGAGGCATAGCAAGACTGAAATGCGTTTCCAGGTTCTACCTAGAAACGATAATTTCTTCCTTCTTCCTTCTTCCCGACATCCGTTACATCCGTTACATCCGTTACATAATCCGTTGCCGAACTTCCTTCTTCCCGACATCCGTTACATCCGTTACATCCGTTACATCCGTTACATCCGTTACATAATCCGTTGCCGAACTTCCTTCTTCCTGACATCCGTTACATCCGTCGAGCGAATCCGTTGCCGAACTTCCTTCTATCAATCTAGGAGTGAACTATGAGAATTGCAATTGTTGGGGGCGGAGCCAGTGGTATGGCAGCAGCCTACTGGCTCGATAAACAGGGGCATCACGTCACTGTGTGGGAAAGTCAGCCAATTTTAGGCGGACACATTCGGACGCTGAACAAAAATGTTGTACCCAATCAATCTGAGTGCAATGAAATATTAGAAAATGGGGTGCTAGAATTTCCCACTGTATTTTACAATTTCGTGGCTTTTATGCAGGAGCTAGGGGTTGAATTAGAGCCAGTGCAGATTGGTTCCGCGCTGTTTTTTAAAGATGGCACCCACTTTTTGTCTGCGGTATCTATCCGAAAGAATTTCACCGGAATCCAACGACTGATCGAGTATTTGCGACTTGATAGTCTCTACGCTCGTTCGGCTGGATTTATTTTAAAAATGCGGTTTGCTAAACAGCACGATTTCTACGATGTACCGCTTTCTGAGTCTTTGAAAAGCTCGTGCATCCGCAATTATTGGCTGAAGTTGCTGACGATGTACAGCTACTCGATACCGTTTGAATTGCTCGACAATTTCCCGGCAGAATTAGCGATGCCTGTTTTGCGCGAATATGCCTCGGTCAACTGGGTGAGGATTAAAGGCGGGGTGTATTCTTACATTGAAAAGATTTTGGAGCGATTTAAGGGCGATATACGGCTAAATGTGGAGATTGCCAATATTTTTAGAAGCGCGGATGCTGTAAAAATCTTGCTTTCTGATGGGGAAATCCAGGAATTTGATAAGGTGGTTTTTGCGATGCCACCCGATCAAGTTATGAGGCTGTTGTCTGATCCGACGGAGGCGGAAACGAAGCGGTTTTCGGCGTGGAAAGCCAATTATGCAACCACTGTACTGCATTCGGATACATCGATGTACGATCGCTACGGCATCCGTAAGTTATCAGAATTTGATTTTTTCGAGACGGAGAAGGGATGGGGATATAATGCGAGCTTGAATCAGCTTTGCGGCATCTCCTCGCCACGAGAGTACAGTTTAGCTTTTCAACTGGAGGAGTCGATCGCCCAAAAGCACATTATTCACATTCAGAAACATCATACGCCGCTGTACACTGTGGAGTCTTTTCGATATCGAGATGAAGTTATCGAGACTAATGGCGAGAACCACACTTATCATGCGGGAGCTTATTTGGGGGATGGTTTGCACGAAGGAGCCATTACCTCTGCTTTGCGAGTCGCGAAATTAATCGGGTGAACTCAATTGTGATGCTACAAACTCTCGCAAATATCAGTAAATTTCTTGCCGGTGCAACACTCTCACAAAAGTAATGATGTCTGCATCAAAAGTTAAACCCATGCGAGAGTCGTCCACTCGGATGCGAAATTAATTTTTGACCTTGCCTAAGCTGCGACACCACGTGCTGCAGTTAAGTAGACATCATTGCTCATAGATGGGGGCATGGTTGATCCGGCTAACTGAGTACCCTCAAAGTTGGCTCCCGTGAACGTTGCCCCGCTCAAGTCGGCTTCGCTCAAGTCTGCATAGCACAGCCTAGCCCAATCGAGGTTTGCCTGCACCAAAGAAACTCCCACCAGATTTGCCCGGGTTAAATCTGCTCCCATCAACTTGACGCCCCGCAACTGAGCCCCGCTGAGATTGGCAGCTAACAAGTTCGAGCCTTCCAGGTTTACCCCGTTTAGTTTGGCTTCGCTCAGGTTGACGCCATTAAGATCCGTCCTGCTCAGGTCGATGCCATTGATGTAAGCTTTCCTGAGATAGATGCCTGTTAGTTGAGCGCCAAAAAGCTTTGCACCGCTGAGTTTTGCCCCTCCGCAGTTGGCCCAGTTGAGGTTAGCTCCCGTGAGGTTAGCGCCCCGCAGATTGATGAATTGCAGGTCGGCTGTACACAAATTGGCGTTCCAGAGGATGGCGCTCCGCAGGTTGCTACCGATGAGTTGGGCGCCACTCAACTTTGCCCTGGGCAGTTTTGCTTTGACGAGGAAAGCTCCGCTGAGATTGGCTTTTGTAAGCTCTGCGTCTGCTAGTCTGGCTTGGCCCATTTTGGCAAAACTCAGATTTGCCCTGTAAAGGTTTGCGTCATTGAGTTCTGCTTTGGTGAGATGCGCCCGACTCAGGTTAGCTCCCGACAGGTTAGCCCTCGAAAGGTTGACGCCGACCAACATAGCTCCGCTGAGGTTTGCTCCGCTGAGGTTTACCTCAGCAAAGTCTCTCTTTCCATTTTCGTACTCTTTGAGCAGCTCGGTTACTTCCATACTGGTCACATTCCTAATAGCCGAAATTTATTTAGAAATAAACACTCTTTATAAGTATTTTATCTCAAATGGAGCGGACGCGATCGCACTTTCAAGAAAGCTGAGAATCAACTTTATATTTATACATATACTTTGTGCTTTTTCCATAGTCCCGACCGTTTTGCACTCATAGTCTGAAACCCTTGATTTATCGTGAGTCTCTAGTCTACTTCGGCAACCGTGGCGATCGTACTGAGATCCGTGAAACCGTTATTCTCAGTAGGTAAGCCATCAAACACTGTCCGAAGAGTTAATCAATAGTAAAATTAATATTCTTGTTGTCCACTGTAACTAACACCTTTTTTAAACGGAGACTGCAAATTTGTTAGTTGTGTTTGCTTCAGGTGTCGCGAAGGCTGGCCTGGTCATAGAGCCATATTTTATCTACTGTCATTTTACAGGAAAATTAGATGGGGAACAACAGCTTAATTAGGGAGAATTTTTCTCGGTTGTCTCGCAGCAGTTATACGATCGCGCTTTTCCATATTTCCTGGAGTCGATCGGGGTGAAAAGTAATTTCAGAAATTGTACTTCTGACAATACTCCGGACAGTTTTTAAAGAGGAATGCGATCGCAATAAAATAGAGAAGTGAAAAAAGTGAGTGCAATCTCA
>NZ_JAUBOY010000082.1:0-15734 GCF_036700465.1 Microcoleus sp. T3_A4 | reverse complement strand
GCTCCGAGTTAACAATTTTTCTTAATTTTACATCATCTTGCATTTGTCTCACATTTATTTGAAATTACTATATTTATTGTAGCTCGACTAACGATGATAACAGGACGGGTTCCTCCTTGTTCAGAACCCTCAACAGGTTCAAGTCTAGCATCATAGACTTCTCCCCGGTTCATACAGGAGATTCTCCCAATTGCAACGCTTCCCAACTCGCTACCGCAAACTCAGCCTCCATCTGTAGCACTTGAGCTTGATACTCTGGATCTTGTACCATTTCAATCAGTGCTGCATCAATTTCCGATCGTTTACCCTGAGTCTGGGTTGTTACCCGATCGCGAATCAATGCTGACAATACTTCTAAAAGCTGCTGTTGCTCTTCAAGAGTGAGATTTTGAGCCTGACTCAGTACCTCGCTATAAGTAGACATAGGCTTTATGTTGAGATTTTTTGGCTGATTGTTATTATAGCAATTTAGAATCGAAGGAAGTGCGATCGCCCTGATCTTCCCAAAAGTACGATCGCCCCTCTCTTCCCATCCAAAAATAATCCATCAACTTCTCAAATGCTCCAAAACTAAAACCGTTAACCCAGGTAAAGAAGGCAACCGCGCATCATTTGTCAAAAAAAACGAAGCACCCTCATGGATAGCTGTAGCCATTTGAATAGAATCGGGCGATCGCAAATTGTAAGTTGCTCTCAGTTGTGCCGCTGTTTCAGCAATATCTGGAGTTAATTCAACAACAGTTAAACTTCCTTGATTCATCAATATTTCACGATATTCTTGAGCCAAGGCAGTATTTTTCTGTCGCAGGGGATGAACTAGCACTTCTACGAGCGTTACTGTTGATTTCACTATCCTAAAATCACCGCGATTAAACGATCTAAAGAAAAGCAGCATCATCTCTAGATATTTTGGATTTTGCTCCATAAAGTAAATCAGAGGCGCAGTATCCAATTCGACAACTTGTCCCTGTAGCTGAGCTATCCATTCCATGAATCTCTTTCCCGATCCACATATTCTTGAGCATCAATCCCCTGCCAAATTTCCTTACCCAAGCCTGATAATTCTAAAATACTGCGCTTCGGCTTAGGAATCACCCGTTGACGAATATGTGCAAACAATTCAGAGATGAGGCGCATTTGCTCATCTGGTGCAAGTTTTAGAACCTGAGTCAGTACCGTGCTGTAAGTAGACATAGACTCTGCATTAAGATTTTTTGGCTGATTGTCATTATAGCAATTTAGGAGCGAAGGAAGTACGATCGCCCTTATTTTCCAAAAGCGCGATCGCCCTTATCTTCCGCAAGTGCGATCGCCCATCTTTATTAAGCCTCAAACGGGTTAATCAGTGTGAGTTCAGCAATCCACCGAAAATCCCCTATATTTCTTGTTACTAAAGTTCTGCCATATACCAAAGCTGTTGCCGCAATAATAGCCTCCCCAAGTGTCATTATCCTTATCTGTCGCAACAGCACTGCGCGATCGAGTACAGCGTTAGAAATTGGTATAACCTCCACCACACCAAAGAATTCCTCAAAGTACACTCTATACTCTTCAGTTAGCCCATGATAACCCAAGACTTCAACGTAACTTATTGCCGATACAACTATGTCATTTTCGCCAATAAAATGCCTAATCTGCGAGTTTTCGGGCTGGGAAGCGTAGATAATAATATCACTGTCTAGCAGCATTCATTATTAATCCCTACCTGGAAGTAAACGGTCTTGACGCAAATCTCGCTGCCATTCCACTGGATCGCTAATATCAGCAAAGACATTATTTGCTGCAATTTTTTCCAATATTTCAACTATTCTCTGACGGCGAAACTCCGCACTTAAAGTCCATCGCTCTTCTTGTAAAGTAACGTAAACTCTGACAGGGCGATCGCCTTGTCTTGGAACCTCATTAGCCCATTCTAAAACGTTTCCCTTCAATGTAGCCTCAAATATTCGCTGCATAGCTAATATCAAATATTCTTTATCTCTACTATTCTAACCCTTTTGAGCATTAAAGGTACTTGTTGGATTATACCAGATAGTCGCAAATTGAGTTCCTGCGGCCCCGATATTGCCTGCATTGCGATCGCCCTGAACTTCCTCTGCATGGAAATTTAGTTTTGAGGAATGTTGCCAGTACCTTGAATGTTATCACCTACGCTTCAAGCTCAGCACACTGAGAAAAAAGCTCGACAAAACCATCTGCAAACCGACAGTCAGGCAAGTGAGTGAGGGAATAACTAAACGCAGAGTTTTAGAAGGATTGAGAGAACCGAAAGCAGTTTCGCTCCAGATAGTTAATGACAAGAACGAGCCAACTATGCCGATTAATATCAGCGTGACTCCGACAATCAATCCTGTCTCTAGGGTGACATAGCGAAATATTTTGTTGAGTTTGGGGTCTTCGGGTAGGAATTTCTCGCTGATGGCAAAAATTTTGGTGAAAAAAGCAAAAGTTACTGCTTGAAAACCGATGATAATTGCGATCGCAGCATAAAGCAGCGTATGTACATCAAAGCTTATACTACGAATCTTTTGAGTACCGGGTAACAGCCAAACCACGATAATTAGACCCCAAATCATCAGCGCAGTACCCGGATACAAAAACAGCCACCGAGGACTGTAAAGCAGCAAAAATCGCAGGTGCCGCCAGCCATCTCGCCAAGTTCGCAAGTGCGGCGGCCGACTGCGGCCGTCGGGAGAAAGTACGGTTGGAATTTCAGTTATCCGCAGCTTGTACACAGAAGCCTTGACCACCATTTCGCTAGCAAATTCCATCCCCGTCGTTTGCAAGTCGAGTTTCAAAATTGAGTCTCTCCTAAAACCCCTGAGTCCGCAGTGAAAATCGCCTACGGGACTGGCAAAAAATAGCCTCCCAACCCATGTCAGCACCGGATTTCCTAAATATTTGTGCAGCGGCGGCATTGCACCCGGTTTGATGCCCCCTTGAAAGCGGTTTCCCATCACTAAGTCGAAACCTTCTCGCAATTTGTTGACAAAAGCGCCGAGGTTGGAAAAATTGTAGCTGTCGTCAGCATCGCCCATGATAATATAAACTCCGCGCGCTGCAATGATGCCTCCCATCAGGGCGCTGCCGTAGCCTTTGGCTGCTACGGGCACGACTCTCGCTCCCATTCTGGTAGCGATAGCTTGAGAACCGTCTGTGCTGCCGTTGTCTGCTATGATGACCTCGCCGGCAATATCAAGTTCGCGCAGAAACTTCTGTGCCTTCTTGATGCAGATTTCTAAAGTTTCTGCTTCGTTCAGACAAGGCATGAGTATCGATAGTTCTAGAGTATATTCTCCGCTTGGGTTGGTCTGCTCGGCCATATATTTGTTCGACTCTCGATCGCGCTCGACCATACTTGATTTTCCCGTATTTCTGCTTAAAATATTAGTGTGAATAAAGCCTAGCAAAACTTAATTAAAGTTTTTCAGGTTTTGGGGAACGGCATTTTTTGATTGTACTATAGGTTAGTAAAGTTATGAATAGAAGCGTTTTTTTGTTATTGCTTGCTGCAATATTGTGCGGCGTCGCAGGTCAATTTAGTCTGAAGGCCGGAGCTAAAATATTAGGACCCATTGGCGCTGCTAATTTAATAGAAAAAATTATAGCGATGGCTACTCAGCCGTTGATAGTAACTGGTCTTTCTTTGTATGCAATTTCTTCGATCGGGTTTATTGTAGTTTTGTCGCGGGCAAACCTTAGCATAGTCTCGCCCTTACTGTCAATTAGTTACCTGTTTACTGTTTTAGGCGGCAAACTGATATTTCACGAGCCTTTGCCACCGCTGCGGTTGGTAGGCGTGGCGCTAATTATGACAGGAGTAATTTTTGTACTCAGAGGTCAAGCTGGGGGAGTAACTGGGGGCAACTAGCCACTTTTAAGATTGACGCTTGAGTGCTGAATTGATAACTTAAATCAAAGGGTGTATTTGAGCCTTTTGTTATGAAATGATGCTGATGTATGTCTAATATTTCTGAGCCTGTGAATCCCAATCAATTATTGAGCGATCGCACCGCAGTTCTTGCCACGATGCACCAAAAAGAACGGGTAATGGCTCCAGTTTTAGAACGAGAATTGGGTGTAAATATCCTAGTACCTGCAGAGCTTGACACTGACGCATTCGGCACCTTCACCAGAGAAGTTAAACGCTTAGGAACACAAATAGAAGCGGCTCGCCATAAAGCACAAAAAGCCCTAGAAATTGCGGGCGAAACTCTTGCCTTTGCCAGCGAAGGTACTTTCGGCCCTCACCCAATGATGCCGTATCTGCCAGCTAACAGAGAAATAGTAATTTTATTAGATCGAGCCAACAATCTAGAACTAATTGGCGACTCCTTCTCGGTTGAAACTAACTACAGTCACCAGTTAGTTTCCAGTATAGAAGAAGCAGATGATTTTGGGAAAAAAGCGGGATTTCCCGATCACGCACTGGTGGTTATAGTTGGCGATGCTGCGCTCGGCAACGGCGAAATTGTCAAGGGCATTAGGACAGAAAAACAATTTTTCGACGCGGTGACAGCAGGCTTTAAAAAATCGTCAACCGGCCGAGTTCACATCGAAACAGATATGCGGGCGATGTACAATCCAACTCGGATGAAAAACATCGAAAATGCAACTGTCGATTTAGTTAAAAAATTTAAGCAATTCTGCCCGGAGTGCGGTTGGCCGGGCTTCGATATTGCTGAGACGAAAATCGGATTGCCCTGCGGACTTTGCTATTTTCCGACTCAGCTAGTGCGATCGGCAATCTATAAATGCAAAAACTGCGGTTATACTAAAGAAAAACTATTTCCCGACGGTCGAGAGACTGCCGATCCTTCCCTTTGTCAATATTGCAACCCTTAGAAAAATAATTGCACAAAAATAGTAAAGTTTGCAACAATATTATTGATAGTTCCCTAATTAAATTCACTAATGATAGCCATAGAAACAGAACGCAACTGGAAACCCGTTATTAAAGAATTCGAGGCTGTAGTCGGCAAAAATGGCGTCGTACAGCGTCGCGAAGAATTGATTGTCTACGAGTGCGACGGACTCGCCAGCTACCGCCAGCGGCCTGCCCTGGTGGTATTGCCTCGAACTACGGAGGAAGTAGCGCAAGTGGTCAAAATATGCGATCGCAACTCAATTCCCTGGGTGGCTAGAGGCGCAGGAACAGGCCTTTCCGGCGGCGCTTTGCCTGTAGAAAACTGCGTGCTGATTGTCACTGCCCTGATGCGAAAAATTCTGAAAGTAGACTTAGAAAATCAGCAAGTAGTCGTGCAACCGGGAGTAATTAATAACTGGGTAACGCAAGCAGTTAGCGGCGCTGGTTTCTACTACGCGCCAGATCCTTCCAGTCAAATTATTTGTTCGATTGGTGGCAACGTTGCGGAAAATTCTGGCGGGGTTCACTGCCTCAAATACGGAGTCACAACGAATCACGTTTTAGGATTAAGATTGGTACTTCCAGACGGTTCTATTGTCGATGTCGGTGGCGAAATTCCCGAAATGCCCGGTTACGATTTAACTGGTGTATTTGTCGGTTCCGAAGGCACTTTAGGAATAGCTACAGAAGTTACTCTGCGAATTCTCAAAGCGCCGGAATCGATTTGCGTTCTCCTAGCGGATTTTTCCAGTATAGAAGCAGCGGGCGAATCAGTTTCCGATATTATCAGCGCTGGCATTATTCCCGGCGGCATGGAAATTATGGACAACATCAGCATCAATGCTGTGGAAGATGTGGTGGCAACTGGATGTTATCCCCGTGATGCGGCGGCAATTCTACTCGTTGAAATCGACGGTTTAGAAGTGGAAGTTGCCACAAACAAACAGCGGATTGCTGATATTTGCAAGCATAACGGAGCGCGAAATATCACCACGGCAACCGACCCGGAAACGCGCCTAAAAATTTGGAAAGGGCGGAAAGCTGCTTTTGCGGCGGCGGGTCATCTCAGCCCGGATTATTACGTGCAAGACGGCGTAATTCCGCGAACGCAAATGGCGTATGTTTTGAAAGAAATTGAGGGTTTGAGCGAGAAATACGGTTATCGAATTGCTAATGTTTTTCATGCGGGAGACGGGAATTTGCACCCGCTGATTCTGTACGATAACTCGGTAAAAGGTGCGCTGGAAAAGGTGGAAGAATTGGGCGGGGAAATTCTTAGGCTTTGTGTGAAAGTTGGGGGAAGTCTTTCGGGGGAACACGGCATCGGTGCTGATAAGAAGTGTTTTATGCCGGATATGTTTTCGGAGGTAGATTTGGAGACGATGCAGTGGCTGCGTCAGGTGTTTAATCCGAAAGGTTTGGCGAATCCTGGGAAGATGTTTCCGACGCCGAAGACTTGCGGGGAAGCGGCGAGGGCTAAGGTTGAAACTTTTAAGAAGTTGGAAGGTGCGGAGGTTTTTTAATTCCCTATTTATGGGGTAAGGTGAGCCGAAAAGCACCTGATAATTGTCTCTACAATGGGGATGCAAAACCTCTAAGTATGCGTTCCCAGCCAGAGTATGGTAACGATAAAAAACGATAAAAATCGTTTTTTACGAGTGCGAGATTCCCGCTCACTTGCTTGCCTATATATCACGTTGGTAAGGTGCAGATTGCACATTTCGCGCTAATGTGCGATCGGCATTTTGATAGTAAATTCCGTACCATTACCCAATTCCGAAGTACAATATAATTCGCCTTTGTGTCTTTCTACAATAATTTGATAGCTAATTGACAAACCCATTCCCGTGCCTTTGCCAATGGGCTTGGTAGTAAAAAAGGCATCAAATATGCGCTGTTTGACTTCCTCCGTTATTCCTGGGCCATTGTCGGCAATTTTTATTTCTACAAAATTGCCGACAACTTCCGTAGAAATCCTAATCTGGCTGGGATTTTCTAGCATTTCTTGACAATTTTGCCTACTGTTCGCATCTTCTAAAGCATCGATCGCATTGCTGAGAATATTCATAAAAACTTGATTTATCGGTCCAGCAAAACACTCAACAGTCGGCAATTCTCCGTATTGTTTTAGGATTTGAATTGGCTGCTTTTCTCCGTTCCCTTTCAAACGGTGATTGAGAATTAACAGCGTGCTGTCAATACCTGCGTGGAGGTTAACAGGTTTCATCTGTGCATCGTCCTGCCGCGAAAAGTTCCGTAGCGACTGCACAATCTGGCAAATGCGATCGACACCAACGCTCATTGAAGATAGTATTTTAGGTAAATCTTCAGCTAAAAAATCGAGATCATTTTTTTCTCTTTCCTCTTGAATTTCGGCGACTGGATTAGGATAGTGCTGTTGATAAAGTTCGAGGTGGTGAAACAAGTCTTGAGTATAATTTGTGAGATGAGCGAGATTGCCGTAAATGAAGCTGACTGGGTTGTTGATTTCGTGAGCGACGCCAGCAATTAGCAATCCCAAACTCGACATTTTTTCGCTTTGAACTAATTGGGAATGAGTGGCTTTGAGTTCGTCCAGCGCCGCTGCTAGTTGAGCTGCTTGTTCTCGGCTTTGTGCTTCGGAATTATGCAATGCTTCTGCGGCTTGTTTGCTGTGGGTGATGTCTCTCTGTACGCCGATAAAATGAGTTAATTTACCCGTTCTATCGCGCACGGGAGATATTGAGAAACAATTCCAGAAAGCGGTTCCGTCTTTGCGGTAATTCTTTAATATTACCTTGCATTCGCTTTCTGCTTGCAAGGCTTGGCGAATTATTTCTACTGCCGCCGGATCGGTATCGCTTCCGTGCAAAAATCGACCGTTTTTCCCGATAATTTCCTGCCGCCGATAACCTGTCATACTTTCAAATGCGGGATTGCAATAAATAATTGGATTTTCGGGGTCAGTGGCGTCAGAAATCGTAACTCCAGTGCTAGTAGCTGCGATAGCTCGATCGTACAACCAAAGCATTTCTTCTGCGCGTTTGCGATCGGTAATGTCCCGCAGCGTAGCTAAATAAGCCATTTCTCCGTCCCATTCCGTTTCCACCACACGCATTTCTACTACAGCATTTGCTTTTTGCTTGCGAATAGCTTCAACTTCTGTTTGCACGACGCGAGTTCCTGGTGCTTCTGTTTTTCCAACTTGGGGAATAATATCCGTCGCCATCTCAAGGTCGCAAGCTGAAACTTCTACTACTAAATTGCCAAAAAATGCTTGCCCTAAAAGTTCCTCTGCCGTGCAGTTAAACAGCGCTTCTGCTGACTGGTTGGCAAAACAGACAAGTCCTCGCTTGTTAACGATTGCGATGCCGTCACCATTTTTTTCGATCACATTCCGAAACCGAGATTCGCTAGCTTTCAACTGCTGCTTTAGCTGTTCCATTGCTCGCTCCATCTGCTGCAGTTCGCACAGACTAAGACTATAAGCTTCAGAAATGTTTGCCTCTGTCGAATTCTCGGCTCTTTTTTTGGGAATCTGTTGGTACTCTGTTCTATGGGTCATATTGTGATCAGTTTTTTTATGATTCCTGCTAATATTACTGAGCTTATTTTCTGGATCTGCTTCTTGAAAAAACATATTTCAGCCCTACTAAATTGTTGTTTAGATTAAGGTGTTGCGCTCGCCCAATTTTCCGGGAAATTTAGGGAGAGAGCAATTTACACCCGATGCTAGCACATTACTTTTAGAATTCATCATAAAACATCGTTAAAATTCAAGAGCATCGCCATTAATTTATCTATTAAGTTTTATTAAGTAATTTCACCAACATTGACACTTACGTAGCGACATGAACTGTGCAAGCTGAATATGGCTTCAATCCCCCTCGCACTCACAAAATAACCAGTTCCACGCGCAAGTTCTACATATTTAGAAGCCACTGGTCAGTATAAAATATTATATAAGTTTGACAAAAAATATGGTTTAAAATAAGCGAACTCATCTTTGAATTATTAAAAATAATCATAATTAGCCATTACCAAATCATCTCCCTGCCGCCAGATTTGGTATATAATATAACCTGTCTATTTTTATGATCGCAACTTCAAACCAATGGCACGTCTAGCACTTCTGAGCACATCCAATAAAACCGGACTAATCGACTTAGCGCGCAGTCTAGTAGAAGAATTTGAATTTGACATAATTAGTAGTGGCGGGACAGCAACGGCCCTCAAAGAAGCAGGCATCCCAGTGACAAAAGTTGCGGAATATACTGGTTCTCCCGAAATTTTGGGAGGGCGAGTGAAAACACTTCACCCACGAATCCACGGTGGCATTTTAGCACGCCGCGATGTACCGGAAGACCTCGCAGATTTAACCGCAAATCACATTCGGGCGATCGATTTAGTTGTAGTCAATTTGTATCCATTTGAAGAGACAATTGCTAAGCCAGGAGTTACTCTAGCAGACGCAATTGAGCAGATAGATATCGGCGGGCCGGCAATGTTGAGAGCCTCAGCCAAAAACCACGCTCATTTGACAGTGTTGTGCGATCCCGAACAGTACAATAATTATTTAAAAGAACTGCGGGAAAATGGCGGTCAAGCATCCTTAGAGTTTCGGCAAAAATGTGCGCTAGAAACCTTCAAACATACAGCCAACTACGATCGCGCGATCGCAACTTATCTCAGCAGCAGCCAATCCGCTGAAGAATCTTCGCTACCAGACGAGTTTAATTTATCAGGAAAAGAGTTGCAAACTCTGCGCTACGGCGAAAATCCCCATCAAGCCGCCACCTGGTATCAAAGCGGAAGTATACCGACAGGCTGGACGACTAGCACCATCCTGCAAGGTAAAGAATTAAGCTACAATAATTTAGTAGATTTAGAAGCAGCAAGGCGGCTGATCGTAGAATTCCCCGACACACCCGCCGCCGCTATTCTGAAGCATACAAATCCTTGCGGCACAGCCTTGGGAACAACTATTTCTGAAGCGTATCAAAAAGCCTTTGACACCGATTCAGTCTCAGCTTTCGGCGGCATTGTCGCCCTCAATCGCCCCATTGATGCTGCTACCGCAACGGCCTTAACTCAAACATTTTTAGAATGTATTGTCGCGCCAGGGTGCGAACCAGAAGCTGAACAAATTATCAAGAAAAAGGCGAAAGTTCGAGTATTAATTTTGCCAGATTTGACTCAAGGGCCGCCACAAACTGTTAAAGTTATTGCAGGCGGTTTGCTGGTGCAAGACTCAGATAATGTAGTAGAAGAAACTAGCAAATGGCGGGTTGTTACTGAGAAACAGCCGACGGCGACAGAGATGGAAGAATTGCTGTTTGCTTGGAAAGTAGCGAAACACGTCAAATCTAATGCGATCGTTGTGACGCGCGATCGCACTACAATCGGTGTCGGCGCCGGACAAATGAATCGCGTCGGCTCAGTTAAACTAGCATTGGAACAAGCAGGAGAGAAGAGCAAAGGAGCGATTTTGGCCAGCGACGGTTTCTTCCCCTTCGACGATTCAGTCAAAACTGCGGCTGAGGCGGGCATAATTGCGATCGTCCAACCGGGCGGAAGTATGCGCGATCGAGATTCCATTGAAGCAGCCAACCAACTCGGAATCACAATGGTTTTCACTGATATCCGCCACTTCTTGCATTAGGAATAATACCTAAAGCAATTCTCAATTGTGTATTTTATTGTAGGGATACAATAGTGTTTATTGGTCTTAACTTAAGTCGGAAATTCTTTGTATCTCTGGTTTTACTCTAAGTCTCCATCCCCCTAAATCCCCCTTAAGAAGGGGGACTTTGAGAAGAATCCTGTCCCGTCTTCCGACGGGAGACTTTGACACTCTTGTCTCCCCCTTAACAACGGGAACTTTGACACTCTTGTCCCCCCTTTTTTTAGGGGGGTTAGGGGGGATCTGGAAGACTATGACACCAATCAAAACTGTTATATCCTACCCAGTGTCCGCTTGCGTCCTTCAAAAATTATGACTTACACTCAACCGCAAATTAAACCCCAAGACATAAAAGTCAAAATCCTCCTCACTGGCGGACATCAATGCACCGTCACCCTTAAATCTGATACACCATTATTGCACAGCCTTGTCAAAACATTAGTCGATCGCACTCAACAAACACCCGGTTTTTCCACCTTATTTCAAATCCCTATAGACGGAGGTCGTTCCGCCCTTTCTTTTCCCGGCGAAAACCTAGTGGGATTAGTCACCGAACCCCCAATTTACTTGCAGGAACTGCAACCCCAGCAGCTTGCAACTCCCGTAGAAATTCCCGTCACAGAAATTCCCGCCCCTGCGCCGCCTGTAAATGACGATTTAATATCTCGCTACGCCCAAATAGACAACTTTTTGACCCCTGCAGAAAAGAATAAACTCATCAAATATGTCTTAGCAAAAGAATCAGAATTTGTGAGTACCAGCACCTCAACTAATGCCGAAGATTACCGCCGTTCGATGGTACTCCACTCGTTCCCCGAATTTTCCGAACTGATGGTTAATCGCATCAAAGCAATTCTCCCCGACGTGCTCAAGAGTTTAAATATTCCGTCATTTCCCCTGGGTGAGATAGAAGCTCAGCTAACCATGCACAATGACAACAACTTTTATAAACTTCACAACGACAGTGGCTCGCCAGATACCGCCAGCCGATTTTTTACTTACGTTTACTATTTCTATCGAGAACCCAAGGGTTTTTCAGGCGGCGAATTGCAAATTTACGACAGCAAAATCGAGAACAATTTCTATGTGGCCGACAAGACATTCAGAACCGTTGAGCCTCGCAATAACAGCATCGTATTTTTTCTAAGTCGCTATATGCACGAAGTTTTGCGAGTTAGCTGTCCCTCAAAAGCTTTTGCTGATAGCCGCTTTACTATTAACGGCTGGGTACGCAAAGCAAATTGAGGTTAATTCATTGTCCTGGACGCACTAATTACCTAATTTTGTCATTCTGAGTAAAGCGAAGAATCTCAAATTATTGCCACACCGTTACAATGCGTAAGTCCCGATATGTGAGCTTTTTCACTTCGCAAAGCCTACCCTCAGAATGACAGAATTACCTTACTCAAAACTATTTAATTCTTACTCCTGTGCTCCTGCATTTTTGAGCAATTGCACCACATTGGAATAACCCTTAAACTCAGCCAGCATTAAAGCTGTATAATTTCCCGGATTTTTGTGGTTTATTTCTGCACCAGCCTCAATTAAAATCTTTACGGCCTCAGCATAACCCCGATGTGCGGCCCACATTAAAGCAGTTGCGCCCGAATCATCCAGCAAGTTGACATCCGCACCTTTTTCGACTAATAATTGGACGATCGCAATATAACCGCGATCGCACGCCTTCATTAAAGCAGTTTTTCCCAAATCCGCCGGGACATTGGGATCAGCACCGCCGTCAAGCAAAGCTTTCACAGTCTCGGTATGTCCGTGAAACGCAGCCAGCGTCAAAGCCGTCTCCCCAAAGTTTTTAGCATTCAGAAAATCAGCCCGATTTGAGTTTACTTTTTGCAGTAAAGCCGATACGATCGCACTATGGCCGTGAACAGCAGCCACCAGTAAAGGCGTATCGCCCAACCGATTTCTCGAACCGACACTAGCACCTCGGTTTAACAACAATTCCACCACATCTTCGCAGCCTTCAATCACCGCAAAATTCAAAGCAGTTTCATCATCTTTATCCTTAGCGTTGATATCCGCGCTAGCATCGAGTAAGATATGGGCGATCGCCGCATTTCCCCCAGCAGCAGCGGCCATCAAAGCCGTGCCCCCATCTCCATTTTTCACATTCGCATTAGCACCCGCACCAAGCAAAGTTTGCACTACATCAGTATTGCCCGCATCCGCAGCCAAAGTTAAAGCAGTTTCTCCGTTTTTGTCGGGAATTTCGACATCAGCACCAGCAGCCAACAGCGCCTCGACAACAGCCAAATTTCCCGCCGTCGCAGCCAGCATCAAAGCAGTTTTGCTCTCTAGATTTTTAACATTAGCATCCGCCCCACAATTGAGCAAAATTCGCACAATTTCTGCGCTTCCTTGACGGACTGCTAAAAACAGCATAGAATTTTCAGCAACAGCACCCGCATCCACCAAAGCTTTTACAACAGCTTCATGACCGGATAAAGCAGCTATTTTCAGAGCAGAATCTCCATCTTTATCTCGCACATTTACATCAGCATTAGCATCAAGTAACATCCGCACAACATTGATATCGCCCTTGAGAGAAGCCGCCATCAAAGCCGTACTTCCATCATCATTTTTAGCATTAACATCAGCACCTGCAGCCAGCAACAGCCGCACAGAGTCAGCTTGTTTGTGAGCCGCCGCCAGCATCAAAGCTGTCAGCCCAAAACGCCTGCTCACCTGGTTGACATTAGCGTCATTGTTTAGTAGACTACGCACGATTTCTGTATAGCCCTTTTGGGCCGCAAACATCAAAGCCGTCGTCCCCTCAGAGTCTTTGGCGTTAGCGTTAACATTCTTAGCGAGTAAAGCTTGGACGTGAATAATGTTGCCAGTCTTGGCGGCTTGAATCAATACAGCGTCTTGTTTAGTGGCAGGCATAATAGTCTCTCATACCGTATATTTTTACCGTCGCACGAGACGGCCTGACTGGTATGCTAAGTTTTATGAAGTATGTTTGCTAATCCTCAGAACACTATGAATCTCGAAATTCCTCAGTCAGTGAAAGTTTGGAGCCAATTCATCCACCCAATTTTAATGTGGGTACTGCTGGCTATCTCATTTTATGCCTTGTATCTCGGCATTCAAATCCGACGTACCAGAAGTGCGGAAGGCGAACTCAAAAAAGAGTTACTTAAGGGCAAATTCAATGTCAAGCACCACCAGATGGGTTCTTTGCTGTTAGCCTTGATGGTTACAGTTGCGATCATCGGGATGGCCGTCACCTACATCAACAACGGCAAACTATTTGTCGGGCCGCACTTGCTAGCAGGGTTGGGAATGATGGCCCTAATTGCGATCGCAGCCTCGCTGACTCCTTTGATGCAAAAAGGTAATGATTTGGCGAGAAACACTCACATCTTTCTGAATATTGTGCTCTTGGGGCTGTTTGGCTGGCAAGCGGTATCAGGCGTGGAAATCCTGCAAAGAATTATCAGTAAAATGTGATTGTTTGGGTAAGATTGCTAATCACTAATTGCTTTGGGGCAATTAGTGATTAGCAATTAAGTTGTCATATTCGTTAAGTTGGAGTGCCGAGCGATCGACCTTAAACATTCCTTTTTCTCAAACAAACATCTTGGTTATGCCGATCATTGGAAGCTTACATATTAATAGGCACAGTTTGCTTAATTTTGTTGGAAATAGGAGTGTAAATATCAACTTCAACATCATTTACAACTCGGAGCGAAACAATTAGAGCATATCTAGCCGTTTTATTCCATCCTTCCCATCTTGAATTATATCTCCACCAACCACCAACAGGATATATACCAATAGAATCTTTCTGAGCCAATTCAGCCGCCGTACCCTCCCAAATATCAGAATGAATTGAGCCACGAGTCCATGTTTTTGGGCCTAGAAACCACCCAATGTCAGGAGTTACAGTAGATGTTACGTTTTCTTCAGTTTCTCTCGCTTCCTTATTAATCCGTTGTCTAAAAGCAGCCAAAGTCTCTGTAGAACGCTTAACAGCAAGCCTCAAACCATAAGAGGCGTAAGAATGTTTATTTTGCCATCCTCGTTCTCCTGGGTTGGGTTCGATAAAATATGAAAGTGTTACCCGCATTTCTACTTTTGCTTCACGCAACTTTTCTAGCTCTTGTGTTGGCCAGGGGAGTATGTGAAGGTTCATTTCTTTTGTTTTTACCTTGCCATCCTCTTTGTGAAAAGGCTGCAACTGATCTTCACAAATCATTGTTAAGTCATTTTTGCTACTAAAAAGTGCCCTCTCCAGATTGGGAACACCATAACCATATCGACGCAATAATATAGATACTTTTTGACTCTGCGAAGGCTTTTTAGGTAAATTACTACGCATTGCATCAGTCCATTCTGCGGAGTGAACTATTAAGGCACGAACTGTTTCTGACCAGTATTCGGGATGTTTAGCCCAAATACGTGCTGCCATATAGCTACACAAAGCTGTTGCCGCGCTAGTATCTCCAAAAAGGTTAAATTTCCTTACATTTGGTTGATAATAAGTTGTCAGCAGTTGTAAATCATCAATGTCCATGCCAGGAGAATCAACATTATCAGTTGCTAGGTTGCCCCCCTCAAACGTTACATCCGGTCGGATAGGCCACAGGTCTGTCCATAAAAGAGAAGTTCTACTTCGAGGTGAAAGGTCGCCAGCAGGGGCAATAGTTTGCCATTTAGCATACTTTGGATCAACTATATTGACTTTATCGGTATAAGCACCAACAACAAGTGCATTCCACGCTTGCGAGGGATTTTCTGCTGGGTTCAAATCATTTCGATCAGGATACTCACTAAGCATGATGTTCCCTCGGATATTGCCAACCGGAATAACCATTAATCGTTGAAATTCAAAGCAGATTTGATCTACTGCTGCTGACCAAGAAGAAGGAACTCCTGTATTATTTTGGCCTGTATCATTGTGGATTTCACTGGTGACAGGCATACAAATAACACGCTGGCGCTTGGGGTTGCTAACTTCTGCACGAGAAACAGCTTCCTTCGTAATTGCTCCATAAAGCTTAGGGTCGTTTTTTCCTTGGTCTGGAAGTATTTTTACGGATTCCAACCGATGGGTAAGATATACTTTGCTTGATGTTGCTAGTGCATGGTCCAGGTAGCCATACAGCCCACATTCCGCAGATATTCAAGCAGAAGGAAAGGAAGATAGATTCGGAGACACAAAACTCCCAAACGATTGCCGTG
>NZ_JAUBOY010000014.1:0-131399 GCF_036700465.1 Microcoleus sp. T3_A4 | reverse complement strand
TTTTGACAATTTTCGAGATCGACTATTAGCTTGCTTTTCTAATTAGTCTTTCTTATCACCGCCAACCCAGAAGACCCAGAAGTAATTTAATCATTGATGATATTTTGAGCTTATGGGTAACAGTAAGCACCAAGATTGAAACCGACTGAATAAGTAATTTAATCATTCATACTTGCAGTCCTCTTAAGAGGACTTTAGCTTTGAGGCAGGGGTTTCAACCCTTGCCGGACTATGGGTTTTACGTTGAGTTATCAAGAACTCTTATTAACACCAATCCGCCTAGTCATTCCCATCCCCATCGGAGTTTTCCTCCCCACCCCGCAGTAAACAGCAAAATCAGCCAGAGCATTAATTTGCTTAATCACTAAAGGCTCCACATCTCCCAAAATCCGATAACTAACCTCCCCAACCATGCCGACAAAATCGCTTTGATAGTTAGTCAATCTTTCACTTTTGATATTGACAAATGTCGAAAAAAGTGAATCGAATGACTGATCGGGAATTGCGATCGGGCTGTACTTATTCCACCGACTGAGGAGACTGTTAAAAACGCAGTCTCTAGTAGGAATCACGGAATCAAATTTTCCCTGCCGAAAGGTAGTAGGAGTCGCAAAACTGAAGGCAATTAAGCGATTAGTTTCGGAAGCGCGATCGTACAATTGAGAGTAATCGCAAGCATTAGCCCAAGGCTGATCTACTTGGGGCGTTCCCAGAATCTTAGTAATCATCAAATCGGCGGGGCCCAGATGCCACGGCTTCGAGGGATTGAGATTCAGCCAAAGATTAGTTAATTTGCCGAATAAAGTGTCATCAAGCAGAGTAATCCGCCACCAACAGAGGGTATGTTCTGGAATCGGTTCTGTGTGTTCCCATTGCAGGAAATGGTGTTTTTTGAATGGGCATTTTTTAGTTTGCAAAGGGCTGAGGGTGAAGGATTTTTGGGCAGTGGCATCGTGGAGGCGATCGCCGAGTTGTTTGTCAACGGAGCTCACGAGGGTGAGGAAGAGGGCGTGCAGGTGTCTTCCGGTGAGGTATCCGGGGGGAATTGGGGCCAGGGGGAGGATGTTGAGGACTAGGCTGTGCGGCATAATTGGTTAATGGTTAAAAGAGGTGTGAATTAGCCGAGAGGTTTTCCCTGGTTTCTCGTTTTCTCATTTCTCGTTTTTCGTTCCCAGGTAGAACCTGGGAACGCATTTCTAGAGGATCTGCCTCCTATTAATTGGCTCCAAAGCGGTATTCCATACACGCCGGAATTTTGAGTTGGTCAAAGTCGTAACATCGCCCTAGCATTTTGACATTTTGGATGAGGCTAACTGGGGGCATATTAACCACATCGTAGCTAATCACTTGATGGGAAAACATCACGTCTAGAGGGTTGAGAAGATAGGGAAAGATGAAGTCTGTTTCTGAGGGCGATCGCTTCACTTCCTTCTGTTCTACGATTTCGACGGCTGCTTTGCTCATCCACTTTCCCAAACGAATCCATTTAGCCAGTTTCAGAGACTTCTCTGAGATTATGAAAAACTCAAATTTGCTTTCCGGCGCAATTTCTTTAGTTCTCCCAAAACTAGGGATATTTTTCTGGGTTTTCTCCATTTCAACGTGATAGTTGTTGTTGGCGTATTTCCAAGTGTTGAGAGTGGAGGAGTGGGAGATCGATCGCGCCGGAGTAACATAAATCCCCTGTTGGTTGAGCGCCGTTAAATGTTGCTCGTATTTAGGAACTTGTTCGGGACAGAAATAGCGATAGGAATCTTCTTCTGCAACGGTGGTGGAATAGATTTCGCTATCCACCAAACCGAGGGCGTAACAAAGCGCGTAATTGTGAATTACAGGCTCTGTTTCGTAAAGTCTCCCTATCTCGCGAGTTGCAAAATAAAGGCTATCGTGCAACTCGATTTGACAGCGGTAAATAAAAGCCATTGTTGTTACTCCGCTGCTGCTGTAGCTGCTGCCTTACCCTTGATATGCTTCTTCGCGTAAGCTTTAGCCTCGTCATCGGCTTTCTTCAACATTTTTTTGAGTTCATCTTCATTGCCAATAACAGCTTTAACCTCTGTCACTAATGGTGTAAACTTATCCCCAATAAAGTCTTCATGCACGATAAATTCCTCAGACAGTAACGTTTGGATAGCAGCCCTAGCAGCCATAATCACATCATCTTCATTGAGAGGGTTGTTGGAATTAAGTTTATCGTCACCCTGCAATTTATCGTAAATTGCTTGCGTCCAGCGGAGATTACTGGTAATTTCGCCGTCGGCAAATACAACACCAATTAACTCATTTCTGACTCGACCTGTGCGGGTGGTTTGAGCGCCATAGTGCCGCGTTCTGAGGATGTTGTTAAAAACATACAAAAAACTAGCTTCTGTAGGGTCTTTCAGGGTGACAATGCTAGGAAAGAAAATCTGGGGTTTGATGTGGTCTTGCTGATTGATGCGACTGGTAACTTCGCCTGGTTTGGAACCTGCTTCACCCTTAGATGCCATTGTGCCATTCTCAAAGGGAGCATTGAGGGTAAACGTCTCGTGAGATTCATCAAAAGCGGTAATTGAAAATGCTGTGTCAACTACTACTTTTGATTTTTCTGAACCCGAGTCACCGATCGCAAATCCGTAGATAATGCAATCAGGATTATTCATTGCAAACTTGACATTGTATTCGCAATCTTCAGCGCTCATAAAACCATAGTTACGCAGCAACTCGCGACCGACTAAACGTTCTGGTGTAGATTGTTTGCGCTTAAACATGGTAAGGCGGCTGATAGGTTTTTGGTCTTCAATTCCGGCCCTCACCCGCGCTTTATTCAGTTCTCCATCGGTCTGAAATAGGGGATAAGATTCGGTGACTCGCACAGTCAGGAAATGTACATATTTACCCATTGGTTTGTAAGGGATGTTAGCGTGGAAACATTGAGAGTCAACTGTTTTCAAGAAAGTCATGATTTGTGTCCTATGTAAAAATGTTAGTTTGGTTGTTTGCGTGTAGCCTATGAAACAAAATATTCAGCTTTAATCGTCACCTTCTTCCTGAGATTCGTCAGGAGATTTGTCATCTCGCGCCCGATTTTCCTTGTCATTCTCTAAACGATAAAGGAATTCGCAGGTATCTCGGATTAGGTTGATTTGGCGGCCGGCTAAACGAGCCCGATCGCCCGCGAAAGACTGCTCAAATACATCCTCAACAAAGTAGCGAGCAAATTCTAAAATTGCCTCTCGTTCTTCCTCCCGCTTGCTAAAAATCCAGCGCCCTTCAGCAGTAGAAGCGTGAACGCGATCCATTAGCTTTGAAACTTCAGCAGCAACAACAACAACTAAAGAAAAAGTGCGATCGGCTTCCAGGATAGTTTTAGCAGCAATATCAATCGGTTTCAGCACAGCATTTGCCTTGGGATTATATCGCTTACTTGCACGGTAAAATCGGCGATACAATTCCGTCAGTTTTTGGGGGTGATTTAAACTTGATTCGGTTGTCACAGTCAATCTCTCCTCTTCGTGATTATAGCGGGCATAGGAGTCAAAGCAAGGGTAAAAATGATAAGCATAAAGCTTGATTTTTTGAATTGACGCCGTTTCATTTTTCTGTTTCCGCACCCACTTATTTAGGTAGCTAAACACATAAAGAGGGCTGGTTTCAAAATCAGCGGCGAGTTCAGTTAATTTTCCCCAGTTGGAGTCATAACCGGACTTCCCTTGTTTTGCATTAACATCAAGGTGAATCGCATAAGCAGCAGTTAACACATTCAAAGGTGCAGGATAAGATTTGCCGTTTTCCTCCCATCCTTCTAGGATGTAGTCGAGGCGGAAGCGATCGCGATTTGTCAACACCCTAAAAGCTTGGGGCGCACTGTCAAGAAATACGCTTTCTTCAAATTCCGCACCGTCGTTAAAAGGCGGAATTGGCGACTCTGAAACCACGGTTTTTACATCTAGAATCATGGGAAAAGCAAAAGCTAGCCAAGCTGGCATAATCCAAGATTCAGTATCGGTTATCTTTTTATCTTTACCTTTCTTTTCGGGAGGCAATGCCATAAAGTAAAAAGTCAGCGGTTGATTGTCAGGATAGGAAAGTTTGAAAGTTTTATCCCTTTTAGCTTCACTTTTCCGATCGAGATGAAAAATATCAACGCTTTGATAACGACTCAGTTCAAAGTTAGCTTTAAGTTCCTTGCTAATAAAGTGATTGCGAACTCCCGTATCAAAGCGAGTTTGGGAAATCTCATCATAAGCTTGATGCAAAAAATGGTTAGTTTCAGGAGTGCAGTAGTAAGTTGGGTAAAAGTATAGGTATCGGTATTTAGCATCCTCAAAACGTCCTCCTATTTCCTGAGTTTGGCTCATTAAAATCTGTCGCAGCATCATTTCAATGCCAGCAATACTGGAGATATTGCGTTTAGCATTCGACCCTCCCAACATTTGCTTGTTAGTATAAACTTGCGGTGTGAATAAAACCGCTGACTCCATCTGTTCGGTAACGGTATAAGCCGAGTGAGAAATCGAACATATTAATTGTTTTCCCCGTCCCGATTTTTTTGCAGCTTGATAACGCTCTAATTCATCTAAGAAAAGCTGAGCAGATATTGGTTCGGGTTCAGGAGTTGGCAACATCACAACTCGCGTTACCCACAGCCGCAAGTCTTCCCAACCATCAGATATGTTGTACTGAGAAAGTATTGGCTGAATTAATGTAGCAATATCTGCAATTAACTTCTCGCAAACAGGACGCACGTCTTCAATACTGGGGTGATGTTCTAAATACTTAGCAGCTAAGTAGTACCATTCATAGGGAACGCCACCTGTATTGCCTTTTAGTTTGTGTTCCTTCAGCCTTTTATTAATCTTCTGAATTTCGCGAAGGGGTGGGAGAAACTCTGAAAGACTCCATAACTCAGCAACTTGGTGAATTAACTTTTCTGGGGTTAACTCAATTACTCCCAGTGCGGGTAAAGTTTTATCTTTCTTGCGTTCTGCTTCCCGCTTTTTGCGTTCTGCTTCCATTTTATTAACTTGGTCTCCCCAAATTTTCCGGCTTGCTAAGTCTCCAAACTCGGCAATCTGGTCGATGCGAATGTCATCTTTAAACCGGAAGTCATAATCGGCCGATAAAATTTGTTTCTGTTGAAATTTTATCAAATTATCACTGCGTTCTTTAGAAACAGGCTTTTTACCATCTTTGAGAATTCTCATAGTTGCACTTAAACCAACTTTCATTAAAGCTGGGATGTCAAAGAATAAATTGTAGTAATCGGCATATTTCATGCCTTTACCATCTCGGCTAAATCCTGTTTGCCTTTCTTGCAGTTTTTGGGAACAGAGCGATTTGATGTTATTAACTACTCGCTCTGGTATACTGTCAACTGTTACCGTTGGAGCATTGCGGTGCGTTAAGTAAATGATACCTGTCGGCAAATACAACAGGGGTTCATAATACCTGGAAAAGGGATCGTAGTGTTTGCAACAAGCTTGTAACCCAGCTATTCCTGGTAACGTGTTATATTTGCAAAATTCTTGATAGTGTTCGCAATCTGAAATATGACGACCAGTATAGGCATCTATCAGAGCATTGTTAACAATATTGGTTAGTACACCGCGATTTTCAGCAATACTGTGATAAGAGAGTTTTAGTTGTCTGTCGCTCACTTGACCAATGAGATTGTTCAAACCCGGTTTGAGAGCATCTTGAGGATGTTTAACGATGGATGCCAAACGATCGGCCAGACAAGCCAATTTTGCTAATTCAACCAACTTGTCCCCTGTTAGTTTAGGCTGGAGCCCGCTGTGTACAGAAAAATTCCAGTTCGTGTCCCACCGAGTTTGAGCGTTGTAGGCAATGCAAAGCAAATCGTCTAGATACTCGCGATAAGCTTCTGGATCTTTGGGATTAATTAAGCGATCGAGAGTGAGATCTCGAATTATGACATCAATAATTTCTCGATGTTCGGCTATAGATACCTTACGGATTTTCTGTTCCTTGTCTTTTTGGAAATCTTTGTATTTCTGTGGCATTTGGGGAAATCTGCTGTAATCAAATTTCTCAAAGTCGTGCAGAATAAAAGCTGCTACCAGCAGTCGCCTTTCCGGTTTGCGAATCACCCGCTTAACGGTTGTATTTAATTTTTCCAAGCGCTGTTCGATTAAATTAGCGGGGAAAAGTCCGTTAAGTAAATGAGTATTTAGGGATTGATCGGCGGCATTTCTCCTGTCCATTACTTTGCCTTTTGCTGCAAGTTCCTGTTCCTTGGCTTCGATCCATTTACCGCCTTTAGCAGTAACGCCGATCGCCACTCGCAGCAGATTTGGCAGAACATACTCGGCAAAATCAGCCATGATGGGGTCATCGGGATTTTGAGCCAAGATTGCCGATCGCAAAAGCTTGACGGTAATTAACTCTTGTTGGGGCGGCTCAATATCGCGATCGGTACTTTCAAAACTCAACCCCAAATCATCATCGTCTTCTTCTTCCAAATCATCTTCTTCCAAATCATCAAACTGTTCAACATTCAAATTCTGTGGTGCGTCAAAAAGTGATAGTTGTATAAATTCTGACTCGGTTGGTTTATTCTTCTTGGCCATTTTCTACTTCCTCCTAGAATTAAGGTATTCAGTGATTTGTTGGATATAGATCGGATATTGAGTTAATGCTGCTTGAATACCATTGAATAGCTCTACATAATTTATCTCCAAATATCGGTGAGCTAAAATATTACGGAGTCCTGCTGACAGTGCTAAATCTGTCGCAAGTTCAGGGGTGATAATTCCATATCGTCCAGCCTTGACAAAAGAGTCTTTATTGGATAGAGGCTGAATATTTTTGTCGCGAGTTAGGATATGCTCGTTGATATCGATCGCAGCTTGAGAAATTAATTCCATAATTCGCTCCGAAATTGTTTTATGGTCAAAACTACTCAAGTAATCTTCTAAGCTCATTCCTCGAAATCGCCTTAATTCCAGAAGATAATTACCAATAAACTCCAATCTGCTTAAAACAACTGTAGGTTCAATACTCATACTACATCCCATTTCTTCAAAAACAACTCAATTTTATTCCGAAGCTCCCACTCTGTTTCCTTCAATTCTGAATCGCTCATCAAAGCTTTTTGTTTGAATTTTTCAAATTCTCCCGGTTCGCTTTCATACAAAACCTTGCCATCACGAGCGATAAAATGAGCAATAATTGAGGAGCATCTATTTAACTCAACAACATCTATTTCATCACTGTTGATTTCAAAAAAATCGCCGAGTTTTTGAGGAACCTCAAACCAAGCAAAAGCCTGCTTTCCAATGCAAGCTTTCCGTTTGTCTTCATCATAGAGTGTGGCAAAATCCCAGTCACTTTTAGGATGAGTTTTTCCTGTGGCTCTAGAGCCAAACAAAACTAACATTTTGAGGTAAGGAATTTTTTCTTGAAGTTGTGAATCAAGGATCTTCATATCAAATAGAGATTGAGTGTTCATAGCAGTTGTGAAAAATTAGGTTGTAGAAAGAAAAGGGAAGCTCCCGCAGAATAAAAGTTCTTCAGAGTTTGCAGTTTTGTTGACAAGTGACTGAACCAGCCATTTTTTGGGGGTTGAGACTACCTATGTCTGTACTTAACGCCGCAAGCTACCGATGAGCTTCCCTTGTGAATGCAGAGACTCTTTTAGAAGTAAAGAGTCTCAATAAAACTAGGCACTCTTGGCTAACGCCATCTGGTAGACGTAAACATTGTGAGCAACGCGAACAGTTTCAATGTCGTACCCGTCATCCTTGCGGAGCGACTCGACAGCCGCACTGAACCTGTGAGTTATGGGTATCAACTCTTCTTTGGAGTGAGGTTTTCCGTCTAACAGAAGTTGCAAAATTCGCTGTTTTTTACTCATGTGATCCTCCTAACTATATTTATCTGACGCTAACACCTGTCCATATGCCAAATCAAGGGATCGCTTAAAAAATTAAAGTTCAGACTTATACAACAGTCGAATATGTCAGTATTTACTAAACTTGTCCTCTACCGCGTGTTACCCTTATATTTGAGCGGGGTAAGACCAAAAAGATACTTGGTCTAAATCCCTATCAGGGATTGAAACGAATACGTCTGCACTTACTGGCGTAAGCTTCCTCTCCGTCTCACTAACCCAAATCCCTATCAGGGCTTAAGCTTTCAACCAATCCACACCTCACCTCCCTTACTCTTGAGCCGATAAGCGAGAGTATCCAAAAGCAGGGCCGACTGGCCGAATGCTACCGAGTAAGGTGCTCCGGGTTCGTGCCGACCAGACTCGTCAATTGGGTAAATCTGAAAGTGCATGGGTAATTGCAACCGTTTTTTAGCTTCCTGCACCGGATAGCGGATGACGTAACTCACCAAACCCCGCAATTTCAGCCGCTTGTTAATTTCATTAATCCAGCGATTTCCAGGCTGCAAAACTTGAATACCCAACAGAACTTGCACTTTCCAAGCATCTGCAACTTCCCCCAAATCTCCGGGATAGATAAATTTCCAATTCATTCGTTCCTCTCGATAAGCTTGCAATTTCATAAAGGCTAAACAGCGTTCAAATCGTCCTTTAGGGATGGGTTGACTTGTGCGTTCCGCTGTCTCTTGCAGCAGTCGCATATAAACCGATTCTGTCATAGGTTCAATTTCCAAATTACTCAAAATTCCCGGCAAATCGTAGGTCTTAAAGCGGTCTGCTTCGTTTCGCTCGGTGAGGTCGTACAAACCGCACTGAAGAGAACTAGAACCTCGAAAACTGCAAGCATCTTCGGCAATGGGATTTCCAGTTTTTTGTTTCGATAACTCCTGCCATTCTATTGTCCATTTCTTGACGCAACCTCTCACCCTTCCCAAACTGGTGTCAAAGACTTGTTCGCAATCTTTCTTAAATGCTTTATGACTTTCTGCAAATTCCTGTTTGATGGTTTCGTGAGCTAATCCTTGACTGCTGCTCAGCAAAACTGACTGCACCCCGGCCCACCGTTTGTAATAGCCTCGGAAATCATTGATTTTGCGGTAGTTGTCGCGGATTTGAGCGTGAAAGTTAGGACGATCGTAAATTCCGCCTAGTTCTAGTGGTGCATCTTTTTCTTCAAACAATCTTGCTACTAAAAAATTGGGTGACAGAGCATAAGCTGTAAAGTGATTAAATGCTATCTTTTTGCCATTTTTTTCGTAACCGTCATGCCGTCCCAGCCTTCCCAGGCGCTGAATGAAGCTACCTGCATCGGCTGATTCAAAAATTAAGAAATTAATTTGGAAGTCAACGCCGACATCTATTGTGCTAGTTCCCAAAACTAAGTCAGCTTCGAGCGATCGCTCTTTATCCCCTTTCCCTGTCAAGCTCGTGTTTTCCTCAACTCTGAGAGTATACAAGAATTCCTTAAATTTGCGAGTGAGACGCTTGACGGCTGCAATTGAATTGAGAATAATCGCTCCTTTACTACCCGGATGCTGCTGAAAATAATCAGCGATTAAATTGCGATTTTCCCAAAGCCAAGTTTCCGTAGCTTGATAGGTAGGTTCCAGAGAAATGAAAGTTAAAGAAATTGCTCGCGATACTTGCCGCCATCCCTCTGCTTGTAATTCATTTTTTTGGCTGGCTGTATCTGGAAACCGATATTTTTTCTCGGTCAGCGGATCGATAATCTTCGGTTGAAAACCAGCTTTCTGTAAAAGCTGAATTAATTGTTCGTCTGGTGTTGCTGACAGAAATAGATACTTTTTGCGGCGGTTGGTGTGCTTAATCAACAGCATCGTGTTGATAATGCTGGCAGTTTGCGGAGCCGTGCAAACGTGAAATTCATCAACAATGAATAACTCGAATCTAGTATCGATCGGACTCCACAGCTTATTCGGACTATCTTTGGGAGTTAAATAAGCGTGGCGGTGGAGGTAGTGAAAAATGTCAGGATTGGTAAGAATTATTTCAGATTGCTGAGTGCGAGTGGCGATCGCTTCCCACTTTTTGATGTTTTCACTTTCGGCGTAAATTTCTAACTCTGGGCCACTCAGTCTCGAAACTCGCAATTCATCAACGAGTTTAAACAACTCAATGTATTGCTTAATTTGGATTTCTTGGTCGCGAGCTAGTTCATTTGTTGGGTACAGTCCAATGACATTGTAATACCCTTGGACTATTCCTTGGAGAAGTGTTTCTAGATAAGCCGCCAAGCTTTTGCCATCACCAGTCATCGCCGTATTGATAATGACATCAATATTCGGATCACGAATTGCCTTTAAAGTTTCGAGTTGATGCCAAGAAAGTGTCCAACCTTCCGGTAATTTGACTCCCTGGGGAATCTCCGCAGCGGGACAGGAATAAACGGATTTGAGGGTAATTTGGTAGTCGGACATATGCTGAAAGTGTGTCCGTAGAAAGTGGATATTCCCCATATTGACACCGACAATAGAGATAATCAACCCTGTATCAAGATAAAGTGTCCGTACATTTATGAGTCGCAAAGGTCAATCGATCACCCTATCGGTTTCTGAACGAGATAAAACTGAGTTGGAAGCCTTGGCCCAAGAATTCGGGAAGACGTGGGGCGATCGCCCGAACATATCCAAACTGATAGAAGCGATCGCCCGCCGCCAATTGACGATCGCCCCCAACCACGACTGGCCCCAAACCCGCATCCAAGCCCTAGACCTCGCCCGACAGCAATTGCTTGACTTGGGTAAAATTGATGAAGCGCTGGCAATTGCCCAATTGTTGAGCGATCGCAGCGAACTAACTCTCCCCTTCCGGGCTGAAATCGATCGGTTTTTGAGCAACCCATTACCTACTTGGCGGCAAAAAATCGATAATTTTATCCACAGACACCAACCATTTCGCCTTTCCTATCGAGATGCAGCCGATCGCCTTTGGAGTTACACAGTCTTACACGCTCGGATTGTTCCTATTGAAAAACGACAGTATTTAATGTGCCGCTGCGAAGAATCTGAGGGAAATCAAGACGTACCTGGACTCGAACACAACTGGACGCTGCTGCTTGATCGCATTGAAGATGCTGCGGTGATTTCGGTCGATCGAACTTGGTTGCCCGATTTAGATCGAATTTCCGTAGAATTTCACTTATTCGGCAGGCTTGCCTTTAACTACAGACGAAAGCAAGGCGATGTGGAAGTCAGCGACTTAGAAGGCGATCCGCCAATGAGACGAGTCACCCGTCCGATTTTCAATACCTTCTGGTTTTTCCGCGAAATTGCCCCCTATTGGGAAGATTGCGCGATCGCCTCTCCAGACAGCGTGCGCGATCGCTTCCAACAAAAACTGATCGCCCTCTGCCGCCAGTACAACCTGGAAATCCGCGATTAGATCAAAAAAAAGCAGCCGGTAAAGGCTGCTTTGACAAAAAAACCGTTGTTGAGTTAGAGGAGAAAACTTTAAATCGAATTCAAATTACCGCTGTTTCCACTCCTGCCTGAGTTTCCACTATTTTTATCTACCGCTGACTCACCCTGCCTTCAGAACAAAACTTCAAGTCCCGATTAGAATGCTGCTGAAAGTTCGTTGACTACTTGGACTCGGCCTCTAAGCACCGCCCGCAGCAAGCGGTTGACACAGCCTCTGTCTTCGTCATTCAGAGAGTCATCGAAGGTGGCGGCCATCAAACCGTAGCGATCCGCCAGAGTCAAAACGCCTGTATCGGTTACAGAAGCGAGGATTTCAGAGATAGCGCCGGGGAGGAGTTGTACGGGGTGCATGGCAGTGCGGTTGAATTCGATATATTTATCATCTTCTGGTTTCCTCAAAAGATCGGTGATATTAATGAGGCCGCGAAGGTGATTGTCAGGGGTGAAAGCAAGTGATCCGAGTAGAGTAAAGTTGTGATTTGGGTCACAGGGCGATCGCCCGACAGCTTAAAACCCACCTCTGGCAGATGCGCCCATACCAGCGGAATTTATACACTTGGTATGATTTCTAAATGAGTTCCACCCTTACCCCCCTACCGAAAATGCTTGATTTTCTCAATCCCATCTTGGGCCGCAAGCCCGATCGCATCAAAGCCAATGTGGAAATCTATACTTGGCAAACCTGTCCCTACTGCATCCGCGCCAAAACTTTGCTGTGGTGGAAAGGCGTAAATTTCACCGAATACAAAATTGATGGCGACGAAGCGGCTAGAAAAGCAATGGCCGATCGCGCTAAAGGACGCCGCAGCGTGCCCCAAATTTTCATTAATAACCAACACGTAGGCGGCTGCGATGACATTCACAAACTCGATGCAGATGGAGAGTTAGATGCGCTGCTAGCTCAACCAGCAGTTTAAATTAGTGTAGGTTGGGTTTCGTTCCACCTGCTCAACCTACCAATTTACAAATCTTTGGCAAATTTACTTAGATTATCTTGCCGCCATTTAGCATCGGCGCGCCTGTCTGTTTGCAATTCTAAGACGCGAATCCCGCTATTTGACAAAAAACTTAATTTTTGTTTGAACTGTTCCCAATCCTCAATTACCTCGTGTTCCACGCCGTAAGTTGCACACAACTGAGCAAAATTTATCTGCTGCGGCGTGGCAAAAAACTCTTCAAAGGGCGGGTCAAATTTGGCAACGGGCAACATTTCAAAAATTCCGCCCCCGTTGTTATTAATTAATATGATTGTCAGATGACCGACAAATTTATTTTTAATTAAAAAACCGTTCGTATCGTGCAAAAGTGTTAAATCCCCTGTTAGCATGATGCTGCTTTGATTGCGGTGAGCAACTCCCAAAGCTGTTGATAATGTGCCGTCTATGCCGTTAGCGCCGCGATTGACAAAATGTTTTATTTCTAAGTGGTTTGGCTTCCAGAAAAACTCGACATCTCGGACGGGCATACTGTTGGCAATAAATATCGGTGTTTCGGGTGGCAAAATTTGGGAAAGCAGCCAGGAAACTTTGGGTTCGATTATGTGGTTAATTGTTGATATTTTTTGGTCTATTGTTTGTCTGACTTGGGTTTCGGTGTTGCGCCAAAGTTGGAGGTATTCGTTGGATGCCGAGGTTAGAACCCCCCCTAACCCCCCCTTGCTAAGGGGGGGGACAAGAGTTGATTCCCCATTCGTCAGGGGGGGGATTTGATGGGAGATATTAGTGGTAGCAGGGGCTCGATCCCCCCCTAACCCCCCCTTAATAAGGGGGGGGACAAGAGTTAATATAGTTGCGAGATTAGTTGCGAGATTTTCTACCGAGGTTCGCAGGTGAATTGTTTGGCCGTGTAGCGGATCGAAATTGTGGTGGCTGGGGTCGATTATGTAGCGTTTTGGTTGGGTTTTGTCTAGCCAGTTTCGCAGTTCTTTGCTTGTGGGTAAGTCTCCGATTTGAATGGCGATTTCTGGGGTTAATTTATCTGCTAGTTCGCGGTTTCGCAGGATTAAATCGTAGGTGGAAATTAGATAAGGGTTGAGTTGGGCGTAGTTTCTGACGGGGGATAGTCCTTCTGCTAAAACTGGCCAGTTTAAGGATTTGGAAATTTGGCCGATCGCACTACAATATTTTTCGGCAAATTGAGGCTGTGCAACGCCTGCAATAATAATCCCTTTGCTGCACTTTGGCCACTGTTGCATGGTACTTTCTTCTCCCCCGCTTAACAAGGGGGGGCTGGGGGGGGTAGAGCTTTCTCCCGCGAAAATGGGTTCTAATCCTGCAAAGAAATCTTCGGGATTAAATTCTGTTTCTAAAGCTTCTACGGCTATGTCTGGAACGGGTACAAGCGGGTCGCGAAACGGGATGTTGAGGTGGACGGGGCCTGGTGTTGGAAATTGCGATCGCTCCCAAGCATACACGATCGTCTGCCGCAGATAGTCTAGCATTCCTCTGGACGCAGAAGGTATCGCTAATTCGGCTTGCCAGTTGGGATAATTGCCGTAGATTTTCACTTGGTCGATCGCTTGTCCGGCGTGACAGTCCCGCAGTTCTGGAGGGCGATCTGCGCTGAATATTAGCAGCGGAATTCGACTTTCTCTCGCTTCTATTATTGCGGGATAAAAGTTGGCTGCGGCGGTTCCCGATGTGCAAATTAGTGCGGTTGGCAAATAGGATTTTTTGGCAATTCCTAATGCAAAAAAACTAGCTGAACGTTCGTCGAGTATGGGAATAGTTTCTATTTTTTTGTTTTGAGCAAAGGCTATTGTTAGCGGTGCCGATCGCGAACCGGGACAAATCACGGCGGTAGTTAATCCCAACCGCTGCAAAGTTTCTGCTAATACGGAAGCCCAGACGGTATTTGTGTTGCGAAAGTCAAGCATTTGGTTGTTTTGGCGATGATATTTTTATGATATATTCCTAAACTAAAGCATTTAAAAGTGGTTGTAATTTGAGCTGAATTTCTGCTAGTTCTTTCTCTGGTTCCGAACCCGCCACAATACCAGCACCAGCATAAAGTATAGCCCGCTCGCCATCGATTAAAGCCGATCGAATGCCGACGGCAAATTCGCCGTTACCGGCGCGATCGATCCAGCCGAGGGGTGCTGCGTACAAAGAGCGATCGCAGCTTTCGCAGCGGCGAATTTGTTCGAGGGCAACATCTCTCGGCACGCCTGCTACCGCTGGGGTTGGATGCAGTTGAGCTAAAATCTTTAATAAATGAATATCAGGGGGAATTTGAGCTGTTATAGGTGTCCACAAATGCTGAATGTTTGATAGTTGCAGCAGTCTGGGCACTGGGGAAAATTTGGGAGTAATGCCGAGTTTAGACAGGCGATCGACAATAAAGTCAATCACAACTTGATGTTCGCGAATATCCTTCTCGCTTTCTAGCAATCCTTGGGCTAATTTCGCATCTCCCACTTCAGTTTTTCCCCTCGGTGCTGAACCTGCTAAAGCATCTGTTAATAACTGATTGTTGTGAATGCTAATTAAGCGTTCTGGACTGGCACCGATAAAATTTTGTCCTTTGCCGTTACTGGTTGAAAATACATAGCAATCTGGATAGCTGAGACGCAAGTTGTTTAATGAATCTATTAAACTGAAAGGGGTTTGAGAAATCACATTGATTGCTTGGGATAAAACAATTTTACTAAAATATTTAGAGGCGATCAGTTCTAAAGCAGACTTTACTGATGTTTTAAATTGAGTGGCATCATTGACGGGGATTTGTTTCAAAGATATCGAACTGTCGATCGCAGTTGTTAGTTTATGGTATTTGCGAGATTCAATTTTATCAAACGTTTGCCAAATATTTTCAGCAATGTTTTTAACGTTTCGATCTTTTTCTATGATGGCATTGGCGACGAGAATGCAGCTATCTTTCTGTCTGGTGATCTGCCATTTGGGTAAAAATATGGTGGCGGGCGGAAAGTAAGAATTAGCAGCAATGTTCTCATCAAAAAAAGCAAAGCTACAAAAAAAGTGAGGGCCGCTAAATGGCAAGCGTTCCGCACCAATGGTAATTGTATTGGCAACTGTTGAACGAATAAAGTTTTGAGCTGCTACAAATCGATCGCTTCCTGCTACGGTGAGATGGATTGCCGAATCAAGGGCGGCAATTGCAAAACTTTTGCCGGCAATGGGGTCTCTTTTTTCAAAGTAAAAGTGCCGCTGACAAGGTTCGGAAATCTCTTGCAGTACAGCTAGCGGATCGAGGGGATAAATTTCCTGAGAAATACTAACTATTTTTGTGCGATCTTTTTCGGTTAAAGACTGCTGGCAATTTAACAGAAACTGATGCAGTTGATTGCGGTCTTGCAAGAGATTAGCGCGGTGCGGTATTACTGTCATGAAAGCGAGAATAGCAGATTTGTCAGATAGAGTGTGGGTTTGTCCGGCTAAAACCCCTATTTCGATCTAAGCACGGGAGGGCGATCGCAAAACACGACCTTTTGAGTTTCCCTCCCTGTTTGGGCTCTGTTGGGGAAAAAAACCGACCGTCGGGCGATCGATCGAAACATTTAGACACAAAACTTTAAGATCGATCGGCTAAATTTCGCAAAAGTCGATCGCCCCCTGCAGAGGTTTACAGACGGGCTACTTGCGCTGTTTGAGTACCGCCACAGCCTCTGTGTGGATGTCCGCCGCGCACTCAACCCGATCGAGAGTAGACTTTGTTCACCAATAAAATTGTAAAATTACTACGCTGCTATCAATTGAATCAAGTTTGTGTAATGACAACAAAGTTAATTGAACGTTCAAATAGTAAATTGTGGCTGGCGGCAATCAAGCCGCCCATGTACAGCGTTGCGGTGATTCCTATTTCAGTAGGAACTGCAATTGCTTTTGCCGAAACTCAAACGATTAATTCGTCAATTTTTTCGACATTTTTAATGTCAGCCATTTTGATTATAGCATGGCTGAATCTCAGCAATGATGTATTTGACTCAGAAACAGGCATCGATAAAAACAAAGCGCATTCCCTAGTTAACTTAACCGGAAATAAAGCTTTAATTTTCTGGCTAGCCAATCTGTTTTTAGCAGTCGGAGTGTCAGGAATCTGCGCCATAAGCTGGTGGCAAAAAGACCCAACAGTAATTTTGCTAGTAGTTTTATGCTGTGCTCTCGGCTACACTTATCAAGGGCCTCCGTTTCGTCTTGGCTATCAGGGTTTGGGAGAAATTATTTGCTTTTTCACCTTCGGGCCACTAGCTTTGGCTGCGGCTTATTACAGTCAAACTCAAACTTGGTCTGCCACTAATTTGGTGGGTTCTGCAATCGTGGGAATTACAACGAGTATCATTTTATTTTGTTCCCATTTTCACCAAGTTGAGGACGATTTGGCTGCGGGTAAAAAATCGCCGATTGTGCGACTCGGTACGAAAAAAGGTGCTCAGTTGTTGCAGTGGTTATGCGGGAGCGTTTATGCTTTGACTGTGCTATTTGTGGCTTTGGGAATGTTCCCAATTGGGACGCTGTTGATTTTTGGGAGTTTGCCATTTGCGATCGACCTTTGCAGCCATGTCACAGACTATCACGACCAACCGATAAAGGTCAGCAACTCTAAGTTTATCGCAGTTACGCTGCATTTTTCGAGCGGATTGCTGCTGGCGTTGGGGTTTGTTTTGTAGAGTGGCTAATCAAAAATTTCGGTAAAATTGAGGTATGGTTTGCTAAGCTGAGGGAGTTGGGAGAGTTGGCCGAGTTGGGTGACTTCTCAAAATCTTCTTTAATTTAGCAATCCGTACCTCACATTGAATCGTATATTTGTATATGGAAAAATTTAATAATTATAAGTTTCAATATTCCTTAACTGGTCACACAAATCAGCCAAAAATTTTATTTTTGCATGGATTCACGGGCAGCACTCAAGACTTTAGCAGGGTCATTCCCTTACTTTCTAACAGTTATTGCTGCTTAGCAGTTGACCTTCCCGGTCACGGAGAAACCAGAGTAATCGGCGACGAAAGTTGCTACAATATATCAAATACAGCTCAAGCATTGATACACTTATTAGATGATTTACAAATAGATAAATGTTTGTTGTTGGGCTATTCAATGGGCGGGCGGTTGGCACTTTACATGGCATTACATTTTCCAGAAAGATTCGAGAAAGTAGTGTTAGAGTCAGCTTCGCCAGGATTGAAGACAGAAAAAGAGCGATCGCACCGCCGGGAAGCCGATTTACCGATAGCACAAAAGCTGGAAAATAGCAACATTAAAGATTTTTTATTCAACTGGTACGATCGCCCTTTATTCAAATCTTTAAAAAACTCTCCCAATTTCGACAAACTCATAGAAACCCGCTTAGCAAACAATCCCTTAGAGCTAGCCAAATCTCTCCGCAATATGGGAACCGGCAACCAGCCCTCTCTCTGGGAAAAACTCGCACAAAATCACATCCCCCTCCTCTTGCTAGCGGGAGCTTATGATGATAAATTTACAAGTATAAATACCGAAATTGCCAGCTTGTGTCCAGCCGCCCTTCTGGAAATTGTACCAAAAGCTGGTCATAATATCCATTTTGAAAATATTGATACGTTTGTCGCACTTGTGAGAGAATTTTATGATTAACTAAAAAACTAATGCTTTATCAATTCGAGTTTCGCACTTATCAGCGAAAATTTAAGCGTCCCTTGCAAACAAGTCACGGCATCTGGGATATTCGATCAGGAATTATCCTGCGACTTGTGGGCGAAAACAATCAAATTGGGTGGGGAGAAATTGCCCCTTTGAGTTGGTTTGGTTCCGAAAGTTTTGAGCAAGCTTTAGATTTTTGTAACTCGTTGCCAGGTAATATTTCATCAGAGATGATTTTTGCTATTTCCGCTGAATTGCCGGCTTGTCAATTTGGCTTTGAGTCAGCACTATCAAACGAGCAAAATTCACCCCCCCCAGCCCCCCCTTGGCAAGGGGGGGAGAAAAGCGAAAATTTAACTTACCTTTGCCAAGAGGAGGAGAAGAGGCTGAGTCAGTACAGCGGTTTATTGCCTGCCGGAGAAACAGCTTTGCAGGCTTTGCAAGTGCTTTGGTTAGAGGGATATCGGACGTTTAAATGGAAAATTGGTGTTGCTGCAATTGAACAAGAATTAAAGATTTTTCAGCAGCTAATCGAAGCAATGCACAATTTGTGCGAGCGCGAAAAAGCATTTTTGCGCTTAGATGCCAACGGGGGACTCAGTTACTCGCAGGCTAAAACATGGCTGGAAGCTTGCGACGAGGTAAAAGCAACTCCCGATTTTTCCGCAGACATTGAATTTTTGGAACAGCCCCTGCCCGTAACCCAGTTTCAGGAAATGGTAGAATTGAATGCTATTTATGCAACTCCGATCGCCCTTGATGAATCTGCCGCCAACCTCGATCGCATCCAAGAGTGCTACAGCCAAGGCTGGCGGGGCATTTTCGTCATTAAACCTGCGATATGCGGTTCCCCATCCCAACTGCGAAAATTTTGTCAAACTCACAATATAGACGCTGTTTTCTCATCAGTATTTGAAACCGAAATCGGCCGACAAGCAGCATTAAATTTAGCAACACAATTGTCTTTAAATAAGAGAGCACTCGGCTTCGGCACCGATTGCTGGTTCGATGAAAATCATTCGATTTTAGATTTTAGATTTTAGATTAGTCTCACGACTAAATCAGGCGAGTTAGGTAATTGTTTTGAATCGAGAAACTTGGTGAAAGCATCTATGGCAACAAATCTCACAGTAAATATTCGGGATCTCGCGCCTAGCTTGCCAGATAATTGGCTGATTGGTTGTGACAGTCGCGAATTTTCCCGAATTGTCGATCGGCTATTTCAAGAAATCACCCAAAATCACGCACAAACAACACCCCCAAAAATTTGCCTCGCAGAACCAGATCCCGTGCAATTTCTTGCCAGTTTCACCGCCGCCCGCGCCGCCCAATGCCAGATTTTTCTGTGCAATCCCAACTGGGTAAAACAAGAATGGCTACAAGTCTTTGATTTAGTTCAACCAGACATATTTTTAGGACAATACCCGCTTCCCAACAATCCCCATATCCCAGTCCGCGAAGGCGGACTTCGTTTGTATAGCCGCGAATTCCATTCGCCGACAAAAAGCGGTTTTGATACGATCATGATTCCCACCGGCGGTTCTTCAGGAAAAATTCGTTTTGCCATCCACACTTGGGAAACGCTAACAGCATCCGTACAAGGTTTTCAACAATACTTTCAAGTTGACAAAATCAATTCATTTTGCGTTTTGTCATTATACCACGTCAGCGGTTTAATGCAATTCATGCGTTCCTTTACTACCGGAGGACAACTGGCTATTCAGCCATTTAAAGAATTAGAAAATGGTAAAAAAAGCGATATCGAACCCGAAGAATTTTTCATTTCTTTAGTTCCCACTCAACTGCAAAGGCTGCTGCAAAACCCAGATACAGCTAATTGGCTGGGACGGTTTCGTGCTGTACTTTTGGGCGGTGCTCCCGCTTGGCCGGAACTTTTAGAAACAGCTAGAAACTATCAAATCAAATTAGCGCCTAGTTACGGCATGACCGAAACAGCCTCGCAAATTGCTACACTAAAACCCGAAGATTTTCTCGCGGGTAATAACAGTTCCGGTCAAACTTTACCGCACGCTCAAATAACTATTCGCAGTGCAAAAGGCAAGATTTTGTGCGATAATAAAATTGGAAATATTGTGGTTAATGCTCAATCTTTGGCGTTGGGTTATTATCCTGAAAAATTTGGAGATCGCGAATATTTCCAATTAGACGACGTGGGATTTTTTGATAAAAATAACTACTTAAATATCGTCGGACGCAGCAGCGATAAAATTATCACAGGCGGAGAAAATGTATTTCCGGCGGAAGTTGAAGCCGTTGTGCGATCGACTAATTTAGTTGCGGATGTTGCTGTAATTGGCTTGCCAGACAAAGATTGGGGTCAAGTCGTTACGGCTATCTACGTTCCCGCTAATTCCGAAGTTACTATCAAAAATCTGCAAGCGGCAATAGAAGATAAGTTGAGCAAGTTTAAGCGGCCGAAATATTGGGTAATCGTCGAACAATTGCCCCGCAATTCTCAAGGCAAAGTCAATCGAGAACAATTGCAAGAAATTGCGCTCAAAGATCAATAATTATTAGGCGCAATCTATACAGAAGGCAGAATTTATCATGCTTATTTCCGACTCCTGACAACAGTCAACAGTCAACATTCAACAGTCAACTGACTAATTACGACAAACCTAACAGCCTTCTCGTCCTCTCTGCTTCTTGTCTTTGAAAATCCACAAACTTCAACATTCGGTAAAGTACCTCTATTTGGGGCAACTTAACACCTGCTTGCTGCGCCACCCGTATCGGATTACCAAAAATTGCCTCAACTTCCAGGGGCCGCGATTCATCATAATCGATTTTCATGCTGGTGCGGTAAGGCTTCATTTTCTGAGTGTATTCAAGCATTTGTGGGATAAAGTCATCGGGAATAATGCGATCGCAACTTTTGGCTCCCGCTACCACTTCCCCCATGATTTCCTCCACTAAAATCAGAGTATCAGGATTAGCCATCAGTTCGTCAGTTCTCGCATCCAAAACTACAGACAGCCCGTTATAAGGAATATTCCAAACCAGCTTTTTCCACCTTGACAATAGCAAATCATCGCTCATTTTTATGGGAATATGAGCACGTTTAAAGTCCGCTGCAATTTGGTGCAATCTATTAGTAATACCGATTGCTTTGTACTCTTGGGAATATTCTCCCAGCGTGATAGTGCCGTAATCTAGGTGGCAGATATGACCTGGCCCAACTTTATAAGAACAGAGAAAACACAGCCCGCCAACCACTCGTTCTGCACCGACAATTTTAGCTACTTCCGGTTCTGTATTCAATCCGTTTTGCAATACTAAAACCGCGCCGTTATCCTTTAATAAAGGAGGCAAAATTTTGGGCAACAAGTGATTTTGAGTTGTTTTCAGCGCTAGAATTACTACGTCGCACTGAGGCATTTTGTGCGCGTCGTGGTAGGCGCGGACGTGGGGGAGGGTGAAGTCGCCTTCGGGAGACTCGACAATCAAACCGTGTTTTTTGACGTAATCGTAATCGCTGCGCAGCAAAAAATTGACTTCTAAACCTGCTTGTTGCAGTCTAGCACCGTAGAATCCGCCTAAAGCTCCCGTGCCCACAATGGCATAATTGCGATTTGACATAATATCAACAATTCAGAAATAATTATCAACAAAACAGAAATTTTACAGTCATTCCCTGCTATTATTTAAAGATAGAACTAATCGGAAATCTCAATCTCAAATTTCCTCATCCACTGCATCAAGTCTTCAGATAGCTGTTTTCTAGTTCGGCTAAGTGCATCGATGCAGACGTGCTTAGTCAGAGCTTTAGCAGCGCTTCTTCCTGCAACTTCCTCAGAAAATACTTGATAGGCAATTTCAAATTCATCGCCAGTAAGTTGTTTGGGCGTCAATTGAATTATCAGCCGATCGCCCGCAAACATTGGGCGATAAAAATCTACACTAGCATGAATTATGGGAAAGGCAACCTCGGAATTGCTGAAAAATGCTTTGAGATTGATTCCAGATGCTGCTAGAGATGCCTCGTAAGCTTCGTGGCACATCGCTAAAACGTTAGCAAAGTAAACGACTCCAGCAGCATCGGTATCTTGAAAGCGAACAGTACGGGTGTAAGTGAAAGGCATTTGAGGTAGTAGCTGGCGATCGCAAATTTGATCGCAATTTTACTAACCATCATATCGGTAAACCCGCACTTTTGGAGAAGTTATCAGCTAAGTAAGTAGGCGCTAATTTTTTATATTGTAAAATTCGCTTTCCTCACTCCTCCCCCTTCTTTCTTAACCTTTGTTCTTAATCAACATCACGTCTATAATCTTGAGCGCAACATCTTCGGAAAGCCCCAAGGCACTGTAAAGATCGTTCAAAAGTTGTTCTTCTTCTTCTGAAACCTCGCCATCGGCTAAAGCGATATCAGTTGTGACAGCAAAAACAGTTTCTTTAAGTTCGTCGGGAAGCGTTGCTAAAGCCGCATTAAACAGTACCTCAACTCCTTGCCGTTGCAGAATCATCAGCAGGCGATCGAGCATTTTTCTCATCACGTCATCGGGATAACTGCGGAACAGTTGCATCCGAGATAGCGTCATGCTAATCGCTTTACTTTCGCTGTCATTGATGTAACCGTCGGCTGCTACGGCAATTAGCGCGATCGCGGCAAATGATTCGGCAGGCCCTAACGTTACGTCCGTTTGTTGGCGAGTCTGCGATACTTTATCAAATAAACCCATGATATTTTCCTCATTATTTAGTGGTCGATTTATGGAGTCAGGATGGGTTCTGGCTCTGGAGGTTTCTTTGGGGATTTTGATAATTATATCAAATTTTGTTAGTTAGTTGTTATGAATAAAATTATGAAAAAATTAAGAATTTTTATTTCGCCCTTGGGTGCTGTAAGGGCGGGTTGATTCATATCCTGAATTGCCTTCCCATATATCGGCTAAAACAGGCATCTTGCACCCTTGTAAGTAATAGGCAAGATGCCTGTTCCACAAAGAGTGAATTTTATTGTGGAACAGGCATCTTGCCTGTTCATAAAAAACTTATTGAGAAGGATGTAACATCTCAGTTAAAACCCGCCTTCCCAGCGCAGACCATCTATTTGTCAAAAAGGGCTAAATCTGCTTTCAGGAAATCAACAAACTGCCGCGCAGTCCTGCCCGATCGCCCGTTGCGACGAGTTGCCCATTCTTTAGCACGGTGTTCCAAATCCTCAGCAGCGAGTTTGATTCCAGCGAGTTCTGCCAGATGTCGGACAATTGTTAAATAAGTGTTTTGATCGGCCGGTTCAAAAGTTAAAGTCAACCCAAATCGATCGCTAAATGAAAGTTTTTCCTGCACAGTATCCCAAGCGTGAACTTCGTCTCCATCGCGGGGGCGAGGTCTGTCGTCAAAAAACTCTCGAATTAAATGCCTGCGGTTAGATGTGGCGTAAACTACCACATTTTGAGAGCGAGCAGTGACATTCCCCTCTAAGACAACTTTCAGAGCTTTAAAAGCATCGTCATCTTCCTCAAAGGAAAGGTCGTCCACAAAAATAATAAACTTTTGAGGAACTCCTCGCAACTGCTCGACAATTAGCGGCAAATCTTGCAAATCCGATTTAGATACTTCAATCAAGCGCAGATTGCGAGAGCCAAATTCATTTAATAGCGACTTCACCAAAGAAGACTTGCCCGAACCGCGGCTGCCGTACAGCAAGACGTGCAAAGCCGGATAACCGGCCAACAAAAACTCCGTATTTTTCACCAGAGCATCCCGCTGCCAATCGCAGCAAACCAACTCTTTTAAAGTTATACCATCGGGATGCGAAATACTCGCCAACTGCCCTCCCCGCCACCTAAAAGCGCGATATTCAGCAAACAAACCTGTGCCAAACTGTCGGTAATAAACTGCCAAAGATTCCACCGCGCTCGACCATTTTTCCAGTTTTCCGTGCAGCGGCAAATCTCCCGGTTCTGCTACAGTTTCTGAATGCCAAATCGGAGGAACTGCGTCAAGTTGACCCGCTACGCGCACCCACTTGCTCAACTGTTCGCTGCTGCATTCGTAAATATTTTGCAGCACTTCTAAATCATGTCGGGCGGCTTCCACCAAAGCGGGGGGCAAACTTGCAAAATCTGTTTGCTGAGCTCGGCGAGAAAAGGGGTTTTCGTCTTTGAGAATTTCGGAAATCAGAGAATCTTTCCAGCTTAAATTTTTAGCAGCCTGAAGTTTGAACCAGTTTCCGTAAGCTATCTGACATTCCAAACCGCTGACTTCGCTGTGATGAAGGGCTTGCAGCAAATCGAGAAAAGCTTGACCTGCGGGGCTTTTGAGAACTGATTGATACAGCAGCAGGGATGCTGCTTGGCGCTGGAGGTAACGGATTTGGGCGATCGCACCAGAAGTTAGGGCTGACATAATGGCAATTGTATAACAGTTACATATCCTGACTGGCTTTAATAAATTTTCTAACAATTCGTGACACTAATTGCAGGCTGCGCTGTATAAATTTAGATGCAAACAGTGAAATCGGGAGGATTAAAAATGAATTTAGGTACAACAGCCGCGATCGGCTACGGCATTTTAACACTGGTTGGCGGCATCATGGGTTATATCAAGGCCAAAAGCCAAGCCTCACTCATTTCCGGCCTGATTAGCGGTTCCCTGCTAATTTTTGCCGGCACCGCCCAGCTTATGGGACAAAGTTGGGGTTTAACATTAGCAGCAGCCATCTCCGCTGTTTTAGTAATAGTCTTTATTGTGCGCCTTGTTAAAACTCAAAAATTCATGCCGGCCGGAATGCTAATTTTAGCTAGCTTAGCGTCTTTGGGCGCGATCGTTTACGAAATCAGCGGTCAATATCAATAATCTGTTGACGGTTGACGGTTGACTGTTGACGGTTGACTGTTGACTGTTGACTGTTGACTGTTTTTAGTGGTCAGTGGTTATTTGTTAATTGTTAGTTGTTCGTTCTAATAACCAATAACCAATAACCAATAACTACTAACCAATAACCAATAACCAGTGACCAATAACTAATGACTAATGACTAATGACTAATGACTAATGACTAATGACTGCATCAATATACTGCTGAACTTCCCTGAGTTGCTGCCGCTGGCATTCGATCCAAATTTTTTCCGCAGATCGCTGTTCCGGCGTCTCTTTCTGATACCGCGCCTGCTTCTCTAAAAAATTATTGTAGAATTTAATCGCTTTTTCAACTGTTTGAATTGCCAGTTTCATGCGCTCCTCAAAAATTGCTATAATCACATTATCCAGGATTAACCCAATCACTTTACAGGACTCTTCAAAATCGACCAAACTGATTCCCATCTTGCTTTTGTGAACCAAATTCTCTACAGGTTCTTTCAGTGTTTCTTTAAAAGTTTTAATATAAGAATCAGGCAAATATTTCAGTGGCTCCGTAAACTTCGATACAATCTCCCCGCCTATTGATTGTAGTCGCTCTCTAAATTTCGACTGACTCTTTAGGTCGAAGCATTCAATACAAATTTCAAATTTTTCTATATCTATAGATTGTAATTCTTGAAAAATTAAAGTTAGTTCATTCTCCATAATTAAAATCACTCGCTCGGCTTGGGCATCAACTTCATTCCGCAACTCTTTGTGCAAATTATCTTTTTCAAAAAAACCAATAGTATCTCTTTGAAAGACTTGAGCGTTTTTATCCCACAAAAACCACTGATTTTTTAACTTAGTCGCCTTGTCGCTCCAAGATTTGCGAACTTTAACAACAGCATCATATTTGCCCTGCTTTCCTAAACTGCGAATTCTCACATCGCATCCGCTTAGTTCGCCAATTTGCTCCCAGACATCAACAGGAGATGATCCAGCAATTCTCGGCTTGCTATTCCAGACATCCTCAGCCTGAGATACATCTTTGAAACATACCTGAAGTAACCCCTTGAGTCTGATGGCAGATTGCTTAATTTCGTCAATACAAGGTTCCACATCTAAACTGAGTTGGGTAGCTGACTGTTTAATCTCCACGGATTGATATTCGTCTGCCAACAATCGATCGCTAAACTGGGTAATAGCCTGGAATGCCTTGAGATACTCATTCATTTCCTTTCATGCCTCGTTTCCATAAACAGCATACAATACAGAACATCTGCGTTTTTGAATGGAAACTGAGTCACAACATGGATTATATATTCACCCCTGCAACTCAGGCGCGACTCAATAGTGGCAACCTTGTACAGCCTGCTGCCAAAACAGGAAAATTGCTCCCTGCTGCTAGAGATCCGGTGACAGGAGAGTTTGTGGAGATTGCAAAAATTTTTTATCAATCAAAAAGTGAAACTCAATCGGATCGCGGAGTTATAGGATTGCTCGCACAGTTAGGCGGAGGTGGCCCCATACAGCCGCTGGTAGCTCCCGTGTACGTGACACTGGCGCCGTTGCAGGTGGCTCAAACTCATCAGGGGTTTCAAAAAACATACAGAATGCTTAACTGTCTGAAAATTAATTTGGCAGTGATCCAAGCAACTGCTGCTGTCATTGGTATTGGCACTGTATCGAGCACAGTTTTGTCAGCAGTAAACCTCAACCAAGTATTAAAAATCCGAGAAGAGGCCAAGCACCAGAAGCTAAAAATTAAAGACGGGTTTATTGATCTCAGACACATCCTCAAAGATAGGGGAGTAGAGGTGATCCAGCATATTTTTAAGGTGGCTCACGACTCTAGTTTTGAAATGCACCGCCAGAAACTGGTTAACGGTTATGAGATTTTTTCTAAAGCTATCAAACGCTGTCAGTCAGCCCTGACAGTGCCAGATATTAAACTTCGGAATTCCGAAATTAATAGCGGGCGGGATATGCTGTTTGAGGCTTTAAAAATTTATGAGAATCCTAGTTTGTTAGAGGGGCTATGTTCTGCCGGACAACTCAGGCAAATGGAATGTGTTTGGGCGATCGAGCAGGCGATCGGCGTCACGTTTCACTTGCAGCGGGCCTACGATATGGTGAGCGATCGCCTGCGGGAACTCCAATCAAAAATTTGTCAAAATCTTCTAACTGTTGTTAAAGGATGTCAATCCGAACCAGAACTAGATTTTTTATTTCCCGAAGTTACTAGGATTCTAGGTCATGATTTAAGTGTAATAGAATTTTGGCAAAATGAGGTTGATTGGATGGAAACTTTGTCTCCAAAAGAGCAGCACCAGTTAGCTAGTTTAGATAAACTCACTGCCGATAGTTTAAAAAGCAGCGTGTACACTACATTCGCGGTATTAGCTACGGAACCTTCCCTTTATGAAACTTTAAAGCAAAAGTCTCACTTTCTATCCTTGCGCGACCAGCTAACCTTCGCTGTGTCGCCGGAAATCCGCCGGGGATACGAATTTTATATCAGCCAGCAGGCGATCGCTACTGGCTATCAAGCTTTAGCTGCCTCGAATTGGCAAGAAATATCCGATTTAACTGTGGCTAACCTCTACCACTTTTTTCAAATTCGAGAGGAATCCCCTGAAAATTATCCAACTGAGGACGAATTAGAAACGCCTTATTGGCACTTTCCCAAAACCTTAAAAAACGAGTTGAATTACAGCAATTAAATGACTAATGACTAATGGATACTGTTGACTGTTGACTGTTGACTGTTGACTGTTGACTGACTTCTTCCCTCGTAGATACAACTTTTCAATTGTTACACTATCTGTAGTAGTAAGGTGTGTACTGCCCACCCTACAAGTATAATCTGTGCGTCAAGGACTATTTCTCCTTCTTCCTTCTATCTTTTACATCCGTTACATCCGTTACATCCGTTACATCCGTTACATAATCCGTTGCCGAACTTCCTTCTGATTACCTCAACCACAACTTAATAGTATTGTCTTTAGAACCGCTAGCAATAGTTTTGCCATCAGGACTAAAAGTCACCACATAAACCTCATCGGAATGTCCCGTCAAAGTATTCAGCAATTCTCCGGTAGCAAAATCCCAAACTTTAATAGTTTTATCCTTGCTCCCGCTCGCAATAAAATTCCCATCCGGGCTGATAGCAACCGAGACAATATCGTCAGAATGTCCCTTGATAGAGCGAATTAAATCTCCTGTTTCGATATTCCAGATTTTAATACTTTCATCGTAGGAACCGCTAACAATGGTCTTGCCGTCTGGGCTAACAGCAATCGACCTCACGGGGTCGCCGTGTCCCTCAATAGTTTTGAGCAACGCCCCTGTTGCGACATCAACAATTGTAATTTTTTTATCCTTAGAAGCGCTAACCAAACTTTTTCCATCTGGAGTGAAAGCCACAGAATAAACAAAATCTGTATGGTCTGGAAAACTCTGAATCAAACGGCCAGTTGCTGCCTCCGAAATCTTTGTGGTTTTGTCTCCGCTGCCACTAGCGACAAGCTGTCCGTCGGGGCTGAGAGCGACAGACCACACAGAAGCAGTGTGGTCTAGACTGCGAATCACTTGCCCTGTTTTCAAATCCCACAGCATGACTCGCCAAAAACCGGTTCCAGTCGCCAGTTTAGTACCGTTTGAGTCAAAAGCAACCGACCAAATGGTGGAGGAATCTCCTGGAAAAGTGCGGATAGACTTGCCTGTAGCTAAATCCCAAATTTGGATGGTTTTGTCTTTAGAACCGCTGGCTAACATTAAGCCGTCTGGACTGAAAGCAACAGACCCAACGGCATCTGAATGCTGAGCGAAATTTTTGACTTTGGCGTTCTTCCACCGCAGACCTGCTTGGCACTGTTCCTGTAACTCCTGAGCGGATGAATAGCTGCTGGAAGTGTTGGCAATTGTTGGTATTTGGCTGATGCAGTCTTCATAATTACTGCCTTTATAAAAAGCTTCAATTTGATTGAGCTCTTGGGATTCTTTCTGGGCTCGCTGCTGCCATTCTTGCCACTTGAGATATCCGTAAATTCCCCCGATCGCAGCTAAGAGAGCCGCAATTGTTGCCCCGGCAAGATAAGGATTGAATTTGCGAGTTTCTTTGGGGACAAGTGCTGCTGGGCTGGCGATCCTCTCCGTTGGCGTAGCCCCCGTAGGGGCGGGCTGCGCTAACGAGAAATCGGTTTTTCCGTTCAGATTTACCTGCGAGGATACCGCCGGACTTGCCTGCAATTCGAGGTGAGGGGCGCTACTCGGTGGTGGCAGATTGGGGTTGCGGTGTCCCTCCAAAACTGTGGAGATCGCCTTGTACAATTTAGCAAATAAAGATTTAGGAATGACTAATTCTTCGATTTTCGCGGCATCTTCGTCGGTAAGCCCTAAAACTTGCTGCAAGCGTTTTAACTCCTCGCGAGTTTCCTGAGAAAAGGGATATTCTTGCTGCATTGCTTCTTGCAGTGATTGTTCGTAGCGTTCGCCTTTTTGCCTGTATTTCCGGTAAGGGTTCAATACCTCATCTTCGATCGCCTCTGCTTCTTCTGGCAGCAATTCCAAACTGACGCGCAGTTCATCTAATATTCTCCGACCGACGACGGTAATATCACCCCGGCTGCTGCTGCGCCGATCGACTTCTTCGCGATATATTGTTAGCTTGGGAATCCGCGCCCGCGATCGATCGCCAATTTTCCTCAAATCGGCTAAAGCTTCCGCCGCCGACTGGTACCTCTCCCGAAAATCGTAGCGCACCATATTATCCAAAACATCGGCCAGCGCTTGGGAACACGTGGCTAAATGCCGCCAAACAATTTCGCCTTTATTAGAATTTTTCAAATCCCGCAGTTTCGGCAAATCGTAAGCCGGCAAACCCGTCATTGCTTGGATGCCAATCATTCCCAAAGCGTAGATATCGCTGTTGAGTTGCGGGTTGTATTGAAATTGTTCGATCGGCATATATTCCAGAGTGCCAATCCGCACAGTTACCGGCGCTTGTCTTTGAGCGATGTGAATTTCTTTCACCGAGCCAAAGTCAATCAAAACTAACTTATTATCTGAATAGCGGCGGATTAAATTAGCCGGTTTAATATCTCGGTGAATTACTCCCTGTCCGTGTACAAACACTAAAATTTCTAACAGTTCCTTCAGCAAAGGAATCATTTTTTCTTCAGTTAGAGGCTTGCCCGGTACAATCTCGGTTGATAGCGAGTGACCGGCAACAAAGGATTCAACTAAGAAAAATTCTTCATTTTCTTCAAAATAAGCGAATAGCTGAGGAATTTGGTCGTGTTGACCGAGCTTTTCTAGAACTTCTGCTTCTTTTTGAAAAAGACGGCGCGTAGTATTAATTAATTTCGGTTCGGTAGTACCGGGACGCAGGTGCTTGACAAAGCACTGCGGTTCTCCGGGACGGCGAATATCTTTGGCCAGATAGGTTTGTCCAAATTCTCCTGTTTCTATGACTTCAATGATTTGATAGCGTCCATCTAAAAGTTGGCTCACCATGATAATAACGCAGCCTTTTTTTGGTTGATTTTCGCAAGAAACAGTTGCAATGTTGAGTCAGTTGTATAGCCTTGTTCAGGTGAATTAGGTCTTCCTGGGCAGGGGCAAAACAGGGCATTGGGCATTGGCAAAACAGGGAATTGGGTATTCGGAATAGTTGTTTCTTTCCTTCTTCTTTCTTTCCTTATTCCGAGTTCCATCGGACTTCTTCCCTCTGACTTCTTTCCTTCAGACCTCTTTCCTTCATACTTCTGACTTCTGACTTCTGACTGAGATATTGCACCATTCTCAATTACTTGTTGAGGAACAGGCAAGATGCCTGTTCCACAAGAAAAATCATTCTTTGTGGAACGGGCATCTTGCCCGTTCTTGACAATGGTGTAACATCTCAGTTCTGACATACTTTATTTTTTCAACATCTGCAAAGCTTGATATCCCAAAAAGAAAAAACCCAAAGCGCCGAGTACCGCTATCGTGTTCGCAAACACATCGACTGTAAAAAATTCGCCCATTGCAATATCCTCTGAAAACTGATATCTATCCTCGGCTTTTCGGTCGCTGTCTGGGTGAGGGGTCTTGCCCCTCGCTGCGGGCGAGCCGAAAGATGCTCACAAATTATAGCAAAAGAGTTGGTCAATCGATTTTAGATTTTAGATTTTAGATTTTAGATTGAAGCATTGACCCCACGGATGAATCCGGGGGCTTGTATCCTGGATGCTTTCGGTCAAAATAACTTTTCGGGCGATCGACTAGCTTTTTGTTTTAATATTTTTTAATATTTAGGGAGACAAATCCTGTACCGAAATTTTGAGGTCAGTTCGCTTTGATATTGTTAACCCTGCTAATTTTTTCTCTGATTGTAAGTAGAGCTTACACTAAGAATTTGCGCCGATCGGTCGAAAATGCGCCTCGAACCGACACAAATTCCGCGAGGCCCTCACCGGAGTCCGCCGCAAATTTCCCTAAAGTTTCGGTAATCGTACCAGCATACAACGAGGCAGAGAATATTCGGGATTGCGCGATCGCCATTTTGGAGAGTACACCGCTGTCTGTGGACAACTTAGAGGTTTTAATTGTAGACGATCGCTCGACAGACGACACGTTAGCGATCGGGCAAACCCTGCAACAGCATCTCAACGACCCCCGGCTTAAAATATTAGCAGGTCAGCCGCGACCAACCAACCAATATTGGGCGGGCAAAAACTGGGCCTGTGCCCAAGCTGTTCAAATAGCAACCGGAGACTTCTTATTATTTATCGATGCCGACGTGCGACTCAAACCAGGGGCGATCGAAACCGCTATCGCCACAGCCGAAACCGAGAAAATAGACTTGTTCACCTGTATGCCAGCGCTGGTTTGTGAGTGTTTGGCCGAGTGGTTAGTACAGCCGATAATGTTCAATCACCTAGCAGTTTGCTACGACTTTACCGCCGTCAACGATCCCTCGAAAACAGACAGTGCTTTTGCCGGCGGGCCGTTCATGTTATTTAGGCGATCGGGCTACGAAAAAATAGGCGGCCACGAAGCAGTTGCCGGCGAAATTGTGGAAGATGTGGAACTAGCTAGACGCATCAAACGTGCGGGTTTAAAGCTCGGACTTTATTCCGGGTCAAATTTGGCATCCGTGCGGATGTATCGGTCTTGGAGCGCATTGTGGGAAGGCTGGACAAAGAATTTGTATCTCGGCGCTAACCGCAGTTGGGGCTTGATGGTTTACATGGCTGCAATTATGTTCTTTATTTATCCTATGCCGTGGATAGGATTATTCATTATTCTGAAACAAATAATTTCCGTCTTCCCTCTTTCTTCTTCCGTCTTCTCTCTTCCTTCTTCCTTCTTCCTTCTTCCTTCTTCCTTCTTAGTAATAATCGTAATTTGGCAGCATTACAATTTGCGCCGCTTGGGTGCCGAGATTTCTGAATGTCCGACGAAATACTGGTGGTTAGGAGGTTTGGGAGGTGCGTTAGTGGCGGCGATGGCGATCGGTTCTGCGATTAAAACCGAAACTGGTTGGGGATGGACTTGGCGCGGTAGAACTTTGCAAATTAAGAGTTAATTAAGACTTACATAGGGGCAGGCAAGATGCCCACCCTACAAAAAATTAACTCCTTGTGGAACAGGCATCTTGCCTGTTCTTAAAAATCATCGAAAATGTGAGTTATAGAAGACCGAAGGCAGAGCTAATCATAACATCCGTTACATCCGTTACATCCGTTACCGAACTTCCGCGTATACAAAAGCAGGTACGCGCTTGTAAGCAGGCGTGCCCGATCGCTTTTCAATCTCCGGGTGAAAAATCACATTAACTTCAGGATAAAACATCAAAGCAGCACCCTCACGAACCGCCCCGTAAATCACCTCGACATTTTCCATTTTCCCCACATTTCCCTGCACCGTCACGCGCTGATGTTCTTGAAAACCAGTGCTTTCTGCATCCGCGCGATTCATCAAAATGCAGTTGCGGTGCGGCATTCCCCGGTACTTGTCATCAATTTTGTAGACGACAGTATTATGCTGAGAATAGCTGCGTCCCGTCATCAATGCCACAACAATACCCTGTGTTGACTCCGATACTCCAAATTCTTTCGCTTCCGGTAATTTCAGCTTAGGTAAAGGCGTGACAAACATCTTCGCTTTCCCAGACTCTGTAGGGAATTTAGGTTCTGTAAAAATGCGACCGCCGATCGTGAATTCCTCTTTTGTTTCATCAATTGTGGCTATTTTTTCATAGCCCGGAATAGTTTTAGCAATCAATTGGCGAACGTATTTTGTGTCTTGAAGTTGGCGCCAATTAACGGGAAAATTACCGTGAATTCGGCTGGCTAATTCTGTTAAAAAATGTACTTCAGGAATCAAATCCGAATTCTGGAGATGAGTTTCTCCCTCATCATTTAAACGCACAAAATTATTCCCCGATTCCACCGTTGTTTTGTGGGGGTTTTCAAAGCGATTCAGCACGGGAATCACAATTGTATTGTGCTTGGCTAATCCGTGAAAATGCCCTAAATTCGGTTTGGTTGCGAGGTAGATAACGGTTTCAACATTGCTTAAAGCGCGTTTTGCCTGCGTTGAATCTGGATTCGCCCCGTACAAGTTGCCGCCCAGACAGATCAGCGTATCGACTTTGCCTGCATCTGCTGCTTCAATGAGCGATCGAGTTTCGTAACCCTTAACAGGACTGAGGGGACGATTTAATAACTTTTCTAAAGCTTGTTGAATTTCTTTTTTCAGCTTGACAGTGACGCCCATAGAGCCGAATCCTTGGACATTTGAGTGTCCTCTGACTGGCATTAATCCCGCCCCTTCTTTGCCGACATTTCCCGTCATCAATGCCGTATTGGCGATGCTGAAAACGTTATCTACACCGTTACCGTGTTGGGTAATTCCCATCGCCCAACCGAATACAACTCGCTTTGAAGTGCCCAGGATTTTGGCTGCTGCCTCAATTTCTGCTTGGGAAACTCCGCAGGTTTTAGTAATAGTTTCCCAAGAGGTTTCGCGGGCGTGCTGGACTACTGCTTCCCAGCCTTCTGTATGAGCTTGCAAATAGCTTTCTTCCAGCAAACCTTGTTCGATTATAGCCTTTTGAATGCCGACAAATAGCGCCGTATCGCTGCCGGGAATTGGTTGCAAGTATAAGGAGGAAATATCGGAACCGGGGATGAGCGACTTGACAGGAAATGCGGGAGAACCAAACTTGACTAACCCAATTTCCATCACCGGATTGATTACAATTATTTTACCGCCTTTGTCGCGAATTTTAATTAACTCGTTCATCAAGCGGGGATGGTTGTAGGAAGAATTGCTGCCCGCTAGCACGACGCAATCTGCTTCCTTCAAGTTTTCTAGACTCACTACCGAGGTGCGTGTGGCAAACATTTCGCTTAAGCCAGTTGTCGAGGGAGCGTGACAGAGATCGGAACAATCTGCTAAGTTATTGGAACCCATCGCCCGCATCATCAATTGCAGCAGAAAAGCCGCTTCGTTGGAAGAGCGACCAGAACTGTAAGATGCGACTCTTTCGGGGGTTTTGCGAAAAGCAGCTTCGGCAATTTGATAAACTTCTTCCCAAGAAATGCGATCGTAATGAGATGAACCAGCCCGCAAAATCATCGGAAAACTCAGCCTTCCCAGCCTATCGGCTTCCATTGAAGTTAATTGCTGTAGTTCTGCAATACTCTTCTTTTCAAAAAATTGAGTTGAGATAGCCGGCTTGATTTCAGCGGAGATGGCTTCGACGCTTTTCATGCAGCGCTGAAGTTTTTCACCCTCTTCATTTGTAAAACCTCCTTTCTGCCCGCCAGTGCCCCAAGAACATGACAAACAAGCACTTTTGTGCAGCAAAGTTTTCCAAAGTTTCGGCCCTTCCGGGGACAATGTATGTTCTGCCCAATATTCTATTACGGGCAAACCGCCACCTATGTCTGGTGTTTCCTCGTTTGTCTCGTTGAATGGCGGGATTGGTTGGACATTTTGGGAGTTGACATCCATGTGGTTGACCTTTTGTTTGAATTGCGGATTGATGGGGCGGGCGAACCGCCAAATGAGTTAAATTTATTACTGGAATTTTACCGCAAATTTACAGCCCAAAACACCAGTCAACAGATAGATTTTTTAATCTAAATTTAACTCCATGTTCGCCGTCACGAATGCAAGTTTTTATTCATCCGCCGACAGAGGAATGCAGTCCTCACTAAAGGGTTTATTTCCTCTTATTTAACGCCTGCTTGCCAAATCCCAGACACAGCAGCCGATCGCCCTCAGCAACATTCGGGTCATTCTGCAAATAATCTCCCAACCATTCGCAACTCCGAGCAATGATTTTATTCAGTTCAAAATTCTCCAAAGGCCACAGAATTATAGTCCTATCGCTGCTAGCAAAAGCCAGAGTTTTGCTGTCAGAACTAAAAGTAACGCTCAACACGCGATCGCTCGATTCTAACGTCTTAGATAGCAGCGCCTTCTTGCCGTCAAAATCCCACAGCTTAACAGTATTTCCCCCACTCGCCGCCGCAATCAATTTGCCGTCTGGACTAAAACTCACGCTTTCTACAGTATCGCTGTGGTCTAGTTTTTCAGTTAAATTCGCCACCTTTCCATCAAACCCCCACAAGTAAACTTTTTTGTCAGCGCAAGCAGCAGCAATAGTCTTACCGTCGGGACTAAAACTAACATTTTTAACGCTGTCTTGGTGGTCGAGAGTTTTCAGGATTTTCGCCGACGCACCGTTAAATTGCCACAGGTAAACTCTCTTCTCTCCGGTAATTTCAAAAGCCTTTTTCTTCCCGCTTGCCTTGTCCTCAGCAGCGGTAGCAGTAGCAATAAATTTGCCGTCGGGACTGAAGGTAACGCTAATTACTGGATTGGTGTGATCGAGTTTTGCAAACAAAGTTGCTTTAGAACCGTTCCACCGCCATAGGTACAATTTGCGATCGGCACTGGCGGCGGCAATTATCTTTCCGTCCGGACTAAAACTCACGCTTTTAACAATACCGCTGTGGCTGAGAGTATTTAACAGTTTGCCGTTTAAACTCCAGACTTTCACTGTTTTGTCATCGCTGGCAGAAGCAACAGTTTTATCATCAGGTGAAATGCTCACCCAGGTAACAGAATCATTGTGACCTTCTAAAGTTGTGAATAAACTGCCATCATCCCGCCAAAGTCTCACTGTTTTGTCCCCGCTAGCAGAGGCAATTGTTTTACTGTCAGCACTAAAACTGACTTTGTAAACCCAGTCTCCGTGTCCCGATAAAATCTTATTCAGCGGAGTGCTGTCCGGTTTCCAAATTTTCACTATTTTGTCTTTACTTGCGGAAGCAATAGTGCCGTCACCGCTGAAACTTACGGCCCTTACGTCGTCTTGATGTCCTCGAAAAGTATTGAGCAAAGTGCCACTGCGACTCCAAACTTTCACCGTATCGTCGGCACTGCCGGTGACAATTTGTTTGCCGTCGCGACTGAAACTCGCGCTGACAACTTCATCGTTATGTCCTTTGAGAGTTCTGATTTCCTCACCATTGCGGTTCCAAATTTTGGCTGTGGTGTCGGCACTTGCTGAGACGAGTTCTTGACTATTTGGACTGAACTTAATGCTGTACACAATGTCAGAATGTTTGGTTAGTGTTTTGGGATTAATTTTAAATTTCTGGGTTTTAGTTTCTCTGTTCCAAAGTTTGACAGTTTTGTCAACACTTGCTGAGGCTATTGTTTGGCCGTCGGGGCTGAAACTGACACCGAGCACCCAGTCTTTGTGTCCGGTTAAGGTTTGCAGCAATTTTTTGTTCGCAAGGTTCCAGATTTTGACTGTGTTGTCGTGACTGGCGGAAGCTAGGGTTTTGCCGTCGGGACTGAAACTGACGCTGGTGACGATATCGCGGTGGCTGGATAAAATGGCGATCGCACTTTTGTCGTTATTTACTTGCCAAATTCTAATTGTGCGATCTGCACAACCAGTCGCGATCGTTTTCCCATCGGGACTAAAACTAACACTCGTCACGCTATCTGGGTGATTGAAAGTTTTTAATAACTTACCTTCTTTGCTCCACAATTTAACAGTTTTGTCAGCACTTGCCGAAGCAACTGAATTGCCGTCGGGACTGACACTCACATCCAAAACAAACTTGCTGTGCTGCTCGAAACGGTTGCGTTCTTGCACCCCGGAAACTGCTTGTCTGAGTCTTTCTGCAATTTGAGTTTTAGTCTCCACAGGCAGCGCTGTACTTTTCAGAGAATCACGACCAATTTTGATACTATTTCCCAACACTCCTAATTGATTTTTTTCATTAGAAAGCACCAAAGCTTCCGACGCCGAATTTAGGGCATCAGTCCGACTGTTTTCTGCTTCTTGCCGTGCGCTTTCTGCTAATTTTGCTTGCTCGAATGCCATCCCCGAAACACCTGCGAGTACAAGCACTCCTAGAACCGCCGCCCGCAATTGCCATCTCCGAGATTGGTAAAGTTGAGCTTCCGCTTCGTGCTGTTTCTCTCTAGCTTCCGACAGCAAAGCATCTTGCTCTCTGTCTTTGCGAATTTGTTCAATTTCATCTCGGTTAATTTGGTTTTGCTTTCGCAGTTCCTCAACTTCTGCCTTTTTATCTAATTCTTGCTGCTGGCGAATGAAGCTAACTAAATAATCGTGAACGAGCTGATAAAGCTCAGCAGGCAGTTCCATCCATCGAAAAACTAAACCAGAGTTTACTAAAAGTTCTAAGACTAAATCTAGTTTATCAGGTTCAGCAAATGTCGCTAGATTTGAAGCTAATTCGGCGCGGGTTTTTAAGGGACGTATTTGCTCTTCATCTGTGAGCAAATACAATACTCTGCGTGCAGCTACTTCATTCTCCGGGCCGCAATCTTTGATGACTTCTTCGAGAAACCTTTCGACTAATTTTTGTTGCGGATTGTTGCCAAGTTCCTGATATTGAGTTAAAGTTCTAATGTTCTCTTGTTGCAGTTGAGCCCCGACAAGTTGTAGTTCGATCGGGCGGACTTCTCCTAATTCTCCAGCTAAATCTTGGACTAATTCTTCGATCAGCTCCGGTTCTAAGTAAAACTGCGCTCGCTCAGTTAAAGTGCGAATTACCGATCGCGCATCGACCAGCGAAAAGTTTCCCAAATAAAACAGAATGTTTTTGCTGAGAATGTCCTCCAAAATATCATTGTTAACGAATCCTGTCTGGTTTTTTGGTCGGGAAAATTCCAGCAAATAGTGCAGGTAATCTTCCCGCAAACACAGGACGACTTTTAAATATTTGATTTTCAAGCATTCCCGCAAAAAATCAAAAAATATTTGTCTTTCCGCTGGCTCTTTCCACACGAAAAAAAATTCTTCAAATTGGTCAAATATCAGAACAGTCACTAAATGTTCGGAATTTATTTGCAGCTCCTTGAGAATATTTTCGTATTCGATCGCCTGTTGTTGTATAATTAATTCTACTGGCTGTGACTGGTTCCTTTGATCCTCATTATTCCCAGTCGAGCCACCGTGAAATCCCGAAATAAGATTTCCCTTGACTGCACCTGCTTCTACGGTCAAATTTACAGGAGAAATTTCAGGTACTGCTTCGGAAATTTCCGAATCGAATATTTCAGCTTTCCCAGCAGATAACTGTCTGGTCAATTCCCGCGGCCAGTTGTTGTAAACTTGCAGCACTACGGGCAAAACAGTCCGCATTTCTATTTTTTTTTGTTTGAGAGCTGGTACTAATCCCCCGGTGACTATTGAACTTTTGCCAACTCCAGACTGACCGTAAATTACTGTCAGTTTGTCAGGGGTATTGTTCATCCTATATATTAAGCGGTTGAGGTCTTGCTCTCTGCCGGAAGCTGTAATTTCGTCAGCAATAGTAGCAGCGCCGGCAATAGTTTCGGCGACGGAATTAACCGCTTCTCTGTGCGGCTGCAATTTTCCGGCTCCAATAAAAGCTCGGAACCGATAGGTGTGTTCGACCGCTCGATAATCTTGCTTAATTTGAAATGCTTCGAGATATTCTCCCCGCTGAAAATAAAGCGATCGCAGCATTTCTAAAACCCGCAAATACAGTTGCGGGTTGTAGCAAGGTTCGGTTTCCGAGCGAGCAAGCTCTAAATGCCCGATCGCCTCTTGTACCTCACCTAACTGACTCTGGGCCTCTGCTAAAATTAACAGATACAAGCCTAGATGCTGCGACTTTACATGGGTTCCCTGTCCCGTCGCTTCTAAATTTGAGTTGAGAACGTCTAGAGCGATTAAAGCCCACTCTTTCGCCCCTTGCCAGTTCTTTTGCTCTAAGGCTACTCTAGCCAAAAAGCCGTAATCTTGAGCCAAATTAACTGCTGAATTTTCCATATTTTCATGTAACCTCCGAGCTTTGATAGCTAAATTCCAGAGTGCATCCCAATCTTCTAAATGCTGCAATACTTCGCCAAGTTGATTGATGAATATAACAACGGCATCCGGCCGCCCCGCGCGTTCTAAAACATCAATACATTCCTGAAAATAATTCTTAGCTTCCGTCCAGTAAGGACGGTTGCCGCTGCGGTGTTGTTCTGCTTGGAAGCGGTAGCAAAGACCGATGTGGAATAGCAGAATTCCCTCTAACACCGGTGCTGGGTGAACGGTAAATAACAAATCGCTAAATTCTGTTTTTTGTCCACCAACAAATGCTACTTGATACTTCCAAAAACTGAGACTTTTTTGATACAATTCAATCGCCGGCGGGATGCGGTGACAAGCATATTCATGCCTACCGCGAATAAATTGCAAACTTGCTTCAATAGCTGGTTCTAACCTGATGTTGCAAGTTTGCAAGTCTTGGCTGGCAGACTCTAGTTCAGTCAAAGAATTGGCTCCGAGAATGGCAGAATTAGTTAAACGCCAATTGCCACTTTCTAAAATGTTGGAAAAAATGCGATCGGCACTTTTGCCCAGGAACTCCACCAAGTCGTCGGGGCCAATCACAAATTCAACACTTGTCGTCCAAGTTTCGATATCTGTTACTAACCGAATCAGTTTTTTTAAGATTTTGTCTGTCACCCACAGCACCACCGGGAAGGAAAAATTATTCCGAAATTCTTCCCTCACGTAGTTGGTAGAAGTCAGGAGTCGATCGATCGCACTTACCGATTCCAATCCCAACACCATTAAAGCTGCCGGATGGCTGCAGGAAATTTTGGTTTCTATCGTGGTGTAAAGAGTTTTAACAGAGGGCGGGAGGACAATTTCTCGAATCTCGATCTCAGACTCCTCCCGCAATTGCCTTACAATTTCCTCTCTCATCGCACTGTAATTGCACCGCACCAAAATCAGGGAAAATTGCCCCTGAGACATTCTCAGAGTCCGGGAGAGAGTTTGCAGCGAACTTTTGTTTTGCTGTGCTGCGGTGTCTTGCTGGCAGTGCGAATTAAGCATAATTAATATTTGAAAAATATTCTCAGGATAGGTGCTGTCAACTGCCGAAAAAAGGAAGTTCGGCAACGGATTATTTAACGGATGTAACGGATGGCAGTTCGGCAACGGATTATTTAACGGATGTAACGGATGTAACGGATGGCAGTTCGGCAACGGATTATTTAACGGATGTAACGGATGTAACGGATGGAAGGAATCGACGGCAGGGGAAAGTGCAATTAAGAACGTCCTAACCATTTTGGCGGTTGCTCTAAGTTTACTTTTACCCGTTTTTACGTTTGCCAATCAGAGCGAAGAATCACATGATTAATTTTATTTCTGCCATTTTGGGCGATTTCCCATCACTGGGAACCATAAAATAGTTAAGTTTATTTCAGCCTGCATACTTATTATGTTAGCCGATCGCAATTAAAGCATACCCAAATAAATACATACTCTGTTATTCGCATATTCCCAGCAAAATCAACCGGAGTTTACTGAAATCTTGATAATTGCTCCAATTCTACCCAGCAAATGAGTCTTTGTTTGCAGGAGTCCCAGCCATCGCCAAAATCGCACCAATCCGATTCAGTTATTCGCATATCCCGGAAATCCGGCATTCCCTGGTTGACTGACCCCTCGCCGCACTGAGATAAACTACCGGGGGCGGCTCATCAATTACAGCTTGAAGATTTTTTGTCATAAATTTATTAATCTCCATATCTAAAGTAGCTGTAAAATCAGGTTCATCCCAATCCTCGCTTTCTTCAATGCTAATTGTTGTTGGTGGCCCAATATCAAAATCTAGCTCATCGCCAAAATCCGAAACTTTCTTAATTGGCTCTATTTTCTGATCGGTATCAGTCGCTAAAGCTTGAGTTGTATTGGCTATTAGTACGAGCGGCAGTGCTACTATGGCACTTATCGTTTGTCGCGCCGTGATTTTCCTCATGGTATCCTCCTGGTATAAACTAACTTTTGGTGCTGCTATACATTCAACATCTGCGCCTACTTTAGAGCGCTTTCAGTCGATTTTAGATTTTAGATTTTAGATTGACTCCACAGAAGAATCTGAGAGCTTTAACTAGGGTCTAAAATTGTGCGCTGCTTAACACTCCGGCACTTCGCAAGTATCCGTTTTTGAGCAGAGTCATTAATTAATAGTGGCTTGTTTTTCCACAGGATATAACCTGATCTGTAACTGTTTGTGGCAAGTTTGTTTAACGGAGCATATCCGGTCAAGTGTTTGCCTTTCTATTTACTACGTGAAAACTCTTAAACAGTCAGGTTTTCCCGTTAAGAAGTAATTCCCCGGTGTTTGCGAGTGTTCATCTCAGACTCGAAGCAAAGTGGGTGAGAAGTCCGCGCCTGCGTAGCTATCCCGTAGGGAATCGCACACCCGTTTTCGCACACCCGTTTTCGCACTCCCGCGCTGCCACCAGCAAGCTGATGTGACATACCACAGCCACGGAATATCTGTCAATACTTATATCTTAACATTTCTAATTTTTTGCATAATTCTCGTTACCAGGAAGAGCCTGGTAACGCAGCTCGGCGAGGCAGAGCCTCCAGCCAAGTCTAGAGGACTCCTATTTCGTCAAGCCGTGTTCGAGAGCGAAGCGAACCAACTCAGTACGGCTGTTAGTACCCGTCTTGCTAAACAAACGGCTGACGTACTTTTCCACATTACGCACGCTAGTTTCCAAGCGGCGGGCAATTTCCTTATTCATCAAACCTTGAGCAACCAAATCCAAAACACTTTGTTCTCGCGGAGTCAAATCAATTTTAATCGGCGAAGGACTTTGGGCGATCGAACTCCGCCCACTCAGCAAAGACTCAATTCTCGCCATTTGGCTTGTCAAAGCAGCAATATCTGGACTTTCAGCATTTTCGCTTGTCTCCTTAGCAGCCGCGCGGCGGGCCAGCAAATTGGTTACTATTGCTACTAATTCGTCGGGATCGAAGGGCTTAGAAAGATAAGCATCGCAGCCTGCTTGATAGCCTTGAATACGATCGCTCGTCATCCCCTTAGCCGTCAAAAACACCACCGGCAAAGCTTTATAGCGAGGATCTTCCCGCACTTGCTTGAGAAACTGATAACCGTCCACCTGGGGCATCATAATGTCTGAAATCACCAAATCCGGATTAGTCTGCTGCAAGATTTCCCAGCCGTCGCGAGCATTACTGGCAACCTCAACCGCAAAATCGCTATCTTCCAAATAAGCTTGTACTGCTTCCCGCAAGCCCGGTTCATCATCTACCAATAATAATCGTGCTGACATCTCTGTTACCTTCTTAATAGTGTAAATATTGTAGGTTGGGTTGAGGAACGAAACCCAAATCTTCATTTTAAATAAGGTGTTGGGTTTCGCCATCGCTCAACCCAACCTACAGAATAAAAACTTTAGCTCAAAACTCAAAACTATTGTCTTTTGTTCCCCTTAAACTTTGGAACGATCGGTCAAAATTTCATAGCCAGTTTCTGTCACCAACACAGTATGCTCAAACTGAGCTGACATAGCATTGTCAACTGTTACAGCAGTCCACTTGTCAGAAAGCGTCCGAGTGTACTTAGAACCCGCATTCAGAATCGGTTCGATCGCCAATGTCATACCTGCTCGCAATTTCACGTTCGGCATTTCCCGCGTGCGGAAATTGAAAACCGACGGTTCCTCGTGCAAATTTCGTCCGACACCGTGGCCGGTAAACTCCTCAACGATACTAAAACCGTTGCTTTTGACATGATCTTCCATCGCACCAGCCAGATCGAGCAAATAAGCTCCCGCCTTGACTTGTTCGATGCCTTTGTAGAGCGTTTCTTCTGCGACTCGGATTAATTTTGCCGATTCGGGAGTCACTTCCACAACTGCGATCGTAATGCAAGAATCGCCGTGAAAACCTTGGTAATATGCCCCCGTATCTACCTTGAGAACATCTCCGGCCCGAATTACTTTTTTGGCGCTGGGGATGCCGTGAACAACTTCGTTATTAATGCTAGAGCAAATCGATCCCGTGAAACCGTGATAGCCTTTAAAACTGGGAGTTGCACCCATTTCGCGGATGCGTCTTTCGGCATAAGCATCCAAATCAGCAGTAGTCATTCCCGGTTTCACCATTTGGGAAATTTCTTTGAGTACCGTTGCAACGATTTTCGCTGCTTGCCGCATAATTTCGATTTCGCGTTCCGACTTAATTTCAATGCCTCGACGCTGTTTTTTGACTTGGGGTGCTTGAGTTGGGCTAGAAAGCAGACTGCTAAAAATATTCATGTATTGATGGGCGGGTAATTTTGTACTTGGACGGCAGGTTGAAGCAAAAAACGGCAAATATCCAGCTTTTTGTGGAAAAATGGGTGTCTTGTTCCGAACTGTCGATCGCGTGTCCTTTAAGCTAGCTTAATATTTTTCTCAGTAATCAGCACGGGATTGGGGGGTCAACAAAGCGGTTTTAACCGCCGAGTCCGTCGGCTCAGGATTTCCGAGTATTCCTGTGAGGTTAGCAATTGCTGCAATTAACTTAGTTATGTCAACTGGTTTAGATAAGTGCATCTGGAAACCAGCTTCCAGCGCTTGCTGGCGCTCTTCCTCTCTCGCGTAGGCCGTCAGAGCGATCGCAGGCATCTTTCCACCCCTGAGCCTTTCCATTTCTCTCACCCGCGCGATCAACTCATAGCCGTCTGCTTCCGGCATTCCAATGTCGCTCAGCAGCAGAGCCGGCCAATAACTGTCCAGTGCGGCTAGAGCCCCGGCAACCGATGCAGCCGATCGCACCACAGCTCCTTCGTCCTCAAGTAAAGCAATCAAAAACTCCCGCGTGTCATCGTCATCATCCACCACCAGCAATTGCAAATTAGCCAGAGTGGGAAGGGTCTCTGCCTGGTCATTGAGGTGCGACCAATCATCGTCAGCAGCGAGGGCGTTCCTCTGTGCCACAGGGAGAGCCACCGTAAATTTCGCACCCTCGCCCGGATTATTCTCTGCATGCACCTTACCGCCGTGCTGTTCCACCAAGTGACGGACGATCGCCAATCCCAGTCCCAAACCTCCGTAAGACCTAGTTGTGCTGCTATCAGCTTGGCGGAAGCGATCGAAAACATAAGGCAGAAAATCAGGCTCAATACCAATGCCGCTATCAATTATCTGAATGTGAGCCTCATCTCCAACTGACTCTAACCGCACCTCTACTTTACCCTCTTGCGGACTAAACTTAATCGCATTTGACAGCAAATTCCACACAATTTGCTGCAAGCGATCGGGATCGCCGATAACTTCACCTACATTGGGACTGCACGTTAATTCTATGACTATGGATTTTTCCTCAGTCAGCGGCTCCAAAGAATCTATTGCCAGCTTAATCGCAGATTCCAACCGAATCGGATGCTTATTTAAATTTAGTTTACCCCGCAAAATCCGCGAAACATCTAAAATATCTTCGATGAGTTGAGCTTGAGATTTAGCATTGCGCTCAATTGTTTCTAGGGCTTTCTCAATAGTGTCTTGGTCAAATGTTTTGGTACGAAGCAGCCTAGACCAGCCGAGAATTGCATTTAAAGGAGTGCGGAGTTCGTGAGAGAGAATAGCTAGAAATTCATCCTTCATCTGGTTAGCTCTCTCCGCTTCTTGCCGCGCCACTTGTTCGCGGATTAGTCTCCCGCGTTCTTCCTCTGCTTGCTTGCGGTCTGTGACATCTCTAACCGTGCCCACATGACCGATAAGTTTTCCCAAATCCGAAAACATTGGTGACGACTGCACGTGAACCCAACGCACGCTTTCGCTACCAGCTAATCGAAACTCGTTAGAATATTCCTGACTTTCTTTAATCCAAGCTAACCAATCTGTGACTACGCGATCGCGATCTTCTGGATGAACTTCCCGCTGCCAAACCTCTACCAAGCTTTCGTCCAAAGCTAACCCGCAAATCGCTTGACAACGGGGATTAATGTAAGTACAGCGGCCTTCAACGTCAGCTAAGTAAATTCCCAGTGGCGAACAAGCACACAAAGTGCGAAACCGCTCTTCACTTTTACTTAGTTCACTATTAACAGCCGCTAACTGTGTTGCTTGCTGCTTCACCTCGACGGTTTTTTGGAACAATTCCACAAATACCTGCACCTTCGATGTCAATATTTCCGGTTCCAAGGGTTTGAACAGGTAATCCACTGCACCCAGAGAATAACCTTTAAACACGTGGGTGTCATTACTGCTGAATGCTGTGATAAAAATAATCGGAGTCGCTCGCGATCGATCTCTAGAGCGAATCAATGTTGCTGTCTCAAATCCATCCATTCCCGGCATCTGCACATCAAGCAAAATTACTGCAAAATCTTCATTAAGCAGACATCTCAGAGCCTCCGCGCCCGAACTAGCTTGTACTAGATTATAAGAGGGGCTGTTGAGAATAGCTTCTAGAGCTATCAAATTTTCTGGGCGATCGTCAACTAAAAGGACATTTACTCGATGGGGGGACTGCTGATTCATAATTTTTTTAATCTTTAATTCTTAGCAAATTGACTAAACAGGGAGCAATTTTAGAGAGGGGTAAAATCCAGTCTACTTCAACATTTGCGATCGCTGACGCTGGCATGGTCGGGCACAGAGCTGAAGCCGGTTCCTCCACAAATGTCAATCCTCCTTCAGCTTTAATTTTTGCCAGCCCTTTACTACCATCCGAATTCGCTCCCGTTAAAATTATGCCGATAACTTTCTCCCCAAAGGCATCCGCAGCAGACTCAAACAGCACATCGATTGATGGCCGCGCGTAGCAGACAGGAGCCTCAGTTGATAGTGCAAATGTAGGAGTTCCGCGATTGGGGATTGGGGATTTTGAATTATGGATTGACTCCACTGCCACGCTCCCCCATTCTGTAAAGTTGTTTTGATACAGGCTAAACTCCTCCTCACAGGGAGATTCTATTAGCAAGTGATAGTCAGCGGGAGCCAAGTAAACCCGTCCAGGTGCGATCGGCTCTTTGTCTTTTGCCTCTGTGATTTGGAGAGAGCTTTGCTTTTGTAAAAAATAAGTAAGCCTATTCTCAGAACTCTTATGGCGGTGTTGGACAATAACTACAGGCAAAGGAAAGCTTTGGGGCAAATCTGCCAGCAGCACAGTCAGAGCCTCTAGCCCTCCCAAAGACGTACCCACAACCACTATTTGAAAATTTTTCTTATTTAATTCTCCGGTAGAGTTTCTCACTACTTTCAATTGGTTCATAGTATTTTTCATAAGGTGTAAAAGTCAGAGACTCCTGATGTCCTAGTCCTAAAACTCCAAACATTCCCAGGCTCTCATAAAAAAGCTTGTGTACCCGCTCTTGGAGGTGTGAATTGAAATAAATCAGCACATTACGGCACAAAATAACATTAAATTCATTAAAAGAATTATCCGTTGCTAGGTTGTGGTGAGCAAAGACAATATTATCTTTAAGTGAAGAGCGAAAAATCGCATTTTCATAGGCAGCAGTGTAATACTCAGAAAACGCTTTCTTGCCCCCCGCTTGGTGGTATAGTTGCGTATATTCTTGCATTTGTTTCAGCGGGAATATCCCTGTTTTGGCTGTTTTCAACACTAATTCATTCATGTCCGTAGCGTAAATCCGACAACGGTCATAAAGTCCTTCTTCTTGCAGCAAGATTGCCATAGAATAGACTTCTTCGCCCGTTGAACATCCAGCGTGCCAAATCCGAATAAAAGGATAAGTACGCAGCAGCGGCACCACTTTATTTCTGAAACTAATGTAAAAGCTGGGATCGCGAAACATCGCCGTTACATTGACAGAAATATCCAGCAGTAAACGATCTAGGTAAGCAGGATTGTGAAGTACCTTTTCCTGAAGTGCAGAGACAGTGGTGAGCTGTTCCGAGCGAATAGTGTTCCTAATACGGCGCTTGAGAGAGGCAAGAGCATAATTACGAAAATCAAATCCGTAATAGCGAAACATTCCCTCTAGTAGGAGTTGAATTTCGATTGTTTCAAGTTCATGGCTTTCGGACATTTTTAATGACTAATTGGTTATTGGGCATTTTTGACTGTTGACTGTTAACTGTTGACTGTTGACTGTTGACTGCTGACTGCTAACTGCTGACTGCTGACTGCTGACTGCTGACTGCTGACTGCTGACTGCTGACTGCTGACTGCTGACAACTGCCAACAGTCAACTGCCAACTGACAACGGACTTCCATTATCGATAAAGCCAGACACGCAGCAGCGAGAGCAACTGTTCCGTATCAACAGGTTTGGTAATGTAGTCAGACGCACCAGCTTCGATACATTTTTCCCGATCGCCCTTCATAGCTTTCGCAGTAAGAGCAATCATTGGCAACGAAGCAAATTGAGGCATACTACGAATAGCTTGCATTGTTTCGTAACCGTCCATCTCTGGCATCATCACGTCCATCAACACAATATTTATGCCAGGGGTATTTTGCAATTTAGCAATGCCCTCTCTGCCATTCTCAGCATACACAACTTCCATTTTATGGCGCTCCAGCATACTTGTGAGGGCGAAAATATTCCGCATATCGTCGTCAACAATCAAGACTGTTTTGCCCGCGAGCGTCGAATCTGTTTGATACAATTGCTCTAGCATTTGGCGCTTGGGTTCCGGCAAATTTGCTTGAACTCGGTGCAAAAACAAAGCGGTTTCATCTAACAAACGTTCCGGCGAGCGCACATCTTTAACAATGATTGTTTCCGCCATGCGCTTGAGTTGAGTTTCTTCGGATCGTGTCAACTCTTTGCCCGTATAAATAATAAGCGGCAGACTTTTCAAATTAGCCTCTTGCTTGATCTGCTCGATCAGTTCAAAACCAGTCATATCTGGTAGTCCCAAATCGAGTACAACGCAGTCAAAATGCCCGGATTTCAAAGTTGCTAGTGCCTCTGCACCACTCCCCACAGCCGTTGTAGAAACATCGTGATTGCCGATTAAATCCACAATGCTCAGACGCTGTGTTTCGTCGTCTTCCACGACTAGCAAATTCTTCACTGGCCGCTCCACAAAACCCTTAATATCAGTCAAAGCTTTGCTCAAGGCTTCGCGACTGACAGGCTTTTGTAAGTAGGCGATCGCCCCTAACTGCAAACTGCGCTGCCGCCCTTCTTCAACTGATACAATGTGAACCGGAATGTGGCGCGTACTTGGATCGTGCTTCAAGCGATCGAGCACTGTCCAGCCATCCATCACAGGCAAATTTAGATCCAGCATAATCGCAGTTGGCTTGAACTCTCGCGCCATCGCCAAACCGATATCGCTCCGCAAAGCCACCAAACCTTTAAAACCCTGTTCCTGCGCCATATCCAACAGAATTCGAGCGAAGTTTACATCATCTTCAATAATCAAAAGCACGCGATCGTCACTCTCAATATTTTCTCGATCATCAGAGATTAAAGGTGAGGGGTAAGGCGCGATCGGCAAGTGGAAATTCGGCAAAGGAAGTGCGGGAGAATTAGCAGAGGGTAATTGAGGCGTTTGCTTGCCCGTTCCCGAGCCCGTATCAGTGATTATTATTCGCGATTCTTGGTAAGTTTGTGGCAGATAAAGCGTGAACCTACTACCCTCACCAGGGCTACTTGTCAATTTAATTTCTCCGCCTAGCAAATTAGCGATTTCTCTACTAATTGACAAACCCAAACCCGTGCCCCCGTATTTGCGGCTAGTGCTACCATCTGCTTGTTGGAAAGCCTCAAAAATAACCCTGTGTTTTTCAGCAGAAATCCCAATCCCGGTATCGCTAACTGAGAAAGCCAAAACAGTAGGGGAACTCCTTAAACTTTCTATCTCTAAACTCCACCCTTCCCGCGCTACTTCCGCACGCAATTTCACCTCACCTCGCTCTGTAAACTTAAACGCATTAGAGAGGAGATTCTTCAAAACTTGTTGCAGCCGTTTAGCATCAGTATAGAGACCTTTTGGCAACCCAGCCTCAAGCTCTATTTTAAAACTCAACTTCTTATCCTGGGCGATTTGGCGGAAAGTCCGATCCAAATGATCTCGCAAGTCCGTAAACAACACTTGCTCAATTTCCACCGACATCGTGCCCGATTCAATCTTAGCGAGATCCAAGATGTCATTAATCAGCCCCAGCAAATCATTTCCCGCCGAGTAAATTGTGCGCGTGTATTCAACTTGCTTCACAGTCAAATTGCCTTCAGTATTGTCAGAAAGCAATCGAGCCAGAATCAACAGCGAATTTAGCGGAGTTCGCAACTCGTGAGACATATTTGCCAGAAACTCCGACTTATACTTAGAAGTTAGAGCCAACTGTTCGGCTCTTTCTTCCAACAACCCCCTCGCCTGTTCGATATCTCGGTTTTTCCGCTCAACTTCCTTATTTTGCAGCGCTAGCAATTCCGCTTGTTCTTCTAGTTCTTCATTCGTTTGTTGCAACTCTTCCTGCTGACTCTTCAACAGTTCCTCCGATGCGCGGAGTGACTGCGCTTGTTGTTCGAGACGCTTGTTAGTTTCCGTTAGTTCTTTTTGCTGAGTTTGTAACTCTTCTGCCAAAGACTGTGACTGTTTCAGCAACTCTTCCGTCCGCATACTCGCCGCAATTGTATTTAAGACAATGGCGATACTTTCTGTAAGTTGGTCGAGGAATGTCAAGTGTATTTCGCTGAATCGGCGGAACGAAGCTAACTCGATTACTGCCGTCACTTGTCCCTCAAATAATACGGGTAAAACTACCACATTCAGCGGCGTAGATTCTCCCAGTCCCGAACCAATTTTAACGTAGTTTTCCGGCACTTCTGTCAACAGTATCCGTTCCTTTTCCAGGGCGCACTGCCCTACCAAACCTTCGCCTAAATGGAATCTATTTCCTAACTGTTTGCGTTCGCGGTAGGCGTAGGTACTTAACAGTTTGAGAAACGGATCATGTTCGACAGATTCCATCATAAAGAAGACGCCATGCTGAGCAGAAACCAACGGCGTCAATTCTGAGAGAATTAGTTTAGAAACAGTTTCTAAATCCCGCTGACCTTGTAGCATTCGAGTGAACTTAGCAAGGTTTGTTTTCAGCCAATCTTGCTCAGTATTTTTCTGCGTAGTCTCCCGCAGATTGGCGATCATCTGGTTAATGTTGTCCTTAACGATCGCAACTTCTCCTTCCGTGGCGACGGAAATTGACCTCGTTAAATCGCCTCTGGTAACAGCAATTGCCACTTCTGCGATCGCCCGCAACTGAGTAGTCAAATTCGCCGCCAACTCATTCACATTATCCGTCAAATCTCGCCACGTCCCCGCCGCGCCCGGAACCTTCGCCTGGCCACCCAATTTCCCTTCAATTCCCACTTCCCGCGCCACTGTAGTAACTTGATCTGCAAACGTCGCGAGCGTATCAATCATCTCATTAATCGTATCTGCCAGAGTCGCAATTTCTCCCTTAGCTTCCAGCATTAATTTGCGCTTCAAATCGCCATTCGCCACCGCCGTCACAACCTTAGCAATACCCCGCACTTGCGCTGTCAAATTCCCCGCCATCGAGTTTACGTTGTCGGTTAAATCTTTCCAAGTTCCCGCAACTCCTTTCACCTCAGCTTGACCGCCCAATTTACCCTCAGTTCCCACCTCCCGCGCCACCCGCGTTACCTCAGAAGCAAAGGAATTAAGCTGATCCACCATCACGTTAATAGTGTCTTTCAACTCCAGAATTTCGCCTTTAACATCCACGGTGATTTTCTTAGACAAATCGCCATTTGCCACCGCTTTCGTCACTTCCGCAATATTCCGCACCTGCGCCGTCAAATTCCCCGCCATCAAGTTTACGTTGTCGGTTAAATCTTTCCAAGTTCCCCCTACACCCCGCACGTAAGCTTGCACACCTAATTTACCTTCCGTTCCTACTTCTCTCGCCACCCGCGTTACTTCAGATGCGAAGGAACTCAACTGATCCACCATGATGTTAATCGTGTTTTTCAGTTCGAGAATTTCGCCTTTTACATCTACTGTAATTTTTTTGGATAAATCGCCATTTGCCACCGCCGTTGTCACTTCGGCAATGTTACGCACTTGTGCTGTTAAATTCCCCGCCATCGAGTTAACTGAATCCGTTAAATCTTTCCAAGTTCCGGCAACTCCTTTAACTTCAGCTTGCACACCTAATTTCCCTTCCGTCCCCACTTCCCTAGCAACCCTGGTTACTTCCGAAGCGAAGGAATTTAACTGATCCACCATCGTGTTGACGGTGTTTTTTAACTCCAGAATTTCACCCTTAACATCTACAGTAATTTTCTTCGACAAGTCGCCATTTGCCACCGCAGTAGTAACAGCCGCAATATTCCGTACTTGCTCTGTCAAACTACCCGCCATGAAGTTAACGCTATCCGTTAAATCCTTCCAAGTTCCTGCTACGCCTCGCACATCCGCTTGACCACCGAGTTTACCTTCGGAACCCACTTCCCTCGCAACCCTGGTTACTTCAGATGCAAAGGAATTAAGCTGATCCACCATCACGTTAATGGTGTTTTTCAGTTCTAAAATTTCGCCTTTAACCTGTACCGTAATTTTTTTAGATAAGTCACCGTTAGCAACAGCCGTCGTCACCTCAGCAATGTTGCGGACTTGTGCTGTTAAATTCCCGGCCATTGAGTTAACTGAATCTGTTAAATCTTTCCAGGTTCCTGCTACCTCCTGCACTTCAGCTTGCACACCTAATTTCCCTTCCGTTCCCACTTCCCTAGCAACCCTGGTTACTTCAGATGCGAAGGAATTTAACTGGTCAACCATGGTGTTGACGGTATTTTTGAGTTCAAGAATTTCCCCTTTAACATCTACGGTAATTTTCTTAGATAAATCGCCCTTTGCCACAGCGGTTGTCACTTCAGCGATGTTCCGCACTTGTGCTGTCAAACTGCCTGCCATGAAGTTAACGCTATCCGTTAAATCCTTCCAAGTTCCGGCAACTCCTTTCACCTCAGCTTGACCGCCAAGTTTGCCTTCGGAACCTACTTCTCTCGCCACCCGCGTTACTTCAGATGCGAAGGAATTTAACTGATCCACCATGATGTTAATCGTGTTTTTTAACTCCAGAATTTCACCTTTAACATCTACTGTAATTTTTTTAGATAAGTCACCATTTGCCACAGCAGTCGTCACGTCGGCAATGTTCCGTACTTGTGCGGTAAGATTGCCGGCCATTGAGTTAACTGAATCCGTTAAATCTTTCCAGGTTCCTGCAACTCCCCGCACTTCAGCTTGCACCCCTAATTTGCCTTCCGTTCCTACTTCTCTCGCCACCCGCGTTACTTCAGATGCGAAGGAACTCAACTGATCCACCATGATGTTAATCGTGTTTTTCAGTTCGAGAATTTCACCTTTTACATCTACTGTAATTTTTTTGGATAAATCGCCATTGGCCACAGCCGTCGTCACTTCGGCAATGTTACGCACTTGTGCTGTTAAATTCCCCGCCATCGAGTTAACTGAATCCGTTAAATCTTTCCAGGTTCCAGCAACTCCTTTAACTTCTGCTTGCACGCCTAATTTCCCTTCGGTTCCCACTTCCCTAGCCACCCGCGTTACTTCCGACGCAAAGGAGCTCAACTGGTCTACCATTGTGTTAACAATTTGCGCTGTTTGGAGGAATTCTCCTTTGAGGGGTCTGTCTTCTATTTCTAAGGCGATGGTTTGCGATAAATCTCCTTTTGCTACGGCCCGAATTACTCTGGCGGTTTCAGAGGTTGGTTGCACTAAATCTGTAATTAGGGTATTGACAGAGTTGACGCTAGCTGCCCATGACCCCTCGGCGCTGCCGATGGTGGCACGCTGGGCGATTTTGCCTTCTTTACCGACAACTGTGCCGATGCGATCGAGTTCGGCCGCCATTCTCTCATTGAGCTCGATAATGTCGTTAAGTTCGTCAGCAATTTTCCCCGCTAGACCGGTCTGGTCTATGGGCATCCGAACTGAAAAGTCCCCTTTTTTGACTGCCACTAAGGTTCTAAGTAACTGTTTGGCATAATTATTGGAATTGGGGCTGGTTATCTGTGCAGTTGACATGAGCGTTACCTTTGACGAGTTTGAAGGGGAAGGGGGGAATATTTTTGAGATTATTGATATTATCCAACTAAAGCAGTGTCTGATTGCTTCTGTCGAAAGATGGATGACAAATTGCTGTTTATCAGCTATTTTGTTATTGGTTATTTTATACTGGTTAGCAAACTCTTCTTGCTAACGAGTTAATTGTGGGGTGTCAGGAACAAGCCCGAAAGCCTGTTCCACCCTGTTCCACACAGAGTGAATTTTATTGTAAGGCGGGCAGGATGCCGGCCCTACAGATTATCAACTGCGATTATTTCCAATTTTGCCACGAACTATTGAAAATAGAAGTACCCGGAAAGGCGATCGGATTGGCATTTTGTTGCAACCGCAACTGCAATACTTCCAAGTTGGGCTCGCGAGACGGCAATTCGTCCACTAATTCATAAGGTAGAATCCCTTTTTCCAAGGAAAAAGCAGCCGTAACTCCCGCCGCCGCACCGGCAGACCATTCAAAAGAATGCACTCGATAAGCAGCGGCCGCTGTGTGGCTAACAGCAATACTTTTACCCGCCACTAACATATTGTCAATTTTCTGAGGAATCATTGCCCGCAGGGGAATTTGGAAGGGATAAGCTTGCCCTTGACCTTTGCGAGTACCTTCCCGTTCGGTATTTCCCGGTGCTTCCGGCGGACTGTTGGTCATGCAGGGGTGAAAGTCGATCGCATAATGACCGATACCCACAGAATCAGGATAAATCGTAGCGCGCGATCGCGATTTTGTATCCTCAACAGATTGACTTCCCACAGCCAAAGCCGGCGCATTCAAACCACCCACAGCTAACCACAAATTCCGATACTCTTCCTCCGACAAATTCTGGCGATAAAAATCAGCCGTAAAGTCAGTGCGAGACATATCAACTTCCCACACGGTAAAACCTTGAGGCTGATTAAAACTCGGCCGGCCAATAATACGTCGGCCCTCCCGCATATAAGGATATTTAGAAAGTCCGTGCACCGTCCCCATCGGCGAATCCAACCCGCTCAAAAAACGATTGTTTGGATTAGGCTTTTTGACTCCCTCTCCTAGCTGCGAGTCAGTAGTTCCTGTTACCAGCCAGTAGAAAAATCCTTTGGCATTTTCCTCTCCCTTTCGCAAAGTTTCGGTTCGCAAACCGCCCATCCATCCCCCCGGTTGCAGTTGACCGGACTCTTCCAACTGCTTGCGAGAATAAATTAAATTATCCTCAGCAGAACCGGGACGATAGTCATTGCCCCAAGTCCAGTTTTGCATCGAAATATCCCCCGGATAAATCGGGAATTGCTTCGGGTCTAAAGGTCGCTTTTCATCCGGTCTCCTGGTCCTGATTTGGCGGTAGCTGAAAACTAAGGGAAAGCTCGCCAATCTCTGCAATTCGTAGCTGTAGTAAGGAGCGTATTGTTGATAAAAAGACGGCACTTGATGCTGCTGCGGTTCCTTCGTTGCCTCCATCGCAAAGGTGTAGGTAAAACCTTGAGTGCAGTAAGGGTCGCCGGTTGGGCTAGCGGAGGAAGGTTCCAGAGGGGAACGCGGGTCAATTCCGAGGCGGTAGGGAACATCGGCAAGTCCGATCAATTCACCTGTTTCAGTGGCATCTACAACGTACCAACCAGCACCCCCTTGTAAAGGGGGGGAACTTGTGGCATTCCCCACCATTCTGGGGTTAGGGGGGGTTCCAGATGATTTAGAAATAAACCGAATAATAGTTTTATTAAATCGCGGAGAATTTTCGTAGCGATAGGCATCTTCGATAGTTTGAGAAAGAGTTTCGGTGTTGAGTGGTGGGGTGTTGGTGGCCGGTTTGTGTTGAATGGCGATCGCACTTTTAATTTGTTGACCCCCAACCGTATTCCCCGCCACAGCAGGAGTAATTGCTAGTTCTTTAATAACCGTATTGGGAAACCATTTCAGCGTGCCTTTGCCTTTTCTAGCGGCATCCTGCAAGATGTTAAAGAGAATTTTGTGACCGTCGTAGGGCATGAAACACGAATAGCTAACCCAACAGCCTCCGGGATTTAGCCGGCCGTAATGTTCCTTGATCCGCTCCCGCAATTCTAGGTAGCCACGGGGGTAAAATAAGAGTGATCGCTGAGTATCTCTTTCATCGAGTGCGGAAGTTCCCTGGGAGGAAATTTGACCGCCTACCCAATCAGTAATTTCAGTGAGGCAAACTGTGCGCCCCGCCAGCAAACCTTCGTAAGCGGTAGCAGCGCCTGCGAGCCCGCCGCCTGCTACTAGAATGTCGCAAGTTTCAGCAGTGTCGGGATTGCGGGGAGGTGCAGCAAATACTGGCGAAATGCTCCCCATCGCGGAAATTATGCCGAGGGTGAGGCTAAGGATCGATCGACCTTTGAGCAAAAATAGATACTGTCGAAGTTTCATCGGAGATTGTGGAATTAATTTTGACATAGCGCGAAAAACACTCATCCCATCTAAATGTTTATTTTGCAGTATACTGGTATTTCGCGCTGTTGTCAGGGAAAACTTTTTTAGAGAAGAGGCATTAATACCAGCAACAACTATTGAACAGCCGGATGAACCTTATGCTCAAGATAGTCAAATTTTTTAGGTTATTTATTCCTTTTGAGACTTTAACAATTACCACCAGTTTAACTTATTCGGAAGTTTTACGCAGGTTGGACGAAGTTGTTACTCCTCCCAAAGTTTTTAGAATAATTTTACCCTTTGGTCAGCCCCCTGCCAAACCCTATGAAGGAACGATTTATGGCAAAAACTTCAAAATTAATCGCATCATCATCGGTAGACATTTATTGTTCCCAATTATACAAGGAGATATACATAATCAACAGTTCGGTTGTTCCATTAGAATTAGGATGAGTTTACATACAACAGTTATAGGATTTCTGATTCTGTGGCTGTGGACAACTGGCAGTATTGGAATGTTTTCTTTATTTGCTTGGTTAGTCGAACCATCCGTGGGAGCCATATTTTTACCAATTTTAGGAATGTTTATTTTTGGCTGGATTTTGTGCTTGATTCCATTTAAGATAGAGGCAAAAGCAGCTATAAAATTTTTGTCTATTCTCTTAACATAAAGTAATTTATTACGACCATATTTGAGGTGTATTATTAAAAACAATCTGGCTTCATCTGCGGTAAAAAACAACTAAACTTTCCGGGATTACCCATGCGTCAAAACAAACTCAAACAAAAAATTAAACAAGGCGAAACAGTCCTCGGTTTATTTATGAACTGCGCTTATCCCGCATTCATGGAAATATGCGGTCACGCTGGATTTGATTTCGCCGTTATCGACATGGAACACGGCCCCCTAAACCCGCTTGCTGCTGAAGATTTGTGTCGCGCCGCCGACTGCACCGGAATTGCACCGATTGTTCGTGTCCGCAAAAACGACGGGCCGCAAATTCAACGAGCTCTCGACATCGGCAGTGCAGGAGTTCAAGTACCTCAAATTGAAAGCAAAATCGATGCCGAAACCGCTGTCAAAAGTGCTAAATACAGTCCTCTGGGCACGCGAGGCCTTTCCTTTGCTACGCGGGCAGGACTTTACACCGCTGCAGGTACAAATATCACCGATCGACTCAACGAAGAATCCTTAGTTGTGATTCATGTCGAAGGCAAATGCGGCATCGACAACCTGGCAGAAATTGTTACTGTGCCAGAGGTGGACGTGATTTTTCTGGGGCCTTACGATTTGTCACAGTCGATCGGCATTCCCGGCCAAGTCCGCGATCCCCGAGTCATCGACATGATGCAAGAGGCAGTCCAAACCATCCGCAAAGCAGGCAAAGCCGCCGGTACTTTTGCCGAAAACCCCGAAATCGCCCAGCAGTGGATTGATGCTGGCGTTCAGTACGTCGCACTTGGGGTCGATGTTGCCGTTTTCCTGCGGGCCTGTCAGTCGCTGGTGAAAGCAGTCAATCGATTTTAGATTTTAGATTGGGGATTTTGGATTAAAAGAAGAACCAGCCCCCAATTCATCTTGTCGTCTTTACGATATCTTTGCAATTTTTGTAGTGTTTTTTACGACACATACAAAAATCCTGCGCTAGAGTAGAAGCATACACCTCCTCCAGGCAAATTTAGGGAGGGGAGCAAGGCTTCAGGGAGTAAAATCTATGAAAACCGTATTAGAATCCATTCATTTGGATTATGCCTTCATGTTTACTTTCAAAAAAGTAAACTCGATTAAGCTAGAAGGCTTCAAGGAATTTTTTGACGATATGCCTGTCGATCCGTATGTGAAAGGTAAGTATCGTTCGAGAAGATTATCGCGGTTTGCAGTCAACGGAAATGAGTTAGTTAAGTTACCTCACGGCTATTTGTATCAAAGCAAAACATACAATCCGCTAGTGGGTGATATCAGGCGGGAATTTGCCGAATTGGACGATCGACTAATCGCCCTCGATAATTTCAAACAGATGATTTTTGCTTTTTTCGATTCCTGCAAAATTCACCCGGAAGCTGAAATCGGCATCCATCAAATCAGGACGACTTGTTCGCCAAACAATTTTGGCAACCCCGCACCGGAAGGCATTCACCAAGACGGTACTGATTTTATCGGGATTTTCTCAGTTGACAGAACTAATATTGTAGGCGGGGAAACGCATTTGTACTTGGCTAAAAAAGAGAAGCCTGTTTTTAATAAAATTCTGCATCCGGGAGAATTGCTGTTAGTTAACGACCACGAGTTTTTCCACTTTACTACACCGATTAAACCGGAATCTGAAGGGGTGGGAACCAGGGATGTCTTTGTGCTGACTTCTCCGAGTTTGCTTACCGATTGAGGATACAGTCTGGCACGAATAACCTAATGATGTAGGGTGCGCGCCGCGCACCTTACTTCGATTACCCATTACTGCATCCCACAGAGCACCTTTTGGTTGCGCCCTTACCCATCTCGATCGTGGTTAATGCTTGGGAAAATCGATTCCTGAAATGGATATTCCTTCCATCTTCTGCACATATCGTCCTTGAGCAGCTACACATTCTGCCATTTTTTCAGCTTGTATGGGTTGACTCCTGCGATCGGAGGAGATACCTCTATACTCCCATGTACCGCGAATGTCGCCAGAGAATGCTTTTCCATTGTTTTTTAATACTAGCTCCGTGCCAGTTGCATCAATATAGTATTTCCCATTTTCCAAAGACACGCTGCTAATTGTGATAGATTCGACTCCTTTGTAGGGAGTTGCAGGGCCATCGACGATCTTGATGCAGATTCTATTGTTTTGATGTGCAATCTCTCTACGGGAGTTATTGAACATTGTTCCTTGAGCGTAGTAAGCTCCTGTGGGTAGAATTGTAGATCCTTGTTGATTACTTTGAGCAGAGGACAATGATGAGATTGACAGAAGGATAGAACTAAAAATTAGTGTTTCGATCGCCAAAAATTTCATTTGCAACAAAACTCCATTAAAATTGTTTTTTCAGATTCTACACGATCGCAGATGCTCTATAAACTTCTCTAGAGTTCTTGCAAAAGTCAAATTCACCTCCCGCAAGTCCCCCCTTATTCAGGGGGGAAACAAGAATAATCTTGCCTCCTCCCCTGATTCAAGGGGAGGGTTGGGGTGGGGTGTCTTGTATTTTTGCAATAAATCTAATCATGATTCAAGTCCTTACTACAAACCTTTCGTTAGTAGTGAGGACTTTATTCGTCTTTCTGGCGTTTAGTCAATCATGACTAAAGTTCTCACTACAAACCTGCATATTTTCCTAAAAAGCCAGGTTTATGCCTCTAGCAACTCACAGATAAATTTTATCGAAACTTCCGTTCAGACTCTTGAATGGGAACATCATTAATGCTAGCTTCACGTCTTCGCATTAACCCATTTTCTGCAAATTCCCACTGTTCATTACCATAGGCGCGATACCAGTAGCCAGAATCATCGTGCCACTCATACTCAAATCGAACAGAAATCCGATTGTCTGTAAAACTCCACAGTTCTTTCTTTAAACGGTAATCTAATTCCTTTGCCCATTTTCGTCTTAAAAAAGCCTTGATTTGTTCCCGTCCGCTGAAGAATTCGGCACGGTTTCGCCACTGAGAATCTTCCGTATAAGCTAAGGCTACTCGTTCTGGATCGCGGGTATTCCAGGCATCTTCAGCAGCTTGAACTTTGGCTTTAGCCGTTTCCAACGTAAAGGGCGGTAGAGGTGGTTTAGTTTCCATCAGCTTTGTTTTTTGTGATTATAAAAGATTAGGTGCGGGATGCTCGCGCTACAGAGAGAGTTTTGAAAATTTGATATCAGTCCTCAGCATCGGGATCGATTCCCATTGCTCGCATTCGATCGGCTAACTGGGTAACTTTTCGCTCTGCTTGTTCGGCTCTTTCCCGTTCTTGCTCGGTTCTAGCCCGCTCAATTTCAACTTGTTCGGAGCCAGTTAACAGCAAATTCCCCTGGGAATCCCACCACCGCAGCCAAAGCAGTTCTTGATTTTGATAGCTTCCCTGCCACAGTCCCAATTCTACATCTAGTACAGGAATGGGATAGTGACCGCGTTCGTTTGGCTCCATCCTTCGATACACAAAATCTATCAGGTGATAGACCTCTAAATTGCCCGTTCTCATTTCATAAATGCCGTAGTAAGGAATGCGGATAATTCTCTCGTACACCCAAAACTTACCCGGTTTAGTGGTGGTACCGTCAGCGGCCACACTCAAGGGAGTACGTGAAGCGAAGCTATCCCGTTCCCCGTAGGGGTTCCCGAAGGGTAGGGAATCGCGCTCTTCATCTCCATTACCGCTAGCAAATTCTAAAGCAATGAACGGAGCCATGTGTTCCCGCCAAAGTACATAAGAACGGCGAAAACCGTCAAGTGTTGCGGGTACATTCGGCACGTAAAACCAATCCGGTGCTTCTGCGCCTCGCTCTGGCGGGTCAGTTTCTCGCCAGTAAATGCCGCAATCTTGCCCGCATATTGTCCGTCTGGATGCAGCCGCTCTACAACCGGCCCGATCGAATCTGTCAGAATGATGCTCTGGGGATGCTCCTGAAAATTTTTTACAAATGTACCGTCTTCGTCTGGCAATTGGGTATGATCGGGGAATGCAGGAGGCAGACCTGTAGCAGTTATTGTCTCGTTCATAGTCTTTTCCGTGCAGCTATTGTTGATTGTACTGCGAAATTTTAGAGCCATCTGATTTGAAATTTTAGCTAATATTAACTAAACCCAGCTAACCACAGCGGAAGCATCAACAGCAACCCGACGGAAGTTATGGCGATGCTGCTAGCTAACAAATCGCGATCGAGCTCGTAGACTTCTGCTAAAATCAGCACAGAAAGAGCTGTGGGCGTTCCCGACATCAACACCAACACGAACCTCGGATCGCCGCTCAATCCGAAATAACTAGCACCCAATCCGATCAGCACCGGCACAATTACCACTTTTAACAGCGACGGGATTAACGCCAGTTCAAAACTTTCCCATTTCTTAATAGACCTCAGCCGGATGCCAACCAGCAGCAAAGCACTGGCAATTACCACCCAAACAGCAGTCTGCAATCCCGATTCCACTATCTCGGGCAGGGGGATGTTTCTAGTATAAAAACCAATTAAAAATGCCCACAGAGCGGGAACTGTCAGCACGTCCCGGATCTGAGTCCACCAGTGATTTTTTTGCTCGGAGTTCCCGAAATAGCTAGCAATAAATACACCGAAACAATAAGTTCCAATAACATTGTTAGTGACGCTGTACAAGACAGCCCAGTTGGTGTTATCGGTGCTGATGATAGACGGGGTGATTGCTAATCCAACAAAGCCCGTATTCCCTAACATCGAAGCTAGGATAAAACTCCCTTCGCTCGATCGCTTCAGGGAATTAAAATTTAATAAAAATAAATTTACCAGAGAATTTTTGCCCTGAAAATAGGGCTTTTTGATGTGGGCCGCACTCAGCCTACGCAATAATACCCAAGTCAGCCAAGCAAAACTCGTACTCAGAAATAACACGAATATGGCGATCGCAGGTGTGAATCCCACAGCACCCGAAAATTCGCTGTGACGGGCTAAAACTAGAATTTGCAGCGGTATCCCAATCCAGAAAAGAAAGTAGCTCAGCAGCTTGGGAAAGTCAACTGGGATGTACCGAAACAGCAGCAGTCCTAAGCCAGTCCAGATAACTAGAGGCGTATAAGCGTGAAATAAGGTTTCAATCATAAAAATTTAACTAGACAATTGGAAATGCCTCTATCTATTAATAGTAATGCTAAAATCAGTTTAAGAAATGCCAATTGTCGTTAGCGGAGCCATCGAAGAGGATCGCACTTGCACGCTTTTTCGTCCTAGCGTGTTGGCAGCACTGCAGGCCCGAAAATTTCCGCCCAAATTCCCGCACCTTCCAGGGCACAATCCTCAGACTGGCAGCCCCAAATGCTTGCAGCTTTTTGCCTTCACATTCACCAAACCTCTGTTAATTTGACAAATGTGCGATCGAGCTATCTTGCCTTTTCCAAACAGATGTCCCACGTTTTCCTGCCGTTTCGAGCGAACGGAAACAGGGCGACACTAAAGCTGCTGATGACTTGCACTCATTAATTCAATTTCAAAGCATTAACAGGCACCTCATCCCAAGAACTAACAGTCCGCAAGGTAGCAACCCAGCCCTGCTGTTTTTGCTCTGCCGTCAAATTCTTCTCAAAAGATTCGTGGCAATCCTTCGCTTGAGTCTCATCGCAACAAGCAATGCAAGAATAAAGAATACCAGACGGATCGATTTGCTCGTTTACCCAAATAATCACGATCTACTCTCTCAATCAAAATCTACTGTTACTTAAATTTTCCTATATTTTTGCCACTTAAGTAGGTCGGTATTAATTAACCGGAGTGCGGCCTTTTAGCTTAACAGGCAAGATGCCTGTTCCGCACACAGGCAAGATGCCTGTTCCACACACAGGCAAGATGCCTGTGTGTGGAACAGATGAATTTTTTGTGGGGCGTTGCTCCTAGCCCACCCTGAATTACTTCGATGCCAAAGTTGCCAAAGACTCGCCCGCAACCCGGCAAATCCGCCAGTCGGGCATCACATCAGCACCGATACCCTTGTAAAATCCGATCGCCAATTCATTCCAATCCAAAACACTCCATTCCAAACGCCCGCAGCCCCTTTCCACCGTCAACTGCGCTAAATAAACTATCAAAGACTTGCCAATTCCCCGCCCTCGAAACTCAGGGATCACAAACAAATCTTCCAAATAAATTCCCGGCTGAGTCAAAAAAGTAGAATAATTGTAAAAAAACAGCGCCCAGCCCACAACTCGATTTTCGCACTCGGCTAAAATCGCTTCAGCAAAAGGTCGATCGCCAAACAAATGATGCTCCAAATCAACGGCATTGCCAGTAACGGCATGAGATAATTTTTCGTAGTCAGCTAAAGCTTTAATCAAATCAAACAGCACCGGCACGTCAGCGCGGGTAGCTGGGCGCAAAATTACCTCAGAAGACATAAATAAGTAAGTAGGACGCGACAATCAACAATTAAAAATACCACATCAAGACATTTTTGATTTGTAATTTTTAATTAAGTTTGTCAACCTTGAATTAGCATATTTAGGGCAGCCTTGGAGTGCCCACCCACAATAATTTTAATATTTTTCACAATCCCAACTCAATTTTTTTTGCTTATTTCAACCAGCCCTTCAATCGTTCCGTCACTTGAGGGCGGCGCAGCTTTCGCATTGCCTTATTTTGAATTTGACGGACTCGTTCGCGGGACAAATTGAACAAACTGCTGACCTCTTCTAAAGTGTAAGGTTCGCCCGTCAGCAAACCGTAACGCATAGCAACAATCTCTTTTTCCCGCTCAGTCAAAATACTGTCCAACACCTCCAAAATATCTTGGCGCATCATCATCTCATTCATCTGAGCTTCGGGAGATTGCGTCGCGTTATCTTCCAGAACATCCAAAAGTTCCGAACTTTCTTCTGAGCCGATGCGGTGGTTGAGAGACAAAGATTGCCGACGTACTTGCTGGAGGTAGCGAAGCTGTTCGCAAGAAACTTGCATTTCTCTAGCAAGTTCAGTTTCAGTTGGATTGCGTTGAAGAGAACGCCTCAAATCTCGATAAACTTTTTTGAGTTTATTTAACTGTTCGACAATGTGAACAGGCAAACGAATCGTCCGCCCTTGATTGGCAATTGTCCGGGTAATTCCTTGGCGAATCCACCAATAGGCATAAGTAGAAAACTTGTAACCCTTCTCCGGATCGAACTTTTCGGCGGCCCGGTTTAAACCCAAAGCTCCTTCCTGAATTAAATCGAGAAAAGGCACGCCCCGATTAAGATAGCGTTTGGCAATCGAAACCACCAAGCGCAAATTCGAGCTGATCATTTTCCGTTTCGCCGACTGACACTGGTGGCGAAGCTGTTGCAGTTGAGTTTCGCTTATCCCCAAAGCCGTTGCGAGTTCAGCTTTTGTCGGCACTCTGTCGAATTCCTGCTGCAAACGCTGTTCTAGTTCATCCAGGGCTACCAATTCTTGAACGCGGCGCGCTAACTCTACTTCTTCGGCTGCTGTCAGTAGAGGATACCGAGCCATTTCCTTGAACAAAGCTCCCACTGGATCGTCGGCAGACCAGTTGTTGTATGCTGACGATCGAGTTACCGTCGGACGATCGATCTCAGTGTCTTCATCTTGTGCGATCGCGAATGAGGCTTCGGGTGCCACCGCAAAACTGCCTAGGTCAGATTCTGCCATATCGTGCTTGGTGTCGGTGGAAGGATTTGAAAAGTATCCCTTAACTTTAACCAATTTAACCGGAAATTTCCGAAATCCATCTAGAAGCCCGTGACAGAAATTAGATGGCCCCAATTTTATACCTTTCTATTGAGTTCGAGCCAGTAAAGGAGCTGCCTGCAATAATTGCTGAGTATAAGGGTGCTGCGGATTAGTAAAAATATCTCTAGTCTTACCGATTTCAACAATTTTTCCGGCATTCATTACCGCAATGCGATCGCAAAAAAATCTCGCCACCCACAAATCGTGCGTAATGAACAGATAAGTCAAATTAAATTCCTGCTTCAACTCCAACATCAGCTCTAAAACTTGAGTCTGCACGCTGGCATCCAGCATACTCACAGGTTCGTCGCAAATTATCAGTTGCGGCCGAGTAATTAAAGCGCGGGCGATCGAAACTCGCTGCTGTTGTCCTCCTGACAATTCCCCCGGATAGCGACGAAAGAAATCCTCCCCTGGACTTAAACCTACCCGCTCTAACATTTGGATTACTTGTTTTTTAGCTTCGCTGCCATTAGCTAATTTGTGAATAAACAAAGGGTCAGCAATACTTTGCCCGACAGTCATCATCGGATTCAGGCAAGCGTGGGGGTCTTGAAAGATCATTTGCATTTCGCGGCGGTGCTTCCTCACAGCATCGCGGTTCAGGGCAGTTATATCTATTCCTTGAAATTCCACTTTGCCACCAGTCGCGGTAATTAGCTGCAAAATCGTGCGTGACAAGGTACTTTTGCCGCAGCCGGACTCCCCCACCAGCCCTAGGATTTCTCCCCGTTGTAGCTCTAAACTAACGCCGTCTACTGCTTTAATTACCTGGCGATTCCTGGAAAACAACTGATCTAATAAATTGCTTTCTAAACTGTAGTGTTGCTGCAAATTCGTTACGGTCAAAAGAGGCGAATTTGTTGAGTTTGCAGTAACGGCTTCAGTCCTGATTTCCTCGAATGCTAATCCTTTGTCAGAATCGGCTTGAATGTGCAAAGCTGCTTTGAGGAGCGATCGAGTATATTCGTGCTGCGGCTTTTCAAACACGTTTAGCACCGGCCCTGTTTCTACGACTTTACCGCCGTACATCACCGCAATGCGATCGCAATACTCAGCCACCATCGCCAAATCGTGAGAAATCAACAAAATAGCCGTTCCCCGTTCCTCGCAAAGTCTGGTTAATTCCTGCAAAATCTGAGCAGCTACAGTTACGTCCAAACTTGTAGTCGGTTCGTCCGCCACAATTAATTTGGGATCGAGCAAAAGAGCCAAAGCAATTGCTACTCTTTGCCGCATTCCGCCGCTAAATTCGTGGGGAAATTGCGACCAGCGAGACGCGGGAATTTTCACAGCTTCCAGAGTTTCTATCGCCCGTTTCTTAGCTTGCTTGCGATCCAAATTCGGTCTGTGAGCTTGCAAAGTCTCGATGCAATGTTCTCCTACAGTCATCAAAGGATCGAGACGAGTCATCGGATCTTGAAAAATCAATGCTACAGCTTCGCCCCGAAATTGTCTCAGCCGCGAAGCATTCATATCGAACACCGACTCTCCAGCAAAACTAACTCGCCCCTCAATCAGCGTTGAATCCGGCAGCAACCGCATCGCCGCTCTTCCCAAAGTTGACTTACCGCACCCAGACTCCCCAACTAATCCGAGCTTTTCCCCCGGTTTCAGCGTCAGGGAAACCCCGTCAACGGCCCAACCGGATTGGCCCCGCCGCTGAGGATAAGCTACTCGCAGATTGTCAACGGAAAATAGAGAAGAGTCATTAGTCATTAGTCATTAGTCCTTAGTCAGTAGTCAGTGGTCAGTTGTTATTTGTTATTTGTTATTTAATGGTCAATATACTGGCTGTTAGTTGTTACTTCTTAGTGTTCCAGAGTTATTAGTTATTGGCAAGAGACTGCTCTGCTGTTTGTAAATACAAATAAAAATAGCTACAAACAAAGCTTTTATTAGTACATCATTCACCGAGCAACTGATAACTGACAACTGACAACTGACAACTAACAACTGACAACTGACAACCATCAACTGACTAAATTTCCCTTCGCTTCAACTCAGCTCTCCGCAGTATGTAAGTAGCGGCACAATCTGCGTGAGGATGGTCTGCTAAAACTTCCGCGAGTTCCAATACATATCCGGCGATATCCGGCCCCAGCTTCTCAGTCAGCACTTGACGTTCCCTAGAGGCGAGTTCTTGCACGCGGGCCTTAGCTTGCCAATTCGGAGAAAACATCTTGTCAATCTCGGTGTGGAATCCCAGACTTTCGAGAATGTCCCACTCGCCGTTATCGCACCAAATGCCCCCGCACAACATACAGCGCTCTATGTAAAAGGGCACTCTGCTGAAAGGAACTTTCGCCCGCGACAGATAGTGACCGTCTTCGGGACACAGCGCTGCTTTGCTGTCGTAGGGAGACGGCGTGAATTCTATGCCGAGAGTCGCTGTCGCATCAGGCTTCTCGGATTTGTTGTACCACTGGCTTTGCTCTTTTTGCCAAGCTTCGTATTCTCGGCCTGGAATCCAGATACCGTAACAGTTGGGACACCACTGCACCGACATACGGCCGGCTAAGGTACCGCCTTCTAAATTGGGATGTTTACATTTTGGACATTCCACCGCTTTATTTCTCCTTGCCTTATTAATTCCCTGTTAATTCAATTATTAATTCTGTATCTAGGCGGGCCCTGAAGAACCAGAATTTTTTTGCAGCAGCGCGCCACAGTAGCCAATTAGCGTGTTAAGCCGCGCGATCGCCGCAGTTTGCCTCGCCTTTGCTGTCGCTGGCTGGCGCGACGCTTGCAAAAAGGTGACATCTGTCCCCAATAACCGCAGTTGCTTGTGAATTTCCGTCAAATAGGACTGCTCTGGGGGTGTTTCTGAGGCGTCTAACTCATCGCTTTCGGCTCTCATAATTTGGTTTCCGAAAAATTGTTGCACTTTTGTGTATTCGATCGCCAGCGCGACCCGATCCACATTATCCTGTGCAGCAGTTCTTTGTAGTTGTTCTAGTGCTTGCTGTAATTCTTGGTAGCACTGGCGGCGGTCTTCGGACAATATCATGATTTTGTAAACAAATTTGTATTTATAATCAAAGTAGATACTTACTTAAGTTTGCTCATATGGAGGGAAGCGGTGCGTTTTTGGAGCAATTCCCTGTTTTGTGAGAACTTTTTTCGATTTTCTGCCCTAACTCTACCCTTCTGGCTGCTGCTTTTAGTTTAGCGTTGCCGGTAAATGCCGATCCCCCGCAACCTCCACGGCTACCGCCCAAATCTGCTGATTTTACCCGATTTTCCTCGTTCGACAGACTGCGGCGGCGGCAGTGGTGTCACTATATTTTCCTACCTCCGAGGGGGGGCGACTCCGGATTACATAGGTATAGTTTGAGAAAAATCGACTATTTTTTTGAATTGCAAATTGTGGCATTCAATTAGTTTAGTATAGCTAAACACATAATTTCGGCAATTCAACCGGAAACCGGCTTTTAACCATTTGTATTTCTAAGTTTTAAAGGTGTACCCCATGAACGCGAACACTCTGACTCCCTCTCCTTCGATCGATCCTGCCGTAGTTCCCGATTGGCTGCAAGAATGCCTGAATAATCGATCGCAGCCGGATGGGGGCTCTAACCCGAATTGTTCGACTGACGACAGCTTAATTTGTCGGGCCTTTGAATTTGCCCGCGACTTGCACGAAGGACAATACCGCAAATCGGGAGAACCTTACATTTGCCATCCGGTAGCTGTCGCTGGAATACTCAGGTATATGGGCGGCAACAACGTCATGATTGCCGCCGGCTTCCTCCACGACATTGTTGAAGATACAGATATTACTCTCGAAGAAATAGAACAACGGTTCGGCGCCGAAGTGCGACAGTTGGTTGAAGGTGTCACCAAGCTTTCTAAATTTAATTTTTCCAGCAAAACAGAGCGCCTTGCGGAAAATTTCCGCCGAATGTTTCTAGCAATGGCTAAAGATATTCGCGTCATTGTCGTCAAACTGGCAGATCGGCTGCATAACATGAGGACTTTGGAGCATTTGTCCGAAGAAAAGCAGCGCAGTATTGCCCTAGAAACCCGAGATATTTTTGCTCCCCTAGCAAACCGTTTGGGTATCGGCCGCTTTAAGTGGGAATTGGAAGATTTAGCCTTTAAATACCTGGAACCAGAAGCTTACCGCGAAATTCAGGAATTGGTGGCCGAGAAGCGGGCCGATCGAGAAACTCAACTCGCAGAAGTCACAGATAGTTTGCGAGAAAGGCTTGACAATTTAGGCATTAAATGCTATGAAGTTAGCGGCCGTCCCAAACATTTGTACGGGATTTACGCGAAGATGCAGCGCCGCCAAAAAGGGTTTAAGCAAGTGTACGATATTGCGGCGGTGCGGATCATAGTAGAAACTAATGATGACTGTTATCGGGCTTTGGCGATCGTCCACGATTCTTTCCGCCCGATTCCCGGCCGCTTTAAAGATTATATCGGTTTACCAAAAGCCAACCGCTATCAATCTTTGCACACCGGAGTAATCGGAACCAGCGGCCGCCCCATCGAAGTGCAAATTCGCACCGTAGCAATGCACCACATTGCAGAATACGGCATTGCCGCCCACTGGAAATACAAAGAAACTGGCGGTTCTAACACAACAGTCACCGGCGACGACGAAAAATTTACTTGGCTGCGACAACTCCTAGAATGGCAAAGCGACCTCAAAGACGATCGCGAATATTTACAAAGCATTAAGGACAACTTATTCGACGAAGATATTTACGTTTTTACTCCTAACGGAGACGTAATTGCTCTCAATAGCGGGTCAACTCCCGTAGATTTTGCTTTCCGCATTCACACCGAAATTGGTAATCACTGCACCGGTGCCAGAGTCAACGGGCGAATGGTAACACTAGACAAGGTTTTAAAGAATGGCGATATTGTAGAAATCTTGACCCAAAAAAATGGTCATCCCAGTTCCGACTGGCTGAATTTTGTCAAGACAAACGGAGCAAAAAACCGAATTCGTCAGTGGTTGAAGCGATCGCACCGAGATGAAAATCTTGCTCGCGGGCGGGAATTGCTGGAAAAAGAATTAGGTAAAAACGGATTAGAATCTTTGCTGAAATCTGAACCCATGCAGTCTGTGGCTCAGCGCTGCAACTACCACAGCGTCGAAGATTTAATCGCCGGTTTGGGCTACGGCGAAGTCACCCTAAATCTCGTAGTAAATCGACTGCGAGATTTAGTAAAAGTGCAGCAAAAAATTGAAGCTGCTCCCGCAGGAACCCACGAAGTGCCCATGCTCATACCTGCATCGACGACACCGAAACCAGTACCGAGTTCGTCTCCGAGCAAATCGCCGATCGCAGGGGTAGAGGGATTGCTTTACCATTTATCCGGCTGTTGCTGTCCGATTCCTGGGGAATCAATTATTGGAGTTGTGACTCGCACTCGCGGAATTTCGATTCACCGGCAAGGATGTTCAAATGTTGAAAGCGTACCTGGGGATCGGTTGGTTCCTGTGAGTTGGAATTCCAGCAACCGCAATGAATCTCGACCCAACACTTATCCGGTTAACATTCAAATTGAAGCCCTCGATCGAGTGGGAGTTCTCAATGATGTTTTATCGCATTTAAAGGACAACCAAGTAAACGTCCGCAGCGCTCAAGTCAAAACCTACCCCGGATTGCCGGCATTAATTGACTTGTGCATGGATATCCAGGATAAACAACAGTTTGAGCGGACTTGTATGCAAATTAAAAAGATGAGCGATATTTTGAATTTGCGGAGGCTGAGTGAAGTGAATTAAGAGCAAAGACGGCGGTTGAAACCGCGCCTACAAAAACGAACTCCACTCCAAGCGGACTGAAAAAAATAAGGTAATTTTAACCGCCTGTTCTTCAACCCGCACCAGGCGGGTTTTCTTTTTATAGACGCGGTTTCCAGCGCCCGGTCTTCTTAACATTATCTGCGTTTATCTGTGTTTATCTGCCTAACATCTGCGGTTGACCTATCAATCAAAGATTTATGCAACAGGTCTTATGGCTTTGACACGCCCAACTTTTGCTGCAAAAACTCCCGCGCCACTTGTCCGGCTTCCTGCTGTTTCTTATCAACTTGATAGTTGAGTCGTCGCATATCTTCCTCAGAGATTTTGCCACCCAATTGTGCGAGGACTGGACGCAATTCCGGGTATTTTTCCAAAACTTGCGATCGCACAACCGGAACTGCTTCGTAGGGCGGGAAATAGTTCTTGTCATCTTTGAGAACTACTAAACCCAAACTTTGAATCAAACCGTCCGTCGTATTACCAGCAATCACATCTACTTCTTTTTGTTGCAGCGCTTGATAAAGCAATCCTAACAGCAATTCCTTCGGTTGTTCTCGAAATTTAATCCCGTAAGTTTTAGCCAATCCGGGAAAGCCATCTTCTCTCTCGTTAAATTCTGGGCCGAAACCAGCCCGGAGGTTAGGTGAAGCTTTCCCAAGTTGCGAGAGAGTTTGTAAATTGAGTTTTTTGGCATCGTCTCCCCGCACAATAATCGCAAAACTGTTATTAAATCCTAGCGGTTCCGTCCATTCTGCTTTAAACTGTTTGGGATATTCTTGTTTGAGGTAATCGAGGACTTTTTTGGGGTCAGAAATCGGTTTCTGTTTGAGCAGGTTGGCGTAAGCAGTACCCGTATATTCGACGTACAAATCGATTTTACCTGCTGTTAGGGATTGATGGCAAAGCGAACCTCCGAGATTCAGTTCTCGTTCTACTTTGATATCTGTTTTAGCTTCGATGTGCTGTGCTAAAATTTCTGCGAGAATGGCTTGTTCGGTAAAGTCTTTTGAGCAGATGACAACTTGCTTTGCGGGCTTAGAGGTACATCCTGCTACTGCAAGCAAGCAAAGCAGCCAGCAGGAATAGAAAAAAAAATCGTTCTTAGATATTTTCATGACTTAACTCACATTAAAAATCTACAATTAATACCTTATAAGTTATAGCATAAAGCCCAGATCGCAGACTTATTCCAGAAGTCTACGCTTTAACACCGATCGCACTTTACCCGACTTTCCTTTTACTGTTGTAACATTTATTTATAGACATGGAGGACAAAAAATGGTAATCAGCGTCAGCGATATTATCCAGCAGCAGCGGCAATTTTTTGCGACTGGGAAAACGAAAGATGTGGATTTTCGGCTTGAACAACTGAAAAAACTTAAAAGTGCGATCGAACTTAATCAATCACGAATAGTCGATGCCGTCAAGGCAGACCTGGGTCGGCCGGAATTCGAGGCTTATCTTGAAATCGCATCGATTGCCGAAGTTAATTATGCCCTCAAAAACCTCAAATCGTGGGTAAAGCCGAGAAAAGTGCCTGCTTCGATAGATCAATTCCCAGCATCAGCCCGCATTTACCCTGAACCTTTGGGCGTAGTGTTAATCATCGGGCCTTGGAATTACCCGTTTCAGTTAATGATATCACCCTTGGTCGGGGCGATCGCCGCCGGCAACTGTGCACTTCTCAAACCTTCGGAAATCGCCTCGCACACCTCCGAAGTTATCGCCGACATGATATCCAAAACCTTCGATCCCGCCTACGTAGCCGCCGTCGAAGGAGGAGTCGAAATCAGCCAACAATTATTAGCGGAAAAATTCGACCACATCTTCTTTACCGGAGGCACAAAAATCGGTCGAATTGTCATGGAAGCTGCCGCTAAACACCTGACACCTGTAACCTTGGAATTAGGTGGCAAAAGTCCTTGCATTGTAGACTCCGACATTCAGGTTGAATACACCGCAAAACGCATTGCATGGGGCAAATTTATCAATGCAGGACAAACTTGCATTGCTCCCGATTACCTATTAGTTGATAAAAAAGTTAAACCTGCTTTGATGACAGCAATTAAAACAGTCATTCACGAATTTTACGGCGACAATCCGCAAACAAGTCCCGACTATTCGCGGATTATCAACCAGCGGCAATTAGACCGTTTGAGTGCGTTTATCAAAGATGGAGAAATTGTCGTCGGTGGGGAAGTTAAGCCGGAAGATAGATATATTGCACCGACGGTTTTAGATCGTGTTTCCTGGGATTCGCCGGTGATGCAGGATGAGATTTTTGGGCCGATTTTGCCAGTTTTGGAGTATGATGATTTTGGAGAGGCGATCGCCCAAATCAACGCCCGTCCCAAACCCTTAGCTTTGTATTTGTTCTCGAAGGATAAAGAGAAACAAGAGCGAGTTTTGCGGGAAACTTCTTCGGGGGGAGTTTGTCTCAACGACACGGTTATGCAAGTGGGAGTAAAAGATTTACCTTTTGGCGGAGTTGGTGAAAGCGGCATCGGTAGCTATCACGCAAAAGCGAGTTTTGATACTTTTTCTCATTACAAAAGCGTGCTGCAAAAGTCATTTTTACTTGACTTAAAATGGCGGTACGCTCCCTATCTAGGTAAGTTGGATTTGATTAAGAAAATTATCGGTTAAGCGCACTTGGAGGGGCGGCTTCACCAAGGTTTACAATCTCAGAAAGATAGCCAAATCAACCCGCCCCTTCCTGATATTATCGGTTTAAGCGATTCCACTGTGAACTATTATTTCCAAAAGCTTTAAATGATTGCTCATCGGTTTTTTGAACGATTTCGATCGCACTCTCTACGTCACTCCTAAAGGACAGTTGCCCCGCCCAAAATAATTCAGATTAGAAATGTCTATAATATCTTTTAGCATCTTCTCGCTAACAAGCAATTTATGGAACCTTTAGCAACAGAACGCTGTGCCGCCTGCCGCCCAAACTCTCCCCGCGTCACAGCTTACGAAATTGTCCAACTCAAACCTCAAATTCCCGATTGGAATTTAATCGAAAAAAATGGCATTCCCAAAATAGAACGTACCTACGAATTCCCGGATTTCAAAAGTGCGATCGCCTTTACAAACAGCGTCGGCGAAGCAGCAGAAACCGAAGGACATCACCCCGCACTGTTAACCGAGTGGGGAAAAGTTACCGTGACTTGGTGGACTCACGCGATTTCTGGACTGCATCGCAATGATTTTATTATGGCTGCGAAAACAGATGCGATCGCCAATCAATTCTCAAAATAAAATCCTACTTATAGCTCGATCGTAGTCTAAGAACTCACAGCTCCCGGTACCAGCGGAGAAAGCCGTTGATTCCCATTCAACAACTCCAGATTGAGTCGGTAGCCGACATTCCGCACAGTTTGAATCAGGCTCGGTTGTCGCGGGTCGATTTCGATTTTTTTACGCAGAGAGAGTACGTGAGTGTCGATCGTCCGGGGGTTATCAATCGCATCGGGCCAGGCCCGACGCAGCAAATCCGAGCGCGACAGCGGCACTCCTCCAGCTTGAGCTAGCACGTACAGCAGGCTAAATTCCTGGGGAGTCAGCTCAATATGTTCCTCGTACAACCTGACTCGGCGCTGCACCAAATCAATTTTCAGCAGCCCGCACTCCAGCGTCGCCGGCGGTACCATCGTGCGGTTACGGCGCATCAGAGCTTCCACCCTGGCCATAAACTCTTGCATCCCAAAGGGTTTAGTCAGGTAATCGTCTGCGCCCGCCTTCAAACCTTCAACAATATCCGATTCCGAATTCCGCGCCGACAGCATCAAAATCAGCGACTGCTGCTGCTGTTGCAGCCAGTTGCAAAATTCCAAACCATCCCCATCCGGCAATTGGGCATCCAGAATGACTAGGGTTGGCTGACGGCTGAAAAATATTTCCCTAGCGTGACTGATATCCGCTGACTGGTGCACCCAGTGACCGACTTGCTGTAGATGCCAGCCCAAGAGCGATCGCAGGTGCGGATTCCCTTCAACAATTGAAATACTTGCAGATTCCACAGAGGCGAGCTTCCCATATCACTAATTGCTACAAGGTTAACAGAGCTTTTGTCAAGCTTTTGTAACCATCGCTACTCAAGCATTAGCTGCATTTAAAGCAGCGGACATACCTAGGGTACGAATTTTAAAGATTGGGTTAATTTGGCAGGGTCAGCCTGCAGAAAGGTGAAATCATTCTGGCGGTAAGCTTACAATGAAAATAAGACAGTGTAAAGCCGATCGATCCCATGCCCCAACCGCCTGCTAAAAGCGATCCCCCCGACCCAGCCCCCACTCCCAGGAGGTTGACAAATCGCGCAAGTGAAACTAGAATTCCTCCAACCGTTCGCTCGGTAGCCGGAACACTCAGCCACTTTGACCGTCAAATTCAGCCACATCCCGACTTAATTAAACGCACAGCGAATTATCTAGGTGCGCGCAAAAAGTCGAGCAACTGCATTGCAACGAGTGAAATTTTTTATGGAGGGTAGCCTGTTGAGCAGGGTAAAAACTTTTATTTAGAAATAGCCTCAAGCTGAGCCACTCAGCATCAATCGAGGCCTTTCCTAAATCCCGCCGTCATTATACAAACCACAAAGGATTTCAAGCTCATACCATGCTACAAGACACCCAAACAATCCGGCACTACCAAAAACTCACCGACGCCCTCGTCGAAATGTGGAATAGAGGTTATCGCTTCGATGACCTGCGGCTTTACTTAGACGGCTATTTAGCAGCCCTGCGGCATTCCAACGGCCTGGAACCCTATCTGATTCATAGACTAGAGGAAGAAGCAGCGCGTTACATTCACGACCCCTCCAATTTTGCAATGCCACAGACCCAAACTGAAGCAGACTACTATTAAATAGCAAATTCGGTTTGATAAACCCTTGATGAATTGGGAATTGGGAATTGGGAATTGGGAATTGGGAATTGGGAATTGGCAATTTTAACGGGTTCCCTGGCTATGCCTCGGAACCGATGTCCACAGGCTCGGCCTCGCTTTGGGAGCCTAAAAATTCGATGCCTAGCCCACTGCATTGCGTTCCTAGGCTTTGCCTGGTAACGAATAATTAAGTAAATCAACCTAATTCAACGTAAAACGCGATTGCTGTTATTTCCCCGACTTCTTTAAGAAGTCGGGGAAATGTTTTTTAGGTCTAATTTAAGAAGCCAAAGCCACTTCTACAACTTCTTGCAATTCGCCCTTTTGATACATCTCGATCATAATATCCGAGCCGCCAATAAACTCCCCGTTGATATAAACTTGGGGAATTGTCGGCCATTGAGAATACTCTTTAACGCCTTGACGAATTTCCTGGTCTGCCAAAACATCAACAGTTTCGTAAGGCACTCCCAAAGTATTGAGAATTTGCACCACAGTATTAGAAAAACCACACTGGGGCATTAACTTATTGCCCTTCATAAACACCATGATTTTGTTTTGCTTAACCAACTCGTCAATTCTTTGATGTGCTGTTGTACTCATGGTAGGTCCTAATATTGTTTGAAAATTTTTAAACGTTGACTGACGCAGAAACCGCGTTTTTTACGAAAATCTTTCGTTACAGCCATAGATTCCGGTAAAAAAAACCGGGTTTTTGTGGTTTTTGTGCGTAAGTGCAGCAGTTGTATTTCAAGCAACTATATTTCAAGCAACTATTGACACAAGCACAAACTTGTGATATCCAATTGCTACTCAACAATTAAGCAACTTGACTTTTCGCTTCCCATTCTGCGGGAGTTAAGGTTTCCAAGCCCAAAGCGTGGATGGCTTCACTAGCCATTGCCTGTTTGAGAGCGCCGTAAACCAGTTGGTGCTGCTGTACTCGGCTTTTTCCTTCAAAGGCTGCAGAGACGACTCTCGCCTGGTAGTGGTCACCGCCACCGGTCAAATCCTCAACTTGTATTTTAGCGTCGGGCAACCCTGCCTTAATCATTTCTGCTACTTGAGACGGTGTAACCATTGGTTTCTCTGATAAACGGCTGTAATTTAGATTTTAGTGGAACTATTTTGTCGATGAGCTCGGTTGACTGCTGGCAGGCCGGGGAAAGGGCGAATCCACAAAACCCAATTCCAGTAACTGCTGGTAAGCTTTCTTGCCCAAGTCGCGAGTTGGCTGCTGCGATCGAATAATCTGAATCAGCAGGGGCACAGCCAGTTCGGGCTTATTTTGTGCCCGGTGTACCAACGCCAGCCGATAGGTAGCTTCGTCGCGCATTTGGGCCGTTTCTACAGCTTTGGTGCGGTGGCTTTCGGCCAAGCGGATGTCTATTCCGGCAAAACTGCTACCCAGTTGTTGATAGAAGTTGGACAGTTGATTGAAAATTTGGCGGGATTCTTGGAGTTTTTGAGTAGCCAGTGCGTAATTCTGAGAGGAAATAGCACTGCTGGCTTCTGTCATCAAACGCTGGCCTCCTGGGACGCTCAGCAAGCTGCTGTCTTGCGTCAGAGGGCGAAGATTGTTGGGGTCTGTGGGGTCGTCGGCGGGCTCGACTTGCGGTTGGTTCTCTGGCCCAGAAGGTTGTTGTGCTTGGACTTGGAGCGGTTGCAACAGGGTAAAAGCTGCGATCGCCCCGATCGTAATCCGGGCAGTGGAGCGAAGCCAGCAAACAGTTCCAGAGTATACCATGAAATTACTTTGCGCCTGTGCGCTTTAAAAAAATATTTAGCTTGAGCCGATCTTACCATTGGCGATCGCAACCGGCTAAGTGTAAACCAAATTTGTTGAAATGTCAAAGGGTGCGATCGGGAGAAAAGCTCAAAACGAGTTTTCTGTGAGGTGGTTTATCTAAAAAACACTCAGCCGTCGAATAAAAATCGCCGATTGAAACCGATCCTACACAAACTTTGGTCTCTCTCGCTTGAGACGAAAGGAGTTAGTAAGGCGCTTATGGCGCACCCTACCGCTGTTAGTTACAGTTTCAAACCCCTCATGGTAAAAACCTGTCTGACAGCTTATAAATATGTTTGATAAATAGACATCAAAATTAAACAGGAATATTTCTGATGGTACAACCCAGCAAACCGACCTCCGACACTCTCCAAAACTATCAAGGGATTGGAGTCCCCGATGAAAGTCTGGCAGTTATTTTACAACGCGGCGGCGACGAATTGCTGCTGTCAAAAGCGGACGATCGCTTTACAGTCCGCCCCTCATCAACAGCATCAGCCTCAAACGATTGGGCTGCAACAACTGGGGCAAAAATCAACCGTCGCGTCGGCCAAAGCCATCTCGAAGAATATCTCGTTTCACCCGATCGCCTAGAAGCCGCAATGCAAGCAGCCCGCGCCAGCGATGCTGTAGCTTTTGCCAGCCACGTCTATTGCCCCGCCAACAATCCGAGTACATTCTTTTATCTGACAGACCAAATTACTATTCAATTTGGGGAACAAGTAGACGAACAATCGCGACAAGCGATCGCCAATGCAGCAGCTTTAAAAATAGTCCGGCCAGTAGAAGGAATTCCGAACACGTTCGTCTGCGAAGTCACAAAACAAGCAACAGAAAACCCGGTCAAAATTGCCAACCGCCTGACAAGATATCCAGAAGTTTTGATCGCGGAACCAAACATTTTAGTAGAGACACAGCAGCATTACACGCCCCGCGATCCGCTTTATCCCAAACAGTGGTATCTCAATAACAAAGGCGGCAACCAACTTGTCGGCGGTGCTCAAATTTATGCCGAACCAGCTTGGGACATGACTCGCGGAGTTCGATCGATCGTAATTGCCATCGCCGATGATTCAGTTGACATCACCCACCCAGATTTTCAAGGCCAAGGCAAAATTGTCTCACCCATCGATTTCAAAGAGGGCGACACCTCCCCGATGCCAGTAGCCGACTCAGACAACCACGGCACAAGTTGTGCCGGCGTCGCCGTTGCTGAAGAAAACGGCAAAGGCATGGTCGGCGTCGCCCCCGGCTGCGCCCTAATGCCCATCCGTACCACTGGTTTTCTCGATGACGATTCTGTCGAAAAAATGTTTAATTGGGCGATAGATAAAGGTGCCGCCGTCATTTCTTGCAGTTGGGGGCCTGCGGCAGTTTACTATCCCCTTTCCCTGCGGCAGAGTGCCGTTATCACCAAAGCAGCAACCCAAGGGCGGGGCGGCAGAGGCTGCGTTATTCTGTTCGCGGCGGGGAATGCCAACCGCCCAGTTAACGGCACAATTAACGAGAAAGGCTGGCCAAACAACGTTGTGGAGGGTCAAACTAGATGGCTAAACGGATTTGCCGTTCACCCCGACGTAATTGCCGTCAGCGCTTCCACTTCCCTCAACAAAAAAGCAGCCTACAGCAATTGGGGCACCAGCATCTCGGTTTGCGCCCCCAGCAACAACGCGCCGCCGGGAACTTGGTTGCCCGAAACCGGATTTATCGGCACGCCGCCGGAGGTGACGCAGTATTTGCCCGGTTTGGGGGTGTTTACTGCCGATCGAGTGGGCGATCGGGGCTACGACTGGGGGGACTATACTGATACTTTTGGCGGTACTTCCAGCGCCACTCCCGTAGTCGCTGGGGTTGCAGGGTTGATACTTTCGGCTAACCCCCGTTTGACGGCGCGGGAAGTGCGGGGAATTCTCGAACAAACTGCTGAGAAAATTGTCGATCCCGATCCCGATCCCCAGTTGGGCAATCGCCTGGGAAATTACGATCCTAACAACGGCCGCAGCGATTGGTTTGGTTACGGGAAAGTGAATGCTTTTAAAGCTGTGCAAGCTGCGGTGAGAAAGGGTGGCGGCAATCCGAATATCGGCGGTGCGGTGTTCAGTGATATTTCTGGACATTGGGCACAGAAGTTTATTGAAGCTTTGGCTGCGGCGAATATAATTAGCGGTTTTCCTGACGGTTCTTTTCGGCCTGATGACAGTTTAAATCGTGCTCAATATGCGGCGCTGTTGGTGAGTGCGTTTAGTCCGATTCCGAGGGTTCCGGCTACAAATTTTATTGATGTTTCTGCTACTTTTTGGGCGAGAAGTGCGATCGAACGGGCAAATCGGGGGGGGTTTTTGGCGGGGTTTCCGGGGTTGAAGTTCGGGCCGAATCAGAATTTGACTAAGAGTGAGGCGATCGTGTCTTTGGTTAACGGTTTGGAACTCAAGGGCGGCAATCCTGATTCTTTGAAAGTTTACAACGATCGTTCTCAAATTCCTAATTTTGCTTTAAGTGCGATCGCCACCGCAACTGCTTTGAAGATTGTGGTTAATTATCCTTCCCGCGATTGGCTTTCGCCGCAGCGCGATATTACCCGCGCTGAGATTTCGGCTTTGATTTACCAGACTTTGGTGGCGATTAATCGGGCAAAGGCGATCGATTCTCCTTACATTGTTTAATGGCAATTGGTTCGTAGTGAGGACTTAAGTTATCAGAATTTTATGAGGACTAAAGCCCTCACTACAAACCTATTTTAGGCTAGCAGCTTTTAAGCTCTAAAATCCCCCAAAGCCTTCAATGCAAACTGTGGCAAAGCTAACATCCTGCGCCACCGCCAAGGTTCTTGATAAAGTCGGTACAACCATTCTAAATGATTGTCACAAAACCAAGCCGGCGCGCGGTCTTTTGTTCCCGCCCAAATATCAAAACTGCCACCAACTCCCACCCAAATCGAATTAGGACAAAGGTGTCTGTGTTCGGCAATCCAAAATTCTTGGCGCGGCACTCCCAAGCCTACAAAAATTAGTTTTGGCTGCATTTGTTTTAGGCTTTCACGGAAGTCTTTCTCTTCATCTGCGGAAAGATAACCGTGTTGAGAAGCAATCGACAATCCGTTAACTTTTTGCTGCCACGTTTTGGCCGCCGCAGCCGCCACTCCTGGGGAACCTCCAAAGAAAAATAGTGGTTCCGAATCAGGCAATTTTCCGGCTTGTTGCAGCAGCGATTCTGCTAATTCAATCCCCGGATAGCGCTGTGCCGGTTTGCCACGCAGCCGCAAGTACAACACTACTCCCGAACCGTCGGGAATCACGAGTTCCGCTTTGCGAATTACATCCGCTAAGGCCTGATTTTGCTCGGCTTGCATGGCCATTTCAGCATTCAAAGTCACCACATGACTTCCTAACCCTTGATGCAGACGCTGCATCAGCCAACCTGCATAATCATCTAATATGTGAACTGGTAGTCCCAGCACTGAAAATTGCGGGCGCGATCGATCCATATTTTTTTCTTTGAGATTCCTACACACCTAGTTATTTAAATTAGCTGAGATTGGCGATCGACGCTAGAGCAGTTTTGGTCGCAAAAAACCCGGTTTGTGCCACCAATAGTCTGTTAAGTCATCGTTCGGTGGCCCAGAAACCGGTTTTTTTGTAAGCGACGGGTCGCGCAAGTTCATTAGAGTTGGCCAGCCAAGTGCGATCGAGCATTAGTGTTCGATTTTTTTGACCGACCCGTCAGCGTACCATTCCATCGGTACTAGCTCGATTTTACCATTAATTTTAACTGTAGAGTAGACAACTTTCACGAAAGGAACGCTATTGTTATTGTTGTTACGGGTAGACATGGCAATTACCTTTTTGTGTTTGGATAACTTGAGAAATAATCTAAACTCTGATATATTTAAAAGTCTATTCACCGCAATTCGGCTCGCATCAGGAAAAAGAAGGAAAACGAAATGGCGATCGCAAAAACCCAGCGGCAAACCAGGTTAGATTATTACTACCAGCAAATCAAAAACATCATCCTCAAGCGCCAGAACCCAATTACTGGTTTGCTGCCGGCGAGTACCGCCGTCAACGCCCACGGCGACTACACCGATGCCTGGGTACGCGACAACGTGTACAGCATTCTCGCGGTTTGGGGTTTGGGTTTAGCTTACCGCAAAATTGATGGTGATCAGGGCAGAACATTTGAACTCGAACATAGCACAGTCAAATTGATGCGCGGATTGCTGTTTGCGATGATGCAGCAATCGAGCAAAGTAGAACATTTTAAAAATACTCAGTCGCCCCTAGATGCCCTGCACGCTAAATACAATACTCAAACTGGAAGTATTGTTGTCGGTGATGACAAGTGGGGTCATTTACAGTTAGACGCTACCTCTATATTTTTATTAATTCTTGCTCAAATGACGGCTTCCGGGCTGCACGTAATTTTTACAATAGATGAAGTCAATTTCGTGCAAAATTTAGTTTACTACATCGGTAGAGCCTACCGCACGCCGGATTACGGAATTTGGGAAAGAGGTCATAAAATCAATCGCGGCAATGCAGAATTGAACGCCAGTTCAGTTGGCATGGCGAAAGCAGCGCTGGAAGCAATAAATGGGTTAGATTTGTTCGGAATTAAAGGTTCTCAAGCATCAGTTATTCACGTTTTGCCAGACGAAATTGCCAGAAGTCGCATAACTTTGGAATCGCTTTTGCCTCGCGAATCTAGTTCAAAAGAAGTAGATGCGGCTTTATTGAGCGTGATTAGTTTTCCGGCTTTTGCTGTGGAAGACCGAGAATTAATAGAACGGACTCGAAATAAGATCATTGACAAATTGCAAGGAAAATACGGCTGCAAGCGGTTTCTGCGGGACGGACACCAAACAGTTTTGGAAGATGCCGATCGCCTGCACTACGAACCCACAGAATTAAGGCAGTTCGAGCACATTGAATGCGAGTGGCCGCTATTTTTCACTTATTTGCTCTTGGACGGCATATTTCAGGGAAATCAAGCTCAAGTGCAGGAGTACCAGCAGCGTTTGGAATCTCTAGCAGTCGATCGCTCTGGTTTGCCACTACTACCCGAATTGTACTACGTCCCCGCCGAAAATATAGAAGCAGAAAAGCTCAATCCCCGCAGCCAGCAGCGCTTACCCAATGAAAATATTCCCCTGGTTTGGGCGCAAAGTCTGTATTTTCTCGGTCAATTGCTAAATGAAGGATTAATCGCAGTGGGCGATATTGACCCGCTGGGAAGGCACCTGTCGGTCGGCCAACACAGAGAACCTTTAGTGCAAATTGCCCTGTTAGCTGAAGACGAAGATTTGCAAGCAGAATTAGCCGCTAACGGCATTGCCGCGCAAACCCCAAAACAGGTAGAACCTATTCAAGTCCGCCAGACTAAAGAATTATCAGCTATTTACACGCAAATTGGACGCAACGACCAATTAGGCTTAACCGGCCGCCCCGTGCGCCGTTTGCGGAGTTTAACAACTTCTCGGGTGTTTAAAATTCGCGAAGAGGCGATCGTATTTCTCCCCTCATTTTTGAACAGACAAGAGTTTTACTTAACTTTAGATTACCATTTTTTAGTAGCCCAAATCAAGAGCGAAATAGCTCACATTCACCACCACTGGTATCAGTTGGGACGCCCTACGGTAACGCTGATGCTGACTCACACGATGCTGGAAACCGGCCGGGAAGCGTTGTTAGAATTAATGAAGGAATTCCGGGATGGACACTGTAAAAACACGCCCGTTAAACTCGGAAATCTTAAGCAGTTAATGCTGACCGCTGGCACCGAAAGAATTGATTTCATGCACGATTTTGAATTTACCGAATCTCCGGTGACAGGTGCAGTAGAAACGCGCAGCTATCTAACTTACAATCCTGAAAAAACTTGGCCTTTGGGTCACACGCAAGAATTTAAATTAGAGTGTGAAACTAATACTAACTTTTTGCTAAATAGCCTGCGAGATTCAGAAAATCTGTACGAACAAATTGAGTTGCTACACACGTTAGTTAGACTCAAAGGATTAAATTTTCATACAGGATTTGGAGGTGCGGAAGAAACAGTAGAAGTTGTGGATTTGCTCAACGAAGTTTATACCAAAGCTGGAGAAAGTTCGCAATCAAAAATCCAATGGGCAGTCATCCGCCATGCCGCAGGTTTGCTGGACAAGGTTGATATCAGCTTGTCCGATGCGGTGACAGATATTTTGGTGCGGCAAAAACAGATTGCTGTGGGGAAAGCCTACAGCGAAGATTCGATAATTTCGCGACCCGGATCTTACACCGAAGTGATGGACAAAATTCGCCAATTCTGCGGAGAAGATATTCGCGATCGAGTTCTCACCCAAGAAATTCTAATTTACCTCAGCGTCCTAATTAAAGCAGAACCGCAATTATTTAAAGGTCTACTGACACTGAGAGTTAGCTACTTTATTCTGCTGTTAACAAGCGAATTAGCCCGCGAATTAGGAGTGACGCAAAATGAAGCTTACGAACATTTAATGCAGCTAAGCCCTTTTGAAATCAAAAATCGCCTGCGCCAAGTGTTGACAGAATACGAGGAAATGAATCAAATCCTTAAACAGCAAGAATCCCTGCGCGTCAAACAGGCGGAAAAAGATATTGAATGGGTAGTAGCGCCTGTTTCCGAAGAACCGCAAATGCCTGCGGGAGGATGGCGGCGGAAGCGGCAGATGGAAGGTACTGTCAATCGCGTACCGAAGGATTTTTATCCGAGTGTTTGGGGACTCCTGCGGCACTGCAAAGGCTTGATAATTGGCGACAAATTAGAGCGGCGCAATCGCTTAGATAGCCATATCATTTTATCGGAAATGACCCCAGGCGAAAAGAATTTCGCGCTACAAATCGAGCATTTGCTGAATAAGATTGTCGCACCGGAATACCGACAAGTCAATATTGAGGCGCTGATGGAGTTGGCAGCGATCGCCCAGCGTAACCCAGATTTGCAAGTAGAAGAATACATCGTTTTAGATGTATTAGTCGGTCACGCAGTGCGGCTGAATTGGCTGGGTAAACACCAGGAAAGATCCGATAAATACGACGAAGATAAAGCGGCGGCTTGGCAAGCTTTTTACAATACTTCGCCTTACGTTTGCGCGAGTCACGTACTCGATGCTTTCAGATTCTTGACGAAGTTTGGATAGATTGAGTGCGGGTGGTTAATACAAGCTACCCCCTCCATAGTTCGGCGGTTGAAACCGCAACTACACAAACGAAGTCCGCCTCTGCGGACTAAGAAATAAGGGAGATATTTAAGCTTGATTTGGTATGGTAGCTTTCAACAAGTCTAGTCAACAGAATGTTTGCAGTAAAATAATGTCAGCTATTAGCTCAACTACCCGCATCATAATCAAAGCATACTTAGAAGTTTTCATCGAAAATCTTGTCAATGAATACAGAGGACGGCTAATACCGAAACTTGATATTCCAGCAGCATATTTATCATGCAAATCCTCTAAAGGTCAACTAAAACCGTTTCAGGCTGCTATTATGCCCTCAGAATTGCTACGGATTAACGAGTTTGAAAGAGGTTTCAGCAGCAGCTTGGGCACAACTTATGAAGAATGTGCAAAACTCATTGCTTTGGAACATCACCAAGAAGCAAGCAGAAGCTATGAAATTTATGGCGAAGTTAGCATAGAGGCTATCAATGAAATTGAGCATCAGATAGCGCTATTTGAACAGTCAGCAGACAATAATGCAAATAAACCTGCTTTTGAAGAAATGATAGAAGCTGTTCTTGTGGCTCAAAAAACGAACCATTTAGTTACGCGATCGGTCAGAGTCAAAGCAGATTTGTACGTGCTATCCCGTGACGGGAGGAAATTTTTCTTTGAAATTAAAGGGTCAAAACCCAACAAAGGACAATGCTTGGAGGTAATTCAACGACTGCTGAGATATCATTTACTGTGCGGACTGTCTCGGCCCGATGCTCAATCTTATTATGCTATGGCTTACAATCCTTACGGGCCAAATCGTTCAGATTATAAATGGCCAGTGGCAAGGAAGTACACGCCTTTTCAACAAGCTGTCATTATGGGACATGAGTTTTGGAATATTATAGGGGGAGAGACTGCCTACGAAGAACTTTTGGATATATATCAAGAAGTGGGGCGGGAGAAGGGTAAGCATATGCTTGATGCTCTTGCTTTTGGATTTTAGTAAAGTATGAGTTTCTTCAGCTTTCTCTTTTCAGTTAACTAATATATAAAAGAGTTGAGGAAAAAGAAAAGTGTCAGGGCAACTTCATGAATTATTAGCATTTGTTTTAGAAAAAGAAGTAGGATTGTTAGCCAGAAAGTCTCGATCTTTCGCCAGTCACTTTGCGGAGTTAGAAGAATTTCTTAACTTAGAAGCCGCCACACTCAGAAACGGCATCAGCAGCATATCTGGCAAAACAGCACTCAGATTTACTTGCGATGAGATTGAACGCATTTTAGCATTTATATCTTCAGGCAAGCTTTCGCTGCAACTTACTGTTGCTGAAAATTTTTTAGCCAGTATTTGTCGAGATTTTACTGGGCGACAGCTAGTTATGGTGGAAAATCTGACTTTAGGGAAAATTCATCCCAACCCATTTTTAATCAGGGCGTTAAATCTGGACACTCCAGAAGAAGTTGTCAGGCTTAATGTTTATATGACGGCTACGAGGTCTATTGTCACATCAATGGGATTTTTTATTCAAAAACTATTGATATCTTGCTCTGAAAGTGCAGAAATTCCACCGGAAGAGTCAGGATGGGACGCAATTAAAACTACCAGTGAGGGCGAGAAATGCTGGATACAAGTAAAAAGTGGCCCAAATGATATGGATAAAGACCCGATAGTATATTGGGCTGCCAAAATTGAGGAAAAAATTCAGGAGGGCGATCGCGCTTATATTGGTATAGCTTACGGTAAAAGAACTAATAAAACTGTAACACTTGGTTTACTGAAGCAAATTTTGCCCAATTCGGAAATGATCACTTTAATAGGTCGAGAACTGTGGGATTTTGTCAGTGAAGATACTCGCTATACTGTGAATCTGTTTGAAGTGTTGCGTCAGTCGGCTAGTCAAGTTTTAGCACAAAGTTCTATTGATGAAGCTATAGAAAGGTGTAGCGATCGAATCATCGCTGAATTGATCGGAAAGTACGGCGAGGGAAGTCAAGGCGTTTTTAACTATATAGCAGATATATTTTGATTGACAGCTTTGCAGTAGCCCAGAAGCGCTACTGCAAACCCCATACTACAAAACCCCTTTAGAACTCGGAATCCGGCTGGCGCGCCGCGGATCGATTTCTACCGCCATCCGCAGAGCTCGCGCAAATGCCTTAAACGCCGCTTCCACAATATGATGAGAATTTCCGCCCTGCAACTGTCGAATGTGCAGTGTCATTTGAGTGTGGTTCACCACCGCTGAAAAAAACTCTCTCACTAATTCAGTATCGTAAGTGCCGATCCGCTGGTTGGGAATTTCCAAGCTGTAACTTAAGTGAGGCCGTCCCGAAAAATCTAGCACTACTTCAATTAAAGCTTCATCCAAAGGTGCGATGAAATGCCCGAAGCGAGAAATGCCCGATCGATCCCCGACAGCTTTTGCTAGGGCTTGGCCCAAGGTAATTCCCACATCTTCGTTCGTGTGGTGGTCGTCAATCTCCAAATCCCCGATCGCCTGCACGTCCAAATCGATCAATCCGTGAGAAGCAATCTGGTGCAACATATGGTCTAAAAACGGAATCCCCGTAGACGCCTTGCAAGTTCCTACACCGTCTAGATTGAGGCTGGCCGTGACATCCGTTTCTAGTGTCGTGCGTTTCACCAAGGCGGCCCTAGCTGGTTGAACTGAATTTGCAGGAGGAAGAGAAGGGCGATCGATTATCTCCATAATTCGCAATTGGTCATTCATTAGTTATTGATAATTAGTAATTTGAGAACGGGATTTTTTTAGTGTTGAGTCTCAAGCGAGGGGCTGGTTCTGCATACAACTGACATCAGACACCAACGTCAATCAAGGGATTTTTGGTGGGTGGGGGCGGGTTTATTTAACCTGTCTGTTACCGGAGAAAGTTTTTGGTGAACCCGCCCCTACAGGTTCTTGAAAATGGTGCAAGAAGATGCGAGATAAAACTTACTTGTTAAAGTTAAAGTTTATTGTCTAAACCCGCCCCTACATAACTCAAAATTCTCGACTACCGTTACATTCCCATGATTTCGTAACCGGCATCGACATACAAAACTTGACCCGTAATTCCGCTAGCGAGATTGCTGCACAGAAAAGCCGCAGCATTTCCCACTTCCTGCTGAGTCACCGTCCGCCGCAGTGGCGCCACTTCCTCAACGTGGTGGATCATGTCCAGAATACCGCCAACTGCTGACGAAGCAAGAGTCCGAATCGGGCCAGAAGAAATCGCATTTACCCGAATATTTAACGGGCCCAGTTCAGCAGCCAGATAACGAACATTCATTTCCAAAGCCGCCTTAGCAATTCCCATCACATTATAATTAGGAACTACTCGGACGCCGCCCAAGTAAGTCAGCGTCACAATACTGCCGCCCTCGGCCATCAGGGGTTTAGCAGCAGCACAAAGCCGCACCAGCGAGTAAGCGCTAATATCCAAAGCATTGGAGAAACCTTGGCGCGAAGTGTTGGTGAAGTCTCCCGAAAGTTCGTCCTTGCCGGCAAAAGCCAGACAGTGGATCAGGACATCTAACTTGCCCCACTTGTCGGCGATGGTTTGAAAAGTAGACTCAATTTCGCTCTCGTCTTGGACATTGCAGGGCAAATACAGACTGGGATTGAGCGGTTCCACCAGTTCAGCGACTTTGCGCTCGTGCTTGCCTTTCTCGTCCTTCAAATAAGTTATGCCGAGGTTGGCCCCAGCTTTGTGGAGCTGCTGAGCGATGCCCCAGGCGATCGAGCGATTGTTGGCAATGCCCGTAACAAGAGCATTTTTTCCGGTCAAATCTATCATCTGTAGTTTATCTAAAAGCAACTTGCACCGTTCTCATTGGCTATATCTGACAACCCCGCCAGTTTAGACACAACTGATTCAGATTTAACTGATTCAGACACAATTGAGACACAATTGAGACACAATTGATATTAATTTTGCTGTGGAGCTACATGGGGGCGGAATTGAAAAAGTTAAGAGAAGGGCTAGATTTAATCATACAGTGCGTGTTTACCTTAACATTAGATGGAAGTAACAGAATCCCTAGATATTGGAGGTTGGGCAGTATATTTACTCAATAAGGTTAATCGGCAAGTTATAAAGTATTGATTAGTACAAAGGATCTAGTCGTGACGCATGATAGACCGCTAGCAGCCGTGTTCCGCCAAATCAGCGGCGGGGCGTTTCCACCCATTGTGGAAACCTTTGAACGGGGCAAGACAATTTTTTTCCCTGGAGACCCGGCTGAGCGCGTCTACGTTCTCATTAGAGGTGCTGTGAAGCTCTCCAGGGTCTACGAAGCAGGGGAAGAAATTACAGTCGCCCTCCTGCGCGAAAATAGCGTATTTGGGGTGCTGTCTTTGATTACGGGACACCGATCGGACAGGTTTTACCACGCGGTAGCCTTTACGCCGGTGGAATTGATCTCGCTGCCGATCGAACAAGTCGAGAAAGCGCTCAAGGAAGACCCGGAACTCTCGATGGTGATGCTGCGGGGACTGTCGTCTCGGATTTTGCAAACCGAGATGATGATCGAAACGTTGGCGCACCGAGATATGGGTTCGAGACTTGTCAGCTTTTTGCTGATTCTGTGCCGGGATTTTGGCGTGCCCGGTACAGAGGGGATTACGATAGATTTGAAGCTGTCCCACCAGGCGATCGCCGAAGCGATCGGCTCGACACGGGTAACTGTGACTCGTTTGCTCGGGGATCTCAGACAAGAAACCATGATCTCGATCCACAAGAAAAAGATCACAGTCCACAACCCGGTGGCCCTAAGCCAGCAATTCACTTGATGCCGAGAAAGTATAGGATTTTGGATTTTGGATTTTAGATTCAATCCAAAATCCAAAATCCAAAATCTAAAATCGGAATGACTGCTGGATACATCCTGGTATTTGTAATTTTAGTGTTGGGGGGTGTGATCGCCACTGTTAGCGATCGCCTTGGGACGAAAGTCGGCAAGGCAAGGTTGAGCTTATTCAAACTTCGCCCCCGCGATACTGCTGTTGTTGTGACAGTGATGGCCGGCAGCATCCTGTCAGCAGTCACTCTGGGCATATTGTTTGCTACTAGCAAGCCGCTGCGAACGGGAGTTTTTAGAATAGACGAGATTCAAAAAAGGCTCAACAACGCGCGCAGAGAAATCAACCAGGCCACTCAAGAAAAAAATCGAGTTGAAACTGAATTAGCTCAAGCCAGAGCCGCCCAAGCGCAAGCTAGAGCCAATTTAGAGCAAATTAATCAATCCCTCCAAGCAGCTAATGCTGAGCAAGCTCGAACGCAAACAAAATTAAACTCGCTGCGGGCCCAGCTCAACAGCGTGCAAGCAGCCAAGTCTAAAACTGAAGAGCAGTTAAGTCAGGTAGAAGCAGCTAAATCTCAGACAGAAGAACAGCTCAGCAGTGTGGAAGCGGCTAAATCTCGCACCGAAGAACAGTTGAAACTGGTTGAAACGATCCGATCGACTACACAAGCTCAGCTCGATCGCACCGAGAACCAATTGAAAACAGTTTCTGGTCAAAAAACGACTTTAGGAGCGGAAATCGCCCAACTGCAAGAGGAACGCCAACAGTTAATCGAGCAGGTAAAAACTCAAATTGCCCAGCGCGATCAAGAAATTGCCAAGCGAGAGAGAGAAATTGCCAGGCGAGACGCAGAAATTGTCGCTCGCAACGAACTAATTGCCCAACGGGACAAGGAAATTGCTCAGCGGGTGCAAAATCTCGCCGAGCGCGATCGAACTATTGTCGAGCGCGACAAAGTAATTGCCGAGAGGGAAGCACTCCTAGAAACCTTGGCACAGCAACAATCTCAACTCGAACAGCAACAAACTTTATTGCAGCAGCAAGTGCAAGTTTTGGAACGCGATTTTCAGGCAATCCGCGAGGGTACAGTTGCCATCAGGCGCGGTCAAATTTTAGCTGCGGGCGTGGTTCGTATTATTGAACCCGGTATGGCGAGTCGCGCGATCGATCGACTCTTGCAAGAAGCAAATAAAACCACCGTCGGACTGATGCAGCCGGAAAATAGGAAGGTTAGAGACCAGGTTATTCAAATTACTAAAGCAGAAATCGATCAACTAATTAGTCAGATTAAAGACGGTCAAGATTACGTGGTGCGGATTGTCGCCGGCGCTAATTACCTGCGGGAAGAAAAGGTAATTAAGGTATTTGCAGAAGCAGAAATCAATCGAGTTGTGTTCCGCGCTGGAGATGTGATTGCAGGGGTTGCTGTCGATCCCGTGACTTTGACCCACGAACAGGTGCGGCAGCAGTTGCTGCAATTGATAGAAGCTTGTCAATTTCGCGCTCGCCTGATCGGTGTTGTCGGCGGTAGAGTTCAAGTGGCCGACAGTCAGATTGAAACTTTAGCTGGTTTTATCGAGCGATTGCAGCAGTACGAGAAACCGCTGGACGTTCAGGCGATCGCAGCAGATGTCACTTATATCGCCGGCCCGCTTAAAATAGATTTAGTTGCTCTTGAAAACGGAGCCGTTGTGTTCCGCACCGGACAACAAAAACAAGGCCCCGGAGACTTGAAAATTCAAAAATAAACTTGGTAATTAATAATAGGTAACTGGCTATGATTTTAGGTTTCGATCCAGGTAAAGACAAATGCGGCATAGCTGTAATGGGTAGAGATAAGAAGGTCTGCTACCATCAAGTTGTACCCTCGGAGAGTGCAATTTCTACTATTCAATCTTTGTGCGAACAGTTTCCCATTGAGTTATTGGTGCTCGGAGATCAAACGACTTCTAAGAGTTGGAAACAAAAACTAACGCAGAGTTTGTCGCCTGCGATCAAAATTGTTCAGGTTGACGAGAGGTACAGCAGTTTAGAAGCGAGGGAACGCTACTGGGAAATGTACCCTCCGACGGGACTCAACCGCTTGATTCCGAAGGGAATGCGGACGCCGCCGAGACCGGTGGACGATATTGTGGCGATCGTCCTAATTCAGAGGTATTTAAACAAAAGTTAGTCAATTTTATAAGCGTTACCACTGATGAGCTTGGATAATTTAAGGAATCAATATGTTTTGGCGACTCTTGAATTTTTCACTTAAATAAAATACACCCTGAATTTAGTGAATTTATGATTAAATAACAATTAGTGTTACTTGATCACACCTTCGGTCAAAATTACCTTACCATTTTGCCGGACTTGTAGGCGTTGGGGGTTAATGGAATAGATAATATTGCCGTTAGTCGCTTCATAAGTTCCGTCGTCACCTGTCGTTACTTGCATGACATTGATTTGGCTGCCATTTATTTTGCTGAGGCCTCGGTAAAAAATATCGCCTTCCTGGGTTTTGCAAATGTATATAGAAAAGTTGGGCGTTGCGAAAAATTGCACCATTTCGGCTCTCGGACATCCCTCAACTTGAGCAATTTGTAGCGGTTGATTATTGCCCAAAGTGTTGGGTGCGATCGCCCGAACTTTGTCAATCGGTTGATTTAGTGCAGTTGCTTCTGCTGAGGCAGTCAAAAAGCAGATCGCACTAATGCCTGCCATAACTAGAACTACTCCTTTAATGCCCTTAACTCTCTCCTTATAAAACATCTTGTCACTCCTGGTTTTAACTATATAATTACATCTTAAGCTATCTTGGCTGGATATTAATAATATTTAATGTCAGAGGTGAGATGTGCAGGGAACAGGGTCGGTTTAAGTAAGGTGCGAACTGTCCACCCTACACCAGTGAAAATACATAAGTATGTCAATGCGATCGCCGGAAAGCAATCTCTTGCATTTATGACATTTTTAAGGTTTTATGACTTGTTCACGCTGATTTGAGAAACCGGGTTTCTTCATATATTTCTCGTTACTAAACCTTTGATTTTCCTAGAAACCGGGTTTATAGTCCCCCAGGCGATCGCTAACTGACTCTTTTACAGGGTAATGTTTATTTGCGCTTAGCTATTTAGTGATATCATGTCCGATCGAGTGACCGAGATTAAAAGGGCTGGTTTTTGAGATTGTCAATTATGGGCAGATATTTTTGGTGAGGGGAACTCCTACCGTATTAGGGTAATCGACCGGACATAATATGAATAAAAAAAGGGAAACAGAAGATACATTTTTACTCCCATTTCCCCTGTTGAAAAGAACCGTCGTCCTGCCTGGGAACCTGGTAATTAATTAACTGCTGCCAACTGTTTGTCTTTAATTTCCACTGGCGCGGTTAATGCTTCTTCCAAATCCGCACAGCCGAGTTTTTCCTCCAAAATTGCCATCACTTCGCGGCCGAAATCATTGGAATTACGCTGCCAAGCTTCTAAACAAATTTGCCCGAAAAACGAACCCAAAGGTTCGGGATTCCACAGCAACTTGCGCGCTGTCCAAGGCATCAAACTCATCGGATCGTAACCAGGTTGCAGAATATCCTTTTTAAAGGCGTATTCTTCCAAAATTGTGTGTGGCTGCAACCCGATAAAGAAAATAGCTGGTTCTACTTTATCTACTCCGAAAATTCGCTCTAATTCTCGGTGATAAGCAATAGTTTGCCGGATAGTTTCAAAGGTTTCGTCAATGACGTTAAACGAGTAATTCACGGAAACCACATCGTTGTAACCGGCTGCTTTTAAATCGCGGCAATTTTCCAAAACTACTCGCAAGTTATAGCCCATCCGCATTTTGCGAACCAGTTCCTGGGAACCGCTGGTGATGCCGATTTCAAAGTAATTCATCCCCGTTTTTACCATCAAATCGCACAATTCGGGTGTGAGATTGTCCGCACGGATGTAAGCAGCCCAGTGTATGTCGTCCATGCCGGCGGCGATGATTTTTTGCAATAATTCAACTGCATCATCGATGAATTTGCGTGCTGGGATAAATTGAGCGTCGGTAAACCAGAAATTGCGGATACCTCGATCGTACAATTGCCGTATTTCCGCCACCACCTCATCCGCCGGATTAATCCGCACTTGTTTCCCTTCAATCACCGTATAAATGCAGTAACAGCAATTGTGAGGACAGCCGCGCTTGGTTTGGACTCCCACGTAGAAGTCCATATCCTGTAGATAATAGGAAAATTCCGGCCAAATGGTTTCGATGTAGTTATAGTCGCAAGCACTTTTCTCGATGTTGGCTGGTTTTTCGTGAATTAGCTTCGCGCGCGGCACAGTTTCCCCCACCACATAACACCTTTCCTCGGCCAAATCTTCGCCCTTAATCAACTTCTCCAGCAAAGCTTCGCCTTCCCCCACCGAAACCACAGTTCCCGCCGGCAAACTGCGTCCCAACTGCTCGTAAAACACGCTCACAGCACCGCCTCCGACCACTGCACGAGCTTCGGGGCGGTATTTCCGGGCCCGCTTCAATCCGCGCTTAATCAGTCCCAAATTGCGCCAGAGTTCGGTGTAGTAAGACGCGGCTAAACGCAGTCCTCCGAGGGCTCCCCGGAACTTGATCAGCGGATTTTTGGCGTAGTAAAACTCGAAGGCATTTTGCAACGGGTTGCCACCCCTGCCGCCCACGGGCGCGTAAATTTGAATGTCCCGCCAAGAGAAAACCAGCAGCGTCGGCTTAAACTCGTCTATGCTGGCATCTAAAGCTTTAGCGAAATCCAGGGGGGGTACGGCACCTAAATCGAAAATGCGCTGTTCGACATCGGGAAACAGCTTGTGTACGTGATCCGAAAGATAGACAACTCCGATCGGGAAAATAGGATTGCAAGGGAGGCGAACGTACAGGACTCGGTTTTCTCGGTTTTCCATGATTGCCATATCCTAAAGTGGAACTTTTTCAGCTATGTTAATATTCTTTTAATATAACTTTACAATATGTCTAATTTTCGCAATTTGACATTAAATATTCTTAAATTTTTCTATTTGGCTCAAGGCCGAGCTTGTTAGTGTCGATCGGCGACAGCAGTAGAAAAAAGCTAATTTTTAAGTCAATACAGCGTATTTTGACTTAAAATCCCAGCGGGGAGTCAAAAATTCGATATTTATCCGGTTAGATTTTAATTTAAGTTCGATCGGTCTCTCATGTATTAGGGAGTTGGTAGTCGGCTTTACAGTAGGCGGGATCACCTAGTGTTAGCCTGAGAAGATAACTAAAACTTTTAGGCAAGGCTCCCTCAGCAGTTATGGCTCAAATTCTTGACCCCGTACCCTCAGACACCGACAGCAAGATTCTGTGCTGCTACGTCAACGCCACCAGTCAGATTCAGATTGCTCGCATCGCCAACATTCCTAACTGGTACTTTGAACGAGTGGTGTTTCCCGGACAGCGCTTAGTGTTTGAAGCGATGCCCGCTGCAGCATTGGAAATTCACACCGGGATGATGGCCAGTGCAATTTTGTCGGATAAAATTCCTTGCGATCGCTTGCAGATTAACGAAGGCCCCTATTCCAACGTCAATCCTAGCAGATCGCGAGAGGCAGTTCCGGGCGATCGAGCAGCAATGACTGGCCGCCCCAAATCCCGAGAAATCTCAGAACCTCTGACTGTACCGGCACTAACGGCCGTTGATTAATTGAAGTTGTGAGTTTTGAGTTATAAATTGTCAGTGAATTGATAACTCCGCGCTCAAAATTCCAACTTCAGCAAAGCCTTAAAAACTCAACACTTAAGAATCAAAGTTTGTGAAATGAATTTTAGATCAAAACTCCCGACGGCAAATATTGTCCGGTTTTTCCTATTTCCCTGAGTTTGGTTGGCGGGTTCGGCAACTGTGCAAAAATATCATTAAACAGCTTCTCGAATTTCAGCCATGTCAGCACAACCTCTTGCTTCTTCCCCATCTTCGGCCCCAGTATTTGAGCCGGCGGTATTCCGGCTTTCTCCCCTGATTAGAATCACGCTGTTGAGCTTGTACACAGCCCTGACAATTCCCTTGCCGTTTTTGTCGGAAGTAACAAAAGCACCGGTTCCCCCGGCGACCCTCTGGGTGGCAATCGTTGTCGGCGCTGTGGGCCTGTACGGCGTGCTCAGTGAAAGGGTAATTTTGAGCGAGGAGGGGATTGAAGTCACATATCCCAACTGGTTTCCGCGTTGGTTTCGCAAGGGTTGGTCGCTACCTTGGACTGAGGTAAAAGCTCTCAAACCTCGATCGACAGGTCAAGGAGGTTTAGTTTACTATTTTTTGAGTCATTCGGGTGAAGGTTATTTGTTGCCAATGCGAGTGGCTGGGTTTGGTAAATTAGTCGGTTTGGTAGAAGCAAAAACAGGCATTGATACTAGAGATGTCCGCCCTTTGTCGCAGCCTTGGATGTATCTTATTTTGCTGGGATGTACGCTGCTGTTGCTGTTGGTAGATGCGTGGACTATTGTTACGGCGATCGGGCTTAAAGGTAATCTGTAAATTTCTTGTGGGGCGGGCAAGATGCCCGCCCCCAATATGCAGGCTAAATGTGGAACATCTTATTATCAAACACGCAGAAAAAAGAAAAACCCGGTTTCTTAAAGAAGCCGGGCTTTTACGTATTCTATTGTTTATTTAAGCTACTTAACTTCAGCCGATCGCCGGCTGTTAGGTGATTCGTAGTAAACTCCAGAACCTGTATCCGAGACAAAATGACAATCCCAGTAAGAGCGAATAAAACTCTTCCAAATTGGCTCGGTTGACTTGCGGTAATAATCGCCCAACACTGGCTTGATGGCTTCCGTTGCTTCCTTCAAGTGATAGTGCGGCATTGTCGAGAAAATGTGGTGGGCTACGTGAGTCCCGATGTCGTGATGGATGGAATTAATGATTCCGTAGTCGCGATCAATCGTAGACAATGCACCTTTCAAGAAAGACCAATCATTACCGCGATACCAAGGAATATCGGCTTCTGTGTGGTGCAGGAATGTTACCAAATCCAGCCACATCACGAACACTACATAGGGAACCAAGTAGAACTTGAGTAAAAACAGCCAACCAAACTGATAGGTTAGCGCGCCTAAAAAGCCTACCATCAGTACCAAGGATGCGGAACTCGTCAACACATCCCATTTTTCGGACGGACGGAAAAGCGGGCTACCGGGCATGAAGTGAGAACCAGTTCGATCGGGCGAGCGGCGAAATAGATAAATTGGATAGGCAAATAACATCAAATAAAAGCGTCCCAGCTTTTCGTACCAAGGCATTTGATTGTATTTGCTCTCCGATACCGGATACCAGCTTTCATCGTTATCTAAGCTGCCTGTATTGGCGTGGTGGGTTCTGTGACTAATCCGCCAACCGTGGAAGGGCACGAGAATTGGAGCGTGAGAGAGGTGTCCGATCAGGTTGTTGAGCCATTTGCTCTTAGAAAATGAACCGTGTCCGCAGTCGTGGCCCACTACAAACAATGCCCAAAACATGGTTCCCTGCATCAACCAAAAGATTGGGTAAAAAAGCCAGGAATCGACGGTGTAGGCGATCGCATATAAACCTGCGATGATGCCAATATCTAAAAAGAAATAAGCCAGAGATTTCCATGCCGAGGGCTCAAAACAGTGGGCTGGAATGGCTGCCTTGATATCTTGAAGAGTAAAAGGTAACTCTGCTGTACGAGAGGATGAGCCTGGATTGCTCGCGGGATTGAGAACAGTATTTGATTGCACGAAGTTTCCGATTTAAGCTGACTTGAGAAACCGCATTCCGCCTTCTTTTAACAGTCAATCGATTTTAGATTTTAGATTTTAGATTTTAGATGCACTCCACAGATGAATCTGGGGGCTTAAACTAATATCTAAATTTTTTGGCTCTCCCCGACATGAGCCGGGGGGTTGTATCCCTATGCAGGTGAGGTCAGTTTCAACCTGCAAGGAGCCATATTTTTACTCTGCAAGGGTTTCTAAAGTTCTTTAGTTCGCATGAATAGCCCGTCCGCGATTCTCAAGCAAGTTGGCTTGTCGAATACTTGTGTCGGAAAAATTAGTGCGATCGACCCTGTTATCTGAAAAAATCTCCTGTGCCCGTTGTTGGTGCGAAATGCGACTTCAATCTGAGAGTGGACATCTGGAGGAACTACCTCCAGTCTGCAGGTAGCATACAGCGTTTCGAGCAAGAATTGTGAACGAGAGTGTAGGGAAAAACCATCGATTTTAGATTGGCGATTTTAGATTCAAGCACAAATCTCCAATCTTCAATCTTCAATCTCCAATCTCCAATCCGAGGGTTGGGTTTCACACAAGTTGTACCCAAGCGCCTGTTCACTACAGTTCACCAATTCCGCAAGAATTGCTACAGCTAAGTTAATGTAACATTTCTACACACATTCTGGCAACGACTTACCAGAAAATTTTGAAAATCCCTAAATCGCGGAAATTGACGGGCGATCGCTTTCTCGCTTTTTGATTTTCTAGGTTCCAGCTTTTTCTAATATGAGCTTAGACCGTTTTACCATTTCTGGAACGTCGATCGGATAATCACCGGTGAAACAGGCCGAACAAAAACTCATCGGGTCTTCGTTAGTCGCCTTCAGCATTCCATCCCAACTCAAGAAAGCCAAGGAATCAACCCCAATTTGGGTGCCGATTTCTGCGACTGACTTAGTAGCAGCAATCAACTGATCTTGATTGTCGGTGTCGATACCGTAGAAACACGGATGAGTCACCGGTGGCGAGGAAATTCTCATGTGAACTGCTGTTGCGCCAGCATCCCGCAAGGCTTTGACGATTTTGCGACTGGTAGTACCGCGCACGATCGAATCATCGATAATAATTACCCGCTTTCCTTCCAACACATCTTTGAGAGGGTTGAGTTTCATGCGGATTCCTGACTCCCGCATTGTCTGAGTCGGTTGAATAAAAGTGCGCCCCACGTAGCGGTTTTTAATCAATCCTTCGGCGTAAGGAATGCCGGAAGCTTGAGAAAAGCCGATCGCCGCTGGGATTCCCGAATCAGGAACGCCGATAACTATATCAGCATCAGCCGGAGATTCTGCTGCCAACAAACGCCCGATCCGCAGTCGGTAGCTGTACAAACTTTCACCTTCCATCTGGCTGTCCGGTCGAGCAAAATAGATCATTTCAAAGATGCAAAGTTTGCGCTTCTGCTGCTGACTCCAGTGGAAGGAAGCCATACCTTCCTCTGTAATCCAAACTAATTCCCCAGGTTCTACGTCCCGCAAAAATTCAGCACCGATAATATCCAAGCCGCAAGTTTCCGATGCTAAAACGTATCGTACCGGAGTTGTGGGGAGGATGCCAATTACCAGCGGGCGGACGCCGTGGGGGTCGCGGACTCCCATCACGCCTTTGGGGGTGGCGATCGTCAAACTAAAGGCTCCTTGGCACATAGCAAAGGCGCTGATCGCTGCTTCCAGCCAGTCTTTGCCCTTGTCTACCTCGGAACCGATCGCCACTGCGATCGCCTCTGAATCCGTCGTGCTGACAAATTCGCACTTCCGAGACAGCAATTCTTCGCGCAATTCTTTAGTATTGACAAGATTCCCGTTATGTGCTAGGGCCAGACTTCCCAAACGAGTTTCGACAACCACAGGCTGAGCGTTGACCACGCGCGAGGAGCCGGTAGTAGAGTAGCGAGTGTGCCCTACGGCTAAGTTACCGGGCAAGTGACCTAAACTCGATTCGTTGAAGACTTGGGAAACCAGTCCCATATCTTTGTGCAGGTGGACTTTTTCACCGTCAAAGGTGGCAATTCCTGCTGATTCCTGACCGCGGTGCTGCAAAGCATACAAACCGAAGTAGGTCAACTTGGCGACATCTTCACCCGGTGCGTAGATACCGAAAACGCCACAAGCTTCCTCGGGCTTGTCGGGTTTACTAGAATGCTCGTCAGCCGCGAAGGAATGGTTGGGAATCATAGATGGGTGGGTTCCTAATGGGGAAGGTGGGTTAGGGGGACAGTTTCAGCGGGAAATCTTGTTTGCGAAAGCGTCGCATAACTTAACATTCCCTTAATCTTGCCACGGATCTGTCATTATTTCCAACTCGTGTAGCATTTCAGACAGAAGCGATGCGGCGTTTAAGGGCATTGTAGTATCGATCGCTCGCAAATTCTATACTAACCTTGATTAAGGGCGGGCGATGGATGGGGCGAGGGATGCGGCGATTGTCAAACGAAGTCCGCGCAACGCCAGACTGAAGAGATCGGCGATCGGGCCAGGGAAAATAAATTAGAAAGTTGCTTGAGGGGCTTTTTCAAATATTAGGATTTAAGGGCGATCGCTCTTGACTTTTCTGTGAGATTGACTTACTATATTATCATGGGAATCTGTGCGGCCATGTAAAGTCAATTTTGGGCGCAGCCAGTTAGGGCAATAGCACGGAGCAAATAAGTTTTTCAGTTTAATTTGTAGGGTGCGTCGCTGTGAAATTGTCGATCGAACTTGCAGATTGTTTCGGGCGACGCACATTACGGCTTCAACCCGCTACGCGGAAACCAAAGCCACGCGAAAACCGATGTCTGAGTAACGATCGCCCGCCGAATTGCTAAGACGATACGCACTGCGACAATTCACCGCACTGTCGTTCCAGGAACCGCCACACCGCACCGGGCGATCGTTGCGATCGTTGTCGAGATGACTGCACCATTCCCAAACATTTCCGTGCATATCATAAAGTCCAAAAGCATTGGGCCCAAAACTCCCGACATCAGTTGTTTGTTTGCGGTAAAGTCCCTTCGATGCCCCAGCGTAGGGATTATTGCCATTATAATTAACTAAATCCGGGGTAATTGTTTCACCAAAATAGAAAGGTGTTTTAGTTCCGGCGCGGCAAGCATATTCCCATTCCGCTTCTGAAGGTAAGCGATAAGTCTTGCCTGTTTTTTTAGAAAGCCGCTTGCAGAATTCCACAGCGTCATTCCAGCTTACTTTTTCGACAGGAAGTTTCGCACCTTTGAACTCAGAAGGGTTATTTCCCATCACCGCTTGGTATTGTTCTTGAGTGATCTCATATTTACCCATAAAAAAAGCCGGGATATTCACGGTACGCTGCGGCCCTTCATAGCTACTTCGTCCGGCTTCCGTATCGGGGGAACCCATCACGAAACTGCCGCCAGGAAGTGCTACCATCTCTAGAGTAATACCATTCCCAAAATTTTCTATAAAAGCCTGTGCTTTTCCTTGACGGCGGTTGGCAATTTGCCCCGTTGAGTTGACTGTTACTGTTTCAAAAGTAAAGCTTTTTAAAGCATTGGAAGATGGCGTAGGTTTTGGAGTTTCTGGTGCGGGTTTTGGAGATGGTTTTGGAGATGGTTTTGGAGACGGTTTTGGCGATGGACTTTCTGCTACAGATTGTGGAGATGGTTTTGGCGATGAACTTTTGGCTGTAGTTTTTGGAGATAATTTTTGAGCTGATGATTTAGGAGATGGGGCCGCCTTGTTGGATGAAGGTGGAAGATTTGGTGAAGATGAAGAAGATTTGTTGTTCAATAAATTTTGACCCAGCACAGCTAATGCAAATCCTCCCCCAGCAAAACCCGCTAATTGCAATAAACCTCGCCTTGTTATGTTAGTTCGTAACGGCAAAGAGTGCTGTGGAATGACAGGAATTGTGGGAATTGGTGTCGGTGCGGGAGTTGGTATTGACTGACGTTGAAAATCTATTAAAACTTGCTCTGCAGATTGATAGCGCTGCTGGATATCTTTTGCCAACAACTTAGATAAAATCAATTCCAATCCCTTGTCTATGGGACTTTTCAAATGTTGCTGCCAATTTCCAGTCCAGCTATAACCGTGTTCCGTCCACAAACCATAAGGATGTACCCCCGTCAGTAGATGAAAAGCCGTCGCCCCCAAACTGAACAAATCGCTGGCTGCATAAGCTTCACCACCTTGCATTTGTTCAAGCGGTGCATAACCATGCGAACCAATTTGCGTTCCCCGTCTCGATATCACTGTTCCCGACAACTGTTTGGAGACTCCGAAATCAATCAGCATTAACACACCGTCGCTGCGACGGCGCATAATATTCTCAGGCTTGATATCTCGGTGAATGATTTTTTGTTCGTGAACAAACTTGAGAACAGGTAGAAGTTCGAGTAATAGTTGCTTAACTTGGTTTTCTTGCCAAATTCCCTGATTGTGGAAAAGCGTCAACAAATTATCTCCATCCACAAACTGCTGTACGAGATACAAATATTTGTTGTCTTCAAAGTAGGCATCTAGTGATGGAATTTGGGGATGTTGTCCTAGCTGTTGCAGTTGTCTAGCTTCTAGCTGAAATAATTCTACCGCTTTGTTAATCGCCCAAGTTCCCTGGACATCTGGTGCTAATTGTTTAACGACACAGGGTTGATTTAGTCTATCAATATCTTCTGCTAAATAGGTGCGGCCGAAGCCACCTTGACCGAGGAGTTTGATCATGCGGAAACGATTTCGCAGGATGGGCACGAGTTGAAGACCACAACTGATGCAATATGTTTGTCCATCCGGGTTTTGAGGATTGGGGCAGTCGGGATTGATGCAGCAAATCATTTATTTTATGAATGATATTGTTTATATTGTATAGGACTTACGCATGGGGCCCAGAAACCGGGTTTTTTTTATGAAAATACTTCGTTCGCTCTCGCAGATTCGGTAAAAAACCCGCTTATGAAGGCGGAGTGCGTCCAGTAGTCTAATTTGTAGGGTGCGGATATGTGAGATTTGCATCTGTCTTAATTCTGCGTTACCTACCCAGAAGCAAGACTCTTCGGGGTCGGAGTTGACTGGTTGAGAAATTACCTGATGAACGAGTTGATAGAATTCGATCGAAGTGTCATAAATCCCGGTTCCGAATGTAAAGTCTAAGCGCAAGGTTAAAGGTTGGGGAATTAGAGAAATGCCTGCGAGGTCGGCACTTTTCAAGTCTTCTATGCAAAAATGTTTTAAAGGGCGATCGGTTGTAGCAGTCATAGAATTATTAAATTCAATTAAGATATGGACGGCGGCCCAGAACGATAGACACGAATCACTTTTCCCGTCAGTATCTCAGCATTAGATATCGCATCATTAATATTCGCACTCAGTCTAGGCATATGGTCATCTCGCGTGCAGGCAATAATACCACAATGGTCAGGTTTCAGCTTGTGCAGTTGAAAGAAATCGCGTCTGTTGATGGTCAAAACAGCTCGATTGTCAGTGATGGCAAATACTAATACATCCTCATCAGGTAGTCCAGCATTTCCTGCTTCTTGAACAGTCTGGACATCATGCCCCAAAGACCGCAGATTTTGCACAACTTGTCGGGGAAAGTGTTCGTCTGCATAGAGACGTGCCATAGGTTTATTTGATATTTTCAGGTGGATCTAAGATTTCGTCAGCATCATCTTGCTGTCGAATTGCTGACTCAATTTCGTCAGGATAAGCTTCAGTATAAGCCCAAACATTTACCAAATCAGCAGCACTGAGATGGGGGTAGCAGTCGAGAATAAAAGCATCGGTAGCTCCGTCATTGCGATAGCTGGCGAGCAACCAAACGGGAATGCGAGTTTTGTCAATACAAGCATCACCACCCATCACGCCGGGAGTTTTGGTTATCGGGCGGCCGCTGTTTTTCAGGCTTTGAGTTAAGATGCCGATCGCCTCAGCTTTTTCGATCGCCGTTAAGGCCAGGAGTTGTACTTCTAATTCTTCGATTGTCATATAAATTTGGGGATTTATGAATTGTGTAGCTATTTGATATTGTAAGGCGATATCTCTATCAGTTATCAAGCTCGGTAGGCTTAATTCTGGGCTAGGGGCGGGTTTTACCAACCATCTATGTCGGAACCAACAATATAATAAACCCGCCCTGGCCTAATCTCCGAATCCTCTCCACAAGCCCCCGGATTCATCTGTGGGGTCGATCTTTGAATTCTAAAATCTAAAATCTAAAATCTAAAATCTAAAATCGATTGACTGACTCTCGCGGTGTGTGGCTGCGAGATTGTCGATTTGATTTGCAGATTGTTCGATGCGACGCACCCTACCACTACTACGCGGAAACTAGGACGAGGAAGAAACCGACGCTACCGCCACGCGAAAACCGAGGTGCCTGCTGCGATGAACCGCCCAATTCCTGCCACGATAGGCACTACGGCAATAGACCGTATTGCAGTTCCAGGCACCAGCACGCAGCACTCGGTTATTATCTGTTCCAGTTTCCCAAGAACTTCCATCAGTCGGTGCGCCGTTATAATTACCATGCCATTTATCGCTGCACCATTCCCAAACATTCCCGTGCATATCATACAAACCAAACGGATTCGGCGGAAAACTCCCCACATCCGTTGTTTGTTTGCGGTAATGTCCCTTCGGCGCAGAACCGTAGGGATAATTGCCATCATAATTAACTAAATCCGGGGTAATCGTGTCACCAAAATAGAAAGGCGTTGTAGTTCCGGCGCGACAAGCATATTCCCATTCGGCTTCCGAAGGTAAGCGATAAATCTTGCCGGTTTTTTGAGAAATTTTCTGGCAGAATTCCAGAGCATTATTCCAGCTTACTTGTTCTACAGGACGTTTCCAACCTTTGATCTCAGAAGGGTTATTCCCCATCACTACTTCCCACTGTTCTTGAGTAATGGGATATTTACCCATAAAAAAAGGAGAGATATTAACAGTACGCTGCGGCCCTTCATTGTTACTTCGCCCTGCTTCCGTATTGGGAGAACCCATCACGAAACGGCCACCAGGAATTGCTACCATGTCTAAGATTGCACCGCCACCTAAATTTTCCCTAAAAAATTGTGCTTGACGGCGTTGATAGCTAGTTATATTACCCCGCACATCAACTGTCACCGTGTCAAAGTCAAACCTTTTTAAAGTCTGTATAAAATTTGGCGTTGACTGACGTTGAAAATCTATTAAAACTTCCTCTGCTGATTGATAGCGCTGCTGAATATCTTTTGCCAACAACTTAGATAAAATCAATTCCAATCCCTTGTCTATAGGACTTTTTAAATGTTGCTGCCAATTTGCAGTCCAGCTATAACCGTGTTCCGTCCACAAACCATCAGGATGTACCCCCGTCATTAGATGAAAAGCCGTCGCTCCCAAGCTAAACAAATCGCTGGCTGGATAAGCTTCACCCCCTTTCATTTGTTCAAATGGTGAATAACCAGGCGTACCAATTTGCGTTCCCAGTCTCGACATCACTGTTCCCGACAACTGTTTGGAAACTCCGAAATCAATCAGCATTAACACACCGTTGCTGCGACGGCGCATAATATTGTCAGGCTTGATATCTCGGTGAATAATTTTTTGTTCGTGAATAAACTTGAGAACAGGTAGAAGTTCTAGTAATAGTTGCTTAACTTGGCTTTCTTGCCAAATTCCCTGCTTTTGCAAAAGCGTCAACAAATTATCTCCATCCACAAACTGCTGTACGAGATACAAATAGTTGTCTTGTTCAAAATAGGCATCTAGTGATGGAATTTGGGGATGTTGTCCTAGCTGTTGCAGTTGTCTGGCTTCTTGCTGAAATAATTCAGCCGCTTTGTTAATCGCCCAAGTGCCCTGGACATTTGGTGCTAATTGTTTAACGACACAGCGTTGATTTAGTCGATCAATATCTTCTGCTAAATAGGTTCTGCCGAAGCCACCTTTACCGAGGAATTTGATCGTGCGGAAACGGTTTCGCAGGATGGGTACGAGTTCCAGGCCGCAACAGATGCAATATCTTTGTCCGTCAGGGTTGTCAGGCTTTTCGCAGTCGGGATTGATACAGCAAATCATTTGTTTTAGGAATGATATTGTTTATATTGTATAGATTAATTGGGTGATTGACACGGCGGTTGATTGGGGAATTGACACAGAAATTCAACCCGGCGATTGAAAGAGCCGGGTTAATCCCAATCTTAACCCGCGAAGGCGGGTTTCGTCTGTGTAGACGCGGTTTCAACCGCCGGGTTTTTTAATCCCAATCAAACAGATGCAATCCGACGCTCGATCGCATTATAGAACCGATCGCCCATATCACCCATCGCCACCTCAATTAACACTTGATTGTCAGCACTCACAACGCGCAAAGGTGATTCAGCACAGCAAACTAAACCAATTTTCTGCCACATTTTGGTCAAATGTTCTTGCAGGTAAGACTCCCAAATTTCTTGATTTTTCGGTGCCACTGAAACTACAATGCAGTTGCCCATTTCACCAAACAAAATTTCATCCCAGCGCCTGACATTTGCTGAATTATAACTGAGATGAATTTCCGCACCCATTTTAGCAGAGATACAGCATTCCGCGAGGGCGATCGCAATTCCACCTTCCGCACAATCATGGGCAGAACCTACCCAACCTTGCCGAATTCCATCGCGACAAACCGATTGCACTTTTCTTTCCAACTCAAAATCTATCCTTGGCGGTTTCCCAGCTACAATCCCGTGAATTGCCGCTAAATATTCCGAACCTCCGAGAGTAGGAGAAGTTGCGATTTTTGAGCTTTCAGATGAAATTTCTGAGTTTTGGGATGATTCCCCCATTCCCAGCACATAAATTAAATCACCTTTCTTTAGCCAAGCTTGGCCGCAAATCTTCTTCAAATCGGGAATTAACCCCACCATTCCGATTACCGGAGTCGGATAAATTGGTTGAGGATTTCCCTCAGCATCAACAGTTTCATTGTAAAGAGAAACATTGCCGCCAGTCACAGGCGTTCCCAACTCCCGACAAGCATCAGCAATTCCACGACAAGCTGAGGCTAACTGCCAATATCCGATCGGCTTTTCAGGACTGCCAAAATTCAAATTATCGGTAACAGCTAAAGGTTCAGCACCCACACAACTTAAGTTTCTCGCTGCTTCCGCTACGACTGCTTTTGCACCTTCATAAGGATCGAGATAAACATAACGAGAATTGCAATCAACCGTTGCAGCAACTCCAGGAATCATCCCCAAGGGCGCTTCGTTCTTGCTAAGGGGGGGAGAAACTTTTGGAGTTTCCCTACCTTGTGCCTTTGTAAATAGAGGAATTACCTCTTCTTCCTGTTTGCTTTCGGAAGCTAGAGAAACAGCATTTTCTCTCTGTAGATCCCCCTTAGCAAGGGGGTGTACTTCTAGCCCGTTACCGAGAGAAGATTGGCAGGGTTCTAGCGGACGCAATCTGACAACCGCAGCATCAGCGCCTCCCGGTAAAACAACAGTATTGTTTTGCACTTGATGATCGTATTGGCGATAAACCCAGCGTTTAGAAGCGATGGTGGGAGTATCTAAAAGCGTCAGCAAAATCTGATTCCAAGTTTGGAAATTGCCGTTAATTTCGATACCTGTAACTGTGGATTGTGGCAGGGGATCAGCCGTCCATTCCCATGCTTTTTTAGCATATTCGGGCGGTTCTGTCAACAATTCTCGGTGATAAATTGGCGTGTTATCTGCCAAAGCAGTGGCGGTAATTTCCGCCGCGATTTCGCCTTTAAAGAGAATTCGGACGATCGGCTCTTCGATGACTGTACCCGCTACTACCGCGTGCAATCCCCATCTGTGGAAAATATCGATTAATTCCTGTTCGCGTCCTTTTTGGGCAACAAACAACATCCGTTCTTGGGATTCCGAAAGCAGGTATTCGTAGGGAATCATGCCGCTTTCTCGAACGGGAACTTTGTCTAAATCGAATTCAATGCCGACGCCGCCTTTGGCTGCCATTTCTGATGTGGAACAGGTGATTCCGGCCGCACCCATGTCTTGGGCGGCGACGACTGCACCGGTTTTGAATGCTTCTAAACAAGCTTCAATTAAGGATTTTTCTAAAAATGGATCTCCTACTTGGACTGCGGGGCGATCGTCCATTGATTTATCGGTCAATTCTGCACTGGCAAAACTTGCTCCTCCCATGCCATCTCTGCCAGTGGTTGAACCGACGTAAAGCACGGGATTTCCGATGCCAGAAGCGCCGGATTTGACTATTTCTTGAGTTTCCATTAAACCCAAGGCCATGACGTTAACTAGCGGGTTGCCAGAATAAGCAGGATCGAAGTAAACTTCGCCGCCAACTGTGGGCACGCCGATGCAATTTCCATAATGGGAAATTCCTGATACTACTCCTTTGAATAACCTCTGAGTTTTGGCATCGTCTAAGTTGCCGAAACGCAGGGAATTCAAAAGTGCGATCGGGCGTGCACCCATTGTGAAGATATCGCGGAGAATCCCGCCGACACCGGTTGCCGCACCTTGGAAAGGTTCGACTGCAGACGGGTGGTTGTGGGATTCAATTTTGAAGGCGAGTTGCAAGCCTTCTCCCAAGTCTACGACGCCGGCATTTTCTCCGGGCCCGACTAGAATTCGATCGCCCTCTGTGGGAAACTGTTTTAATAGTGGCCGCGAATTTTTGTAACAGCAGTGTTCGCTCCACATAACGCCGAACATTCCCAATTCAGCTTTATTGGGATGGCGGCCTAGACGCTGAACGATTTCTTCATATTCTTCCGGTGTGAGTCTTTCACCGGCAATTTGTTCGGGGGAAAATGGGGATTCGGAGATGGGAGACATGGAAACTCGTTATAAACCACAGGCTTTATTCTAAATGCCCTGTGCTTGGTTAATCTAAAATCTATAATCTAAAATCTATAATCCTAGGTCTTTGGGTTGCTAACCTAAAATCTAAAATCTAAAATCTAAAATCTAAAATCGAATGACTCAACCTCGAAATCTCAATTTTGCTAACCAAAACTTGCGGAACCGTTCTTTTAAAGGGCTTGACTTGTCAGGGGCGAATTTCAGCGGTTCCGACATCCGAGGCTGCAATTTTACCGGGGCGATTTTGAGGGGGGCAAATTTTCAGGGTGTCAGAACCGGACAAAGCCGCAGGCGAGTGAGAAATTTGATTGCTAGGGCTGGGGTAACGGCGGTGACAGTGACGACGGCTGGGGCTTTGACTGGACTGATTGCCGGGGCAGATGCGGGGGCTGTGGCGGTGGCTGGAACGGCGGCTACGGCGATTGCTGTGACTCGGTGCGAGGCTGGGATTGTGGCGGGGGCTGTGGCTGGGGCTGCGGCTGCGATCGGGGCTAGCGGTATTGTGACATTTTTAGGCGGAGATACTATCAGGGGAATTGTTTTATTTTTGGTTTCTGGGGTAATTCTGGGGTTAACTGCGATCGGATTTTTTATCGCTGTTGAACAAATAGAAAAATTGTCGATAACGTCGTTTAGAAAAGCTGATTTAACTGATGCTGTATTCGATCCGGGGGCGGTTCTAGATGCCGATTTTTCCGATGCGCGAGGAGTGCCGTGGTAAAGTACACAATTACTGATTTTTTACCCATTCCCGGAATTCTCGCACTGCTGTGGTTGCGCCTGTAGTTTGAGTGCGATCGATAAATTCGTCAACTTTTGCAGTGGGTAGCATCGGGAAAGCCCGGGAAAAATTGCACTCGGCATATTCGCCATTTTGCAATTGATAAAACTTGATGCTTCGTCCGTCGTACCGCCAAATTTCTGGTACGCCTAAATCTGCATATAAATCGAATTGATTTAAGGAACTGCTGGTAATATCAATTTCCAGTGCTAAATCTGGCGGCGGATCTTGAGCAAAGTCTAATTCTGTTCTCCCTCTGACCAGTGCTTCATTTTGGATATAATAGCAGGAATCTGGTTCTTTACCCGCTGCTTTTTTGCGTTTTTTAATAGTCATAGAGCCAAAGGGGTTGTACTCTAGATTAAGTTCTTCGATGAGAGTTACAATTAAGCGATCGATTAGCCTGTTGCGATTTTCATGTTCCGGTAGCGGCACCATAATTTCTAATTGACCTTGATGATAAGCAATTCGGGTGGAACGTTTGTTGCCCAGTTCCGCTAGCAGGCTTTCATATAATTGCCAACTGATATTTTGCAGTAAAACTCGCTGTTCGGGGGGGGTTGATATTGTTAGCATTTTACTTGGGTTTTAGATATTGAGAATATTTTAGTTTAGCCTTTTTTTTTTGCGAACCGCACAAAAAGTATCTGCCGACAGCTACGATTATGCGCTGCTCTATAGCGGTTCTCACGAAAGTAAGGTACTCTTCCAATGCCCTGTTTGGCCAATGCCCTGTTTGGCCAATGCCCTGTTTAGCCAATGCCCAAGAACACCTCATGTTACTGAGAAAGGCTATAGTTAATAATAGACTGTGGTCATTAGTCCTTGTTGTATGAAGCTGCGATCGTTCTTTTCTTTCCTCATTGCTGGCGTCTTGGCACTCTTAGGCTTGAGTGCCGGCGGTTTTTACTGGCTGACAACTCACACTCCCCTGAATTTGCTCGCTGGCGGGCCGACAACTACTCCGGCTGCGGCTGTGTTTGTCTCGAAACAAGCACCTTTGTTAGCATCAATGCTGGTAAATCCCGATCGCCTCGAAGCATTGCGACAAGTTTTTGCCACTCCCGAAGAAAGAAGTCGATCGCACGCAGAATTTGAGCAAATCAAAAAAAGTCTCCTCGGCAATACAGGCCTCGATTACAGTAGAGATATCCAACCTTGGATAGGTGACGAAATAACCCTCGCCGTCACAACCCCTGATTTCGATGGCGACAGCAGCAACGGCCAACAAGCCGGGTTTTTGCTGGCCGTTTCCTCCCAAAAGGTCGATCGCAGCCAACAATTTCTCGACTCCTACTGGCGCCAACAATCTCGTGCCGATAAAACAGTTCATTCGGAACTATATAAAGGGGTGAAAATTAATTATAAACAACCACCAATAGCCAAGAAAAAATCTACTTCGCTTTTGCCTTTTAACCAGTTTTCTCTGCCGAATTCAAAGTTGCCATCCAGCTTCGCAACAGCAGCCATCGGCGGTAATTTTAATTTTGGGGAGAACCAAAATTTTGTTTTATTTTCCAATAGCCCGATTGTGATTCGAGAGGCAATTAATAACGTTGAATCAGCCAACCTAAATCTCAACAATACCCCGGAATATCAAAAAGCTTTGCAGCAGCTAAATCAAGGTAGAATCGCTTTAGCATTTGTCAATCTCCCGCAGTCAGCAACCGAGCAAAATCCCCCAGTTTCTCTTAATTCTCTCGCAGTTGCTGTCGGAGTCAACCGACGGGGATTGCTGGCTCAAACTGCTTTAGTGACATCGCGAGAAAACACAGCTTCTCCAACACTCTCCGAACCGGTGCAAGCCTTGCAATACATTCCCTCAGCCAGTCCTTTCGCGGTCGCCAGCACCGATTTAAGGAATTTTTGGGCTGATTTGTCATCGGCGGTGTCCACTAATGCAGAAGTGTCAAATTTAGTCGATCGCACCCTGGCAGATATTCAGCAAGTTTGGGGCGTCAACCTGCAGCAGGATATATTTGACTGGGTACAAGGAGAATACGCTTTAGCAGTGCTTCCGAATTCGTCAAATGGTGCAGACTGGATTTTTGCCGCCGAAAACTCTGCTGATTCCCAAAAGGCGATCGACAAACTCGATGAAATTGCCCGCAGCAAAGAATACAGCATCGGCAGCTTCACTCTTAGAAACCAGAAAATTACCGCTTGGACGCAGTTGACAACGAACGCAAATTATGGAAGAGAAAATAATAGAAAAAGTGCGATCGAAACCGAGGCAAAAGGAGTCCGAGCCACCGTCGGCAAATACGAAATTTTTACCACTTCAGTAGAAGCAATGGACGCAGCACTAGAAGCAGCAGACACAGGCTCTTTAGTTGCCAATCAAGATTTTCAAACCAGCATTGAACCGCTTCCGCCATCTAACGACGGCTATTTTTATTTAGACTGGCCCTCCAGCAGGGCAATTTGGGAAAAACAAATCCCGCTGTTGAGGTTAATTGAACTTTCGGCAAGACCATTGTTCGATCACTTGCGATCGCTTACTGTCACCAGTACGGGAGAAATAACAGGAATTCGCAAAGCTACTATATTTATGCGGCTGAATTAGTCAGAAGGAAGTTCGGCAACGGATTCTGTAACGGATGTAACGGATGTAACGGATGTAAAGGATAGAAGGAAGAAGGAAGAAGGAACAAGGAAGTTCGGCAACGGATTCTGTAACGGATGTAACGGATGTAAAGGATAGAAGGAAGAAGGAAGAAGGAACAAGGAAGAAGGAAGAAGGAAAAACAAGAAACTATGCCCAATGCCCAATTCCCAATGCCCAATTCCCAATGCCCAATGCCCAATGCCCAATTCCCAATGCCCAATTCCCAATAACTAAGGACTAATAACTACTGGCTGCTTCACGTTTTTAGGTGGCCCAAAATAAGCTTGAAATACCTCTTTGGCGATCGGGGCCGCGGCAACAGAACCATAACCGCCATTTTCCACAATCACGGCGATCGCGATTTCCGGCTTGTCAGCGGGCCCGAAGGCGACATACAAAGAGTGATCCTCCTGTCCGATGACCTCCGAAGTCCCTGTTTTGCCCGCCGTCAGTGGAATCGTACCGTCATTCATCCCCTGTCCCGTACCCTGGGCAACTACCGCGATCAGTCCTTCCTTCACCACCTGAATGGTTGAAGGTTTCATCCCCGTATGTACCCGTTTAGTCTCCGCTGTGCCGGTCATAGAAGTCAACAGATGAGGCTTCACCCGATAGCCCCCATTCGCGATCGAACTCACCATTACCGCCCCCTCCAAAGGAGTCATCAACACCAACCCTTGCCCGATCGACATCGTTACCGTATCACCCGCATACCAAGGTTCTTTATAAAGTTTCTCCTTCTCCTCCGGCGTCGGGATTTGACCGTAATCGCCGCCACCTAGCCCCAAAAGATTCAAATTCGTATCCTTGCCAATTCCCAGGCGGTGTCCCCACTTAGAAATTTGCTCCGGCCCCGTACTAATCCCCACTTGATAAAAAAATGTATTGCTGCTGAAAGCCAAAGCATCCCGAAAGCCGATGTCGCCGTAACCGCCGCTGTGTTCGTTAAAATCAATTCCCCCCACAGTAATGTAAGAAGAAGTACCGAGAATTGAGTCCGGCGAAAATTTGCCCGACTCCAGGCCCGCGACGGAAGTCACAATTTTAAACGTGCTGCCGGGGGGATAGCCTTGCATGGCCCGATTCAAAAATGGATTTTGCGGATCTTGAAGAGTTTCCCACTCATCCTTAGTGATTTTTCGCGTAAACAGATTGGGATCAAAAGTCGGGTGGCTGGCCATAACTAATACCGCCCCGGTTTTGACATCCAGTGCCACTACTGCTCCCCGGCGCTGCCCCAAGGCTTTTTCGGCTGCTTTTTGCATGGACAAGTCTATGGTTAGCTGCACCGCCTCACCGGGTTTGGGCGGTGTATCTCCCATCAGTCGCAATTCTTGATTTTGGGCATTTACCTCGATCAGCCGATCGCCCCAAACTCCGGCAATCTTCTGGTTAGAGCTCGCTTCTATGCCCATTTGACCGACAATCATCCCCATCGGATATTCGGGATGGTCTTCTAAGTCTGCTGCGGTAGCTTCGCCAATATATCCGATCACGTGAGCGGCCAAACTGCCTTCGGGATAGTAGCGATTCGCTTCTGGCCGCACTTCCACTCCTCGCATTTGTCCCACCTCTTCTGCTAGTGGCACAAACACCTCTGGCGGCATTGCTTGCTTAAGCCGCACCGGTCTGTAGGATTGAGGATCGACCTCTTTTAATTTTTTTAAAATTTCTTTGGCCGGGATTTTAACCAACGGACTCAACTTTTCTGCTGTCGCTTTCCACTGTTCCGGCGTTTGTTCTTTCGGCCACAAATATACGGATCGAGCTAAATTGTTTGCTGCTAGCAAGTTCCCTTTGCGATCGATAATATGTCCGCGATTAGCCGGCATGGGAACTAGGCGAACGCGATTGTTTTCGGCTCTTTCCCGGTTTTGCTTCCCTTGTATCAGTTGCAATTCCACCAGCCGACTAGCGTGCAGGCCCAGCAAACCGGTCGCCACCAGCATTAACACGATCGCCCGGTGTATCGGACGCTCCTGTTTCTTAGGAGTTTCCGCCAGGGTTTTGTCAGAAGAGTGAAATGCTGAGATCGAATAAACTTGTCGTTGCATCATTCTATAGGTAGATGTCAAATCCTAGATTTTAGATTCTTGAATTGTCAATTTTGAAGTATACATCATCAAACCGGGGACGATCGCGCCTTGCGCCTTGGGGGAAGCGGAATGATTGAGCGTTAACTTTTGACTAATCACTAATTAACTCATGACTGCTCACTAATCCCCCAAGCACCAAGAAATCGACAGAAAAATCAAGGTCAGGCTCAGCCAATTAGGGAGGTGGAGCCAGCCAGATAGACCTATAGGTAACAATACCAAGGCCTGTGTCAATAGGGAGCCGAGCGCCAACAGGAAGGCTAGGAGTATCAAATTTATCATCTTGACACCGTACAATTTCGGATATGAGTCGATCGCCTGTGGCAGAAATCCGACTGGCACAACCGAGCGCGATCGTACAGGGATTGTCCTGATAGACATAAGGAAGAGAAGCCAGGAGGTTTTGAACTAATTTAAAAATTATTCTTCCTCCATAGTTTGTATTCGAGGGGCTGCGATGGGTAAATTCTGAGTTGTGATTTTAAGTTGTGACGCCTGGAGTATTGCCATGTTGTTTAATCAGCGAGCCAATTTCAAAAACGGTGCGCTCTTGGCTGCGATCGCCGCGATCGCCGCCCTACCAGTTTTAGCAGAAACAGCCAATTTCGGCACTTTAACTTTATCGCGAGGTTTTGCAGCCCCAACAGCAGTTTTGAGAGGTTCTACAGGCGGATCGTACTCTCTATCTGTCATAGCCAACGCCGATCGCCACAAAAACAAATGTTTGGGTTTTGCCACCCCAACTCCCGACCACATCATAGTCTTGCAGGAAAACTTTTCAAAACTCACACTCCAAGTCCACAGCGGAGGCAAGGACACGACCTTACTCGTACAAGGCCCCGGTAATGCGGTGCGCTGCGGAGACGATATAGGTCAGAATAAAGATGCTGGCATACTTGATTCAGACTGGCAAGCAGGCTCTTACAGGATTTGGGTAGGTACTGTCGAACCCGGAGTCAAGTCTAACTATACAGTCTCAGTACAGGAATAGTCAGTAGTCAGTAGTCAGTAGTCAGTAGGAAGAATTACCAATTGCCCATGCCCCATGCCAATTGCCCATGCCCCATTCCAGGAACCCCACTCTCCCACTCTCCCCCACTCCCACTCTCCCACTCTCCAATCTCCCGATCGACCGCTCACTTCCCCATCCAGTAAAATGTAAAATCGAAAGTGGCGTGTTTAACCAAAATAGGTAACTCCGAAAGTGCTAAAGACTCTTAGAGCTGACTTCAGTATAATTTTTGATCGCGACCCTGCCGCTCGCAACTGGCTGGAAGTTTTGTTTTGCTACCCCGGTCTTCAGGCCCTAGTGTTGCACCGCCTCGCACACTGGCTTTATGTGTTGGGACTTCCCTTCATCCCCCGCTTGATTTCCCACATTGCTCGTTTTTTGACCGGAATTGAAATCCACCCAGGGGCAACCATCGGCAAAAGCGTATTCATCGACCACGGTATGGGGGTTGTGATCGGCGAAACAGCGATTATCGGCGATTTTGCCCTAATTTACCAAGGTGTCACCCTGGGCGGTACTGGCAAACAAAGTGGTAAGCGTCACCCTACCGTCGGCGAAAACGTAGTTGTAGGTGCTGGCGCCAAGGTACTCGGCAATCTGCAAATTGGCAATAACGTCCGCATCGGCGCCGGTTCTGTCGTACTCCGCGACGTACCATCTGACTGTACAGTGGTAGGGATTCCCGGCCGCATCGTCTATCGATCGGGAGTGCGCGTCAATCCCCTAGAACACGGCAGTTTGCCGGATTCGGAAGCTGTGGTAATTCGCTCTTTGCTCGATCGTATCGAGTCCCTCGAACAGCAAGTAAAAAGTTTGCTTCCTAAACCATCTGTCTCCTTAACTTCTGTTCCCAATTCCCACAATTTCCACTCAGTATCAGAATCTTTAAACCCAGCCAGCAATGTAGCCGTAGCCGAAAAAACACAGCTAGTTACAACCCCTAGCTGCCAGTTAAAAGATAAAGCAATTCAAGAATTTTTCGACGGCACCGGCATCTAAAATTTGAATTGGGCATCGGGCATAGGGCATTGGGCATTGGGCATTGGGCATCGGGCATTGGGCATTGGGCATCGGGCAGTGGAACTGACAACAAATAACCAATAACTAATAACTAATAACCAATAACTACTGACTACTGACTACTGACTAATGACTTCTTTTTCAAGGATTAACAGATCGCACAGACCAATTTCCCTCCCCGTCGCGCCGATAAAGCGAGCGGTTTTGCGGTTCCCCCCGCAACTCCAACAAATCCACCGTTTCCGGTTCCAACAACAGCAAGCAAAAATTAGGCAGCGGCTCGATCGCATTTGGGGAAGCAGAATCAAAAGCACTAGCCTCGGCTTTGTCATCCCCCGGATGCGGCCAAGCAAACTGCGCTCTAGCCGCCTCAGAAAGCTCCTGCCAAGTTGTGCATCGCGATGAGCACAACTCTGCCTCTGGATAATCTGCCCCTACCAAAACTAGCTTTCCAGCAATCCGAAATTGTTCGCGAGTTTTCGGGAAATACCAGCAAATTTCCCCCCAAGGATAGAGGTTAATTTCCTCTGCCTTTTGGCTGCGAATATCTGTAATAAATTTCAACTGATTAGTATCTCCTAAAAAGCCTCGAAACACCACAGTGCGGTTGGCCGGACGCCCGGTGACGCGAACAGTTGCAAGTTGCAAGTAACGGGCAAAAGCAAGACTGCGGTTGCGGTGGAGGGCACGAGCTAAGGGCGATCGCCAAAGTGCTAAAGACATAATTAATAACCTATCATATTGGTAATGGGATTAGTCAGTAGTCAGTAGTCAGTAGTCAGTAGTCAGTAGTCCTTAGTCCTTAGTCCTTAGTTATTGGGAATTAGGAATTGGGCATAGTTTTTTGTTTTTCTTCTTCCTTCTTCCTTCTTCCTTATGAGTAATGACCACTGACTACTGGCTGCTAGCTAATAACTAATAACTAATGACTACTGACTAATAACTATTCTTTCTGCTATTGCTAATTTTATGTCAAATTCACTCTCAAAACTCAAAACTATTGAAACTCCCCACAGTGGCTACCACTGGGACGGTAGTGCCCGGCGCTTTTTTGAAGGCTGGTACTACCGAATAACATTACCGATTCACGGACAATCCTTTGCATTCATGTATTCCATCGAAGACCCCAGAGGCGGTCAACCTTACAGTGGCGGTGCAGCTCAGATTCTCGGCCCGAAAGATAGCTATTTGTGTCGCACTTTTCCCAATGTAAATAAGTTTTGGGCGGAGCGAGAAAGCTTAGGTTTCGGACATTGGGGCAAAACAGATTTACAAATTAAACCCCAATATTTAGAGCCGCAAGTATTCGACAGCCGCGTCGAAGAAGGCTATCAAGCTACTGCTACTTTGAATCAAGGTTATCTGCACGATCCGGGAAGCGGCAGCCACTGTTTTTGGCAGTACGAAATTCAACCTATTTATGGCTGGGGAAACTCTCAGGAACTCCAGAAATCTACCGCAGGAATGCTATCTTTTCTCCCCGTATTTGAGCCGGGATGGCAAATTTTAATGGCTCACGGTTTAGCCACGGGCTGGATTGATTGGAATGGCGAACGCTACGAATTTAAAGATGCTCCCGCTTACAGCGAAAAAAACTGGGGCGGTGCTTTTCCGCAAAAGTGGTTTTGGATTAATTGCAATTGTTTTCAAGGCGAAAAGGATTTAGCTTTAACCGCTGGTGGCGGCAAGCGGGGCGTGCTGTGGTGGATGGAATCGGTAGCCATGATTGGTCTACATTACCGAGGCAAGTTTTACGAATTTGTGCCTTGGAATTCGGAAGTTAGTTGGAATATTCAACCTTGGGGAAGCTGGAAAATGCAGGCTAGAAACAGTCAGTTTGAAGTTGAGTTAATTGGCACTACAAACAGTCCTGGTACTTATGTGCGAACTCCTACAGAAAAAGGTATGGCTTTTTGCTGCCGGGATACGACGCACGGCGAATTGCGCTTGCAACTGCGAGAGTTGTTGGGGGGAAATGTGGAAAAAAATGGCAAGCAGCGTTCTAGAATTATCTTAGAGGCTCAAAGTTCTTTATCGGGTTTGGAAGTTGGGGGCGGGCCTTGGGATGAAGTTTGGCGATCGAATTAAGTCATTAGTCATTAGTCATTAGTCATTAGTCATTAGTCAGTCGTCATTAGTCAGTCGTCATTAGTCAGTCGTCATTAGTCAGTGAATAGTTAACAGTAGTCAGAACAGCCATGATCAATTTACTCGGTTTGCAAGGCAAATTATACCGCAGCCAGGGGTTACAACAAGCTCTCAAGGTGATTTTGGGAGTAATTTTATGTTTGAGTACAATCTTGATGCCGACGGCAATTGCTAGTGCTGCCGGTGATTTGTCTCGGCAACCTGTCACCGAAATTACTGTTAGTTTGGGTAACGAAGCTGGGGAACTTAAGTTTTTTCTCAATCTGCTAGAATTTGAATCGGGCAAGCGCTATAAATTAGTGCTGAAAAATCCCAGTTCGCAGAAACATTATTTTACTGCTAAAAACTTTGCTGATGCGAGTTGGACTCAAAAAGTTGAAGCTGGGAAAGTGGAAATTAAAGGAAGTATTCACGAACTGGAACTAAAACCGGGCGCTATGGCAGAATGGGTGTTTGTGCCGATGAAATCGGGAACCTACAACCTGCGCTGTACGGTAGCCGGACATACGGAAGCGGGGATGATTGGCAAAATTACGATCGCCTCTTAAATCCCAATCTCCGTTCAATTTCAGATGAATTACCGAAAATTAATCGAACTTTCGGCCCTCTAGACACTTTTTAAGTAGACTCTAGCGGAGCCATTGTCAGTCCTGCACGGCTCAATTGCATATGATAAAGTTCTGCTTGCTCTTGCGGGCCAACCCAAACGGTGGCCTGGCCTTCGTGGTGGATTTGGTTGGCGAGTTTCCAAGCTTGATCGCTCGTCATCCCTGGAATGTATTTTGTCAAACATTCCACAACGTGCTGAAATGTGTTGAAATCGTCGTTGAGGACTATTACCCGATAGTTTGGATAAGGTTTGCGGGTAACTTGACTCGATCGAACGGGTGCTATGGTTGGTGAAGAGGTCATCGCGCGAACAGCCACTAAAACTACAAAATTCGTAAAATAGTTACCTCTAAAATTTTAACACAATTTCAGATTTTTTTTAACCCCTACTTGGTATTTTGATCCGCTTCGGGGTTTATTTTCACCACCGGGCCCTGCGTTAGATTTCTCCCGAAACTCCTGTGGGGAGTAGGGGTTAGACATCCTGCCCCCATTGACAGGCTTTTCTGGAGAAATCTATTGCACCGCGCCGATTACACTACAGTTAACACTCGATCGACCTCAGAAGTGTCGCCGCCGTGAGAGTACGCTTGCAGCAGAAGTTGCTTTAAATCTTCAATCAGTGGATAGCGGGGGTTCGCTCCGGTACACTGATCGTCAAAAGCACGATCGGCCATTTCCTCAACGCGAGCAAAAAAGAAATCATCGCTCATTCCCTGACTGGCGATCGCCTCCTGAATCGTGCTAGGAAGATCTACCTCACGCTTGAGATTTTCCACCGCTGCGATCAACTTCTCAACTTTTTCATCTTCTGTATCCCCGCCCAAACTCAGATAGTCTGCAATTCGAGCATAACGCCACTTGCTGTTAGGATACTTGTTTTGAGAAAAAATCGCTTGTTTGAAGGGAACATCCGTCGCATTGTAGCGAATTACATGGGAAATCATCAGCGCATTCGCTAAACCGTGAGGGACGTGGCAAGTTGCACCTAATTGGTGAGCTACTGAGTGACAAACCCCCAGAAAAGAGTTGGCAAATGCCATGCCGGCGATCGTAGCAGCATAATGTACTTTCTCCCGCGCTTTCGGATCGTTAGCACCATTTTTGTAAGCGCTGGGCAGGTATTTAAACAGCAAACGAATCGCTTCTAAAGCCAAACCATTTGTATACTCAGAAGCCAACACAGAAACATAAGCTTCTAAAGCGTGGGTTAGCGCATCAATGCCGCCGTAAGCTGTCAGTTTCCGGGGCATATTCAGCGTAAGTTCTGGATCGACGATCGCCATACTCGGAGTCAGAGCATAATCTGCAAGCGGATACTTAATCCCCGATCGTTCATCCGTAACAACCGCAAAAGGCGTGACTTCCGAACCCGTTCCCGAAGTAGTTGGAATTGCCACCATAATTGCCTTTGAACCCAAAGGCGGCAGTTCGTATACCCGCTTGCGGATATCCATAAACCGCATCGCCAATCCTTCAAACTCAATTTCTGGATGCTCATACATCAGCCACATTACTTTAGCAGCATCCATCGGCGAGCCACCACCAAAGGCAATAATCGCATCTGGATGGAAACTATTGCAGATTTCTAAACCTTTGCGAACAGTAGCCAGCGAAGGATCGGGTTCCACATCGTAAAATGTGTAGTGCTCGATGCCGATTTCTTCCAAACTCTCTGTGACTTCCTTAGTCAATCCCAATTCAAACAAAGGTTTATCCGTCACGATCAAAGCACGTTTCTTACCTGCAAGATCCCTCAAAGCTACAGGAAGACAACCCGACTTAAAATAAATTTTGGGAGGAATGCGGAACCAGAGCATATTCTCGCGCCTTTCTGCTACGGTTTTGATATTGAGCAGGTGATGGGGTGTCACGTTGACAGAAATGGAATTATCGCCCCAGCTACCGCAACCGAGGGTAAGGGAGGGATCGAGGCGGAAATTGTACAAATCGCCGATCGCACCTTGAGAAGAAGGCGTATTAATCAGTACCCGCGAAGTCTCTAGTTTGCTTTCAAAATAACGAATGTGCTTCTGATTGTGGGGGGCGGTGTAGAGTACAGAAGTATGGCCGTGTCCGCCAAAAATTATCAGCGCTTCAGCTTTGTCTACTGCTTCAGTAAAATCCTTGGCGCGGTACATTGCGAGAATCGGCGAAAGTTTTTCACAAGCAAAGGGTTCTTCTTTACCTACCACATCCACTTCTCCAATCAAAACCCTGATGTTTGACGGCACTACAAAACCCGCAATCTGCGCCACCTTTTGCACCGATTGTCCGACTATTTCGGCATTCAATCGACCATCAATTAAGATTACCTGACGCACTTTTTCCCGTTCTTCAGCATTGAGGAAATAAGCACCGCGCTTGATAAATTCCAGTTGCACTGCGTCGTACACCTCATCCACAACAACTACCGATTGTTCCGAAGCACAAATCGTGCCGTTGTCGAAAGTTTTGCTGAGCAAAATTGAGCTGACAGCCATTTGGATGTGGGCGGTTTCATCGATGATGGCGGGAGTATTTCCTGCGCCGACACCGAGGGACGGATGCCCTGAAGAGTAGGCAGCTTTTACCATTCCCGGCCCGCCAGTTGCCAAAATTAGTTTGATATCGTGGTGCTGCATCAAAGCTTGGGAAAGTGGCACAGTTGGCTCGTCAATCCACCCAATAATATCCGGTGGTGCTCCTGCAGCTACAGCAGCATCGAGGATGATTTTTGCCGCCGCAGCAGTGCAGGATTTTGCACGGGGATGGGGCGAAAATATAATGCCATTTCTAGTCTTGAGCACGATTAAAGACTTAAAGATTGTGGTGGAAGTCGGGTTAGTTACAGGAACGATTCCCGCCAGCACTCCCACGGGTTCGGCAATGCGTTCGTAGCCAAAATGCCGATCGGACTCGATGATACCGCAAGTCTTGTCATTTTTGTATTTGTTGTAAATCATTTCCGAGGCAAAATGATTTTTGATTGCCTTATCTTCGATCACTCCCATTCCCGATTCTTTGACTGCTGCCTTGGCTAAGGGAATGCGGGCGGCATTAGCAGCTAAAGCTACTTGCTTGAATATGCGATCGACTTGTTCTTGAGTGTAGGTGGCAAATTCAGCTTGGGCTGCTTTTACTTTTTGAATTAGGACTTCTAATTCCTCTAAATTGGTAACTTTCATGTTATTTTGCCTGATGTTTATTTGGGGAAAATTATTGCCTCAATCTTTGAGTGGTAGGGAACCTGCAGATCGACGCAGATAATTTCAAGATTGTGGGTGACTTGTGTACGCGGTCTTTTAATTATTATATACCGCTAGCTCCGAGCGCATGGACCCCGCGACTGCGAAAAATATCAACAGTTTGTTGCACGAGTTCCGGTGAAGCTGGAGGTGTATCCTTGAGTTCGTAATCCAGTTTTAATTGTTCCCATTTGTATTCTCCCATTTTATGAAATGGTAATACTTCTACTTTTTCCACATTGTTCAGATTGGCAATAAACTCCGCTAATTTTTCTACGTTTTCGATGTGATCTGTGAGGTGAGGAACTAGAACGAAGCGAATCCACGTCGGTTTGCCAATTTCGCTGAGATATTTGGCCATTGCTAAAGTTGGCTCGATCGAAACATTGGTGACTTGGTAATACAGTTCGGGAATGTAGGATTTGATGTCCAACAAAACCAGATCGGTCATTTCCAGAACCGGTTTAGCAACTTCTAAAACACAGAATCCTGATGTGTCTAGGGCTGTATGCAACCCCATTTGATGACAGCGGCTAAAGATTTCTCTGACAAAATCAGGCTGCATCAACGGTTCGCCGCCGCTGACTGTAACGCCTCCTTTCCGCAGGTAGGATTTACATTTGGTAATTTGATTCATTAAATAATCGACGGTTACTTCTTTACCATCGTGGGAATTGCGACAGTCGGGATTGTGACAGTAAAGACAACGGAGGGGACAGCCTTGGGTGAAGACGATAAACCGGATTCCGGGGCCGTCTACGGTACCAAATGTTTCGATTGAGTGAATGCGACCAATTCCAGACATTGATTTGGTTTTGAATTTTGCTTGGCTTCAACTCCGCTCAGTCAGCCGTCAAGTTAAAGTTTTAGTTTGGGCTTCGATTCCGCTCAGCCAGCGGTTAAATCGTTAACGGAGCGAAGTCGAAGTTTGAGTTTGGGCTTTGCTCAGACAGCGTTTAGGTTGGTAGCTGAGCGAAGTCGAAGCTATACCCGTTCGTGGAAAGTCCGTTTAATCACATCTAATTGCTGTTCGCGGGTAAGTTTGATGAAATTAACCGCATAACCGGAGACGCGAATTGTTAGCTGGGGATAGTTTTCTGGATGTTCCATCGCATCTAGTAATGTTTGCCGATCGAGCGCGTTAACATTGAGGTGATGGCCGCCATCGTGAAAGTAACCGTCTAACAGACCAACTAGGTTGTTAGTCCGATCGCTCTCCATTCTGCCCAAGGCCTGCGGTACAATCGAAAAAGTATTCGATATGCCATCTTGACAATCGCTGTAAGGCAGTTTTGCTACAGAAGATAAGGATGCGATCGCCCCACAGGAATCTCGGCCGTGCATCGGGTTAGCACCGGGAGCAAAGGGTTCGCCTGCTTTACGTCCGTCGGGAGTGCTACCAGTTTTTTTGCCGTACACTACGTTAGAAGTAATCGTGAGTACCGATTGAGTCGCTACAGCGCCACGGTAGGTTTTTTGCTGGCGAATTTCGTTCATGAAGCTTTGCACAAGTTCGATGGCTAGACTGTCTACGCTATCGTCATTATTGCCATATTTTGGATATTCTCCTTCGATCGAGTAATCCACTGCCAAACCTTGCTCGTTGCGAATCACCTTAACTTTAGCGTTTTTAATCGCCGACAGGGAATCTGTCACCACGGACAGTCCCGCAATTCCGCAGGCCATTGTCCGGTAAACATCGCGATCGTGCAAGGCCATTTCCAGCCGTTCGTAGCAGTATTTGTCGTGCATATAGTGAATGACATTCAACGTATTGATATACGTTTTTGCCAACCACGCCATCATGTCGTGGAACCGCGCTCTTACCTCGTCATAATCGAGATATTCGGTAGTAATCGGTGGGAACTGCGGCGCGATTTGGTCGCCGGACTTCTCATCTTTACCGCCGTTAATCGCATAGAGCAAAGTCTTAGCTAAATTAACTCGCGCGCCGAAAAACTGCATTTGCTTGCCAATTCGCATGGCGGAAACACAACAGGCGATTGCATAATCATCGCCGTATTGAGGGCGCATCAAATCGTCGTTTTCGTACTGAATCGAACTTGTCTCGCTGGATACCTTCGCACAGAATTGTTTGAAGTTGTCCGGCAAGTTTTCCGACCACAACACGGTGAGATTTGGTTCTGGTGCAGTACCGAGGTTTGAGAGAGTGTGCAAGAATCGGAAACTGTTACGAGTTACCAATGTTCTACCGTCATCGCTGATACCGCCGATCGCCTCTGTTACCCAAGTTGGATCGCCTGAAAACAGAGCGTTATAGTCGGGAGTCCGCAAAAACCGCACCATGCGGAGTTTCATGACAAAATGGTCGATCAGTTCTTGCAATTCCACTTCGGAATTCACGCCATTTTGCAAATCGCGCTCGAAATAAATGTCTAAAAACGTCGATACGCGCCCCAGAGACATCGCTGCCCCGTTTTGTTCTTTCACTGCTCCCAAGTAGCCAAAATACACCCACTGGACAGCTTCTCGTGCATTTGCCGCCGGACGGCCAATATCAAAGCCGTAGCTAGCAGCCATTTCTTTTAACTCAAACAATGCCCGAATTTGCTCGGATAACTCTTCGCGCAAACGAATAGTTGCCTCGTCCATCGCCTCTAGTTCGAGTGATTCTTGCTGTGTTTTTTTATCCTCAATTAGGCGATCGACACCGTACAAAGCAACGCGCCGATAGTCACCGATGATCCGCCCGCGTCCATAGGCATCTGGCAAACCTGTGATGATACCAGAACGTCTCGCCAGACGCATCGAGCGCGTGTAAACATCGAATACACCATCGTTATGAGTTTTGCGATATTTCGTAAATATTTCTTCTGTTTGTCGATCGAGCTGATAGCCGTAAGCTTCTAAACCGGCCTTGACCACGCGAATTCCCCCAAAGGGCATAATAGCACGTTTCAAAGGTTTATCGGTTTGCAAACCTACTATTTGTTCTAAGTCGCGATCGATGTATCCTGCTGCATGAGCCGTGATAGATGTGGGAACTTTTGTATCAACATCCAATACGCCTTTTTCGCGCTCTTGCTTCATTAATTCCAGAACTTTTTGCCAAAGCTGCTGGGTTTTTTCGGTTGGTGCTGTGAGAAATTCTGGATTTCCTTCGTAGGGGGTGTAATTTTTTTGAATGAAGTCTCTGACGTTGACTTCGTTTGTCCAGTTGCCTTCAGTAAAGCCGTGCCATTCTGCAAACATAGCTTGCTTTCCACTCACTTTTTTATTAGCGATCGATTTTTTCTTCTTCGACCACTAGATGTAGTATATATTTAATTTCACTATTTTAAATACCGCTTCGCTATTTGTTACAAAAATTGACTTGCTAATTCCGTGGGAAGAATTAAGATAGATAGTAGGCAGAACATCCTCGTGAATTGTTGAGGAAGCTCTGACCAAAGGGGTTCCCGAACTAACACTTTGACAACCGAAATGTTGTTTAAGGGCGGGCGGGTCGGAAACGCGCAATGAGATTTTTTTTCAGGAACGGCGAACACCCGAAGAAGATGAAGAAAAAGTAGAAAAAAAGTAGAAAAAGAGTTGAGATTGGATGCGTTAATTGTTATCGAAAGCAGAGCAATATTAATTGCTGATTAATTGAAGTAGGGTATTATGCAGATAAATTCAAGAAATCAAAGCACTGCGAGCGATCCGGCTCACGATATTTGGAAAGAACAGCGTCATCCGCTCGATCGGATTTTTAGGCCTCGCTCCGTGGCTGTAATCGGCGCAACAGAGAGAGAAGGAAGCGTCGGACGAACTCTCCTGTGGAACTTGATTCGGAATCCGTTTGGCGGAACAGTTTTTCCGGTGAATCCCCAGCGCCACAGCGTGTTGGGGCTCAAGTCTTATCCTGATATTGCTAGCGTCCCGGAAGTAGTGGATCTGGCGGTGATTGCTACGCCTGCTGCTGGGGTGCCACAAGTGATCCGCGAATGTATCGCTGCTGGGGTGAAAGGAGCAATTATTGTTTCTGCTGGGTTTAAAGAGATTGGTGCGGCTGGGGAGGCTTTAGAACAGCAAGTTATGGCCGAGGCGCGTCGGGGCGGAATGCGGATTATCGGCCCAAATTGCCTCGGTGTGATGAATCCTGTGGTTGGGCTCAATGCTACTTTTGCAGGTACGATCGCCCGTCCGGGCAATGTCGCCTTCATCAGTCAAAGCGGCGCCCTCTGTACTTCGATTCTCGACTGGAGTTTGGGGGAAAATGTCGGTTTTAGCGCTTTTGTGTCGATCGGCTCTATGCTCGATGTCGGTTGGGGCGATCTGATCGAGTATTTCGGGGACGATCCCCATACTCACAGTATCGTTTTGTACATGGAATCTATGGGTGATGCTCGTTCGTTTCTGTCCGCCGCCCGCCCAGTGGCGATCGACAAACCGATCATCATTCTCAAGGTAGGACGTACCGCTGCCGCCGCCCAAGCCGCCGCTTCCCATACGGGAGCTTTGACCGGCAGCGATGACGTGCTTAACGCTGCTTTCCGTCGCTGTGGCGCGTTGCGGGTACATACGATTTCCGATTTGTTCGACATGGCAGAAATTCTGGCCAAGCAACCGCGACCGCAGGGCAACCGCCTATCGATCGTCACCAATGCAGGAGGCCCAGGGGCGATCGCCACTGATGCCTTAATTAGCGACGGCGGTGCCCTGGCCAATCTGTCACCGGAGACGCTGCAGCAGCTTGATGAGTTTTTGCCCCCTCAGTGGAGTCATCACAACCCGATCGATATTTTGGGCGATGCTAGTAGCGATCTTTACGCCAAAACTCTAGAAGTTGTCGCTCCCGATCCCAATAGTGACGGATTGCTGGTCATCCTAACGCCACAAGCGATGACAAATCCCACCCAAACCGCAGAAAAACTCAAGTCTTACAGCAAACTCGGAAAGCCCTTATTAGCAAGCTGGATGGGCGGTGTGGAAGTGTCAGCGGGAACGCAAATTCTCAATCAGGCAAATATTCCGACTTTTCCCTATCCCGATACCGCCGTCAGATTATTCAACTATATGTGGCGGTACACATACAACCTGCGCGCTATCTACGAAACGCCTTCTCTCCCCGCTGATTGCGAAATCGAGACTTCGGGGTGTGCGACTGCTGCGAAGATTTTGACTGCCGCCCGCCAAAACAATCGCACTCTATTAACCGAGTACGAATCAAAACAGTTGCTGGCAGCTTACGGCATTCCCACCGTAGCGACAGAAATTGCAGCGAGTGCGACGGAAGCTGTGGAAATTGCCGAGATCCTCGGTTATCCAGTGGTGCTAAAACTGCATTCTGAGACGATTACTCACAAAACCGATGTGGGGGGCGTTCAACTAAATTTAGGCGATGCTAAGGCTGTAATTAGTGCCTTTGAGGCGATCGCCCAGCGGGTACGGGCGATCGATCCTGCAGCGTTTCTCGGCGTAACCGTGCAGCCGATGGTGCATTTGGAAGGCTATGAACTAATTTTAGGTAGCAGTATCGACCCACAATTTGGGCCAGTGATGCTGTTTGGTTCCGGCGGACAATTAGTGGAAGTCTTTCAAGATCGATCGCTCGCACTTCCGCCTTTAAATACTACCCTAGCGCGCCGGATGATGGAGCAAACGCGCATCTATAAAGCTTTGCAAGGAGTGCGCGGTCGATCGGCAATTGACTTGGTACAACTCGAACAGTTATTAGTTCGTTTCAGTCAACTAATTGTAGAGCAACCTCAAATTGCCGAGATTGATATTAATCCACTGTTGGTTTCTCCTGAAGGTGCGATCGCTCTTGATGCCCGCGTTGTTCTGCAAACAACGGAAAACCCCATTTCACCCGCGATTCGCCCCTATCCTACGCAATACGTTCAAACATGGTCAACTAATGGCGATCGTCCCATCACCATCCGTCCGATTCGCCCAGAAGATGAGCCGCTGATGGTGCTGTTCCACGAAGAACTTTCCGAAGAGAGTGTGTATTTGCGCTACGCTCACATGGTAAAGTTAAAGCACCGCATCGCTCACGAACGTTTGACCCGGATTTGTTTTATTGACTACGATCGGGAAATGCTGTTAGTAGCCGATCGTCAAGACCCGGAAAGCTCAGAACACCGGATTTTGGGAGTAGCGCGTCTGAGCAAACTCCACGGCACAAACCAAGCCGAATTTGCCCTCATCGTTAGCGATAGCTATCAGCAGCGCGGTTTGGGAACAGAATTATTGAGGCGGATGCTGCAAATTGGTCAGGAAGAGAAATTAGAGGCGATCGTTGGCTACATTCTCAATAGCAACTACAAGATGCAGAGCCTCTGTAAAAAACTAGGATTTGAACTCCAACCAGACCGAGGCGAAGGAATGTTGAAAGCTGTTTTTGTCTGCTAATCGCAACTTTGGTTAAATAATTCTCATTCATCACGACTAAAGTCCTCACTACAAACTTTATCGTTTTGTAGTGAGGACTTTAGTCCTCAAACTAAGATGCTACTAAGCCGCCGCAGCCAAATTTGCTGCTGCAAACTCCCAGTTAGCCAAATTATCTAAGAAATTAGTAATGTAGTCGGGACGGCGGTTTTGGAAATCCAAATAATAAGCGTGTTCCCACACATCCAAAGTCAGCAACGGAGTTTGGCCGTGTGCAAGCGGGGTGTCAGCGTTAGCAGTTTTGGTGACTTTCAAAGTGCCGTTGTCCACAACCAGCCAAGCCCAGCCACTACCGAACTGAGTTGTCGCAGCAGTCTTGAATTCTTCTTTGAATTTATCGAAGCTGCCGAAGTCGGCGTTGATTTTGTCAGCTAAAGCTCCTGTCGGAGTGCCACCGCCGCCCGGTTTGAGCGAATTCCAGAAAAAGTTGTGGTTCCAAACTTGACCTGCATTGTTAAAAATGCCTGCTTTGGATGGGTCTTTAGCAGATTCCTTGACAATTTCTTCAAGGGATTTGCTCGCCATTTCAGTCCCTTCAATCAGTTTATTCAGATTGGTGACGTAAGCAGCGTGGTGCTTGTCGTGGTGGAACGAAAACGTGTTGGCCGACATATGAGCTGGTTCTAGGGCGTCAGCGGCGAAGGGTAATGGTGCTAGTTCAAATGCCATGGTGTTCAATCCTCTCTGGATTACTTTGGGTTTTTCGGTTGACTTGGTGGCTTTTTTATGATTCAAGCCGAGAGTCACTAGCTTGAGTGTATCAAGCTGTGGTAAATAATTCTTTACAATTTTCCTATTTTATAGCAGTTGCAGCATTTTAGGATTCAGACTTCTATTTTTTAGATATCAAAGCTACTTCTTGCCGACTTCAAATAGCATAAAGTATTACTAAATGTCAAGCTACCTGGGAGACAAATAAAAGTGTGTGTGAAATTGTCAACCGCTCGAAATTTTATGAGACTGATAAATAGATTAAACCTGTAAATTGTCAAACATTAACCTAAGTTCAATTAAGCTGTAAGAAAGTCAAACAAGTTGCAGGATGTGTCAATGGAAAAGCGTTTAAACAACTCGTCTAGTCACCCCCCTCAATGGTTGAATCTGCAATTAATCGTCACCGCTCTGGAAACAGTCCAAGACTTAATTGTCATTTCCCTATGTATTGGTTTGTTTTGTTTCATGGTGCTAGAACTGCGAGAAATGTTTTTCTCGCTGCTGCCTCCTTTGAATTTCCAGCAAGTGACGGCAGACATTCTATTTTTATTAGTTTTAGTGGAATTATTTCGGCTGCTAATTATTTACTTGCAAGAGCAGCGGGTTTCGATAGGTGTGGCTGTGGAAGTCTGTATAGTATCTGTTTTGCGAGAAGTCATCGTGCGGGGAGTGCTGGAAACTCCCTGGGTTCAAATATTATCAACAGGCGCATTTTTGCTGGTTTTGGGAGTGTTGTTGGTAGTCCGAGTTTGGTTGCCCCCAACCTTCGAGGGAATTGACCCGGAACGTCGCATGGCTAGCAGAAAGAGAAATCTATCAGACAATGAATCTTCTTCCGCATCTGTTGTAGCCAATACCAAGTTTAATTCTCATTGAATATGGCATGACAGGCGATTTAAGATTTTAAATTTACTCTAATATTGCTTGTCGCGTTACCAGCCATCATTTCCCGTAAAACTGAGATGTTGAACCATTGTCCAGAACGGGCATCTTGCCCGTTCCACAGAGAGTAGATTTTCTTGTAGGCTGGGCAGGAGATCCCACAGGGCTGTTTCATTCTCACGAAAATCAGGCTTTTGTAGGGGCGGTGCCAAGAGTGCCCGCCCCCCACGGACGATGAAATCGATGTTTCAAATATCGGGGATCTTCACGAGGGATTGCCCCTACAAGAGAATGAAACCGCCCTGGGATATCCCACCCAAAAAAGGATTATTGAGAATGGTGCAAGATGTGAGGTCAAATCAACCTGATAACGGTTGCAGTGAAGCCTAAAATCCTCTGAAAATTCAGAGGAAGGTAGTCTTAACTACAAAGACAAGCTTCATCCATCATTCCCCCTTATTCAAATCTAAAATCTAGAATCTCAAATCTAAAATGGTATTACCCGTTAGCCTGTAATTCCCCCAAACGAGCCAACACTTCTTTAGAATGAATCGCCGGATTAATCTTCACAAAGGTTTCACGCAAAATACCTTCAGGATCAATAATAAAACTGTGTCGCGCTGAGATAAAACTCATCCAAGAACCGTAAGCTTTACTCACTTTACCATCCGTATCAGCTAACAGCGGAAACTTCAAACCTTCCGAATCGCAAAATTCCGCATGGGAATCGACATCATCAGCGCTAATACCGATAATTTGAGTATTCTTTGCCAAGTATTTCGGCAAGTCTTGCTGAAATCTCCGCGCTTCGATCGTACATCCTGAAGTAAAGTCTTTCGGATAAAAATAGACTACCAGCCACTTACCGCGATAATCCGACAGCGACACTTGTCCGTCCCCGCTGTTTGTCGGCAAAGAAAACTCCGGCGCTGGTTGATTTACCGGAGGAAGCTTACCGCCGAGGGCAAATGCAGGTGTGGCAAAATTGAAACTTAGAAAAACTAGACAAATTGCCAATAAAGTGCTAAAAAAATTGCGGCGAGACATCATAAATTTAGAAGTAGAACTGTACTTAAGACAAGTTTACAGTTTTCTGATTAAATGGGTAGGGGCAATTCGCGGATTGCTTCTAAAACCCAAAGATCACTCACTCAAATAGCGATTTACCCATGAGCGCTGCACTCCCGTTAACCGGCAAAGCTATAGTAGTCCAGGTAATTAACGGTCAACCCGTTACGATCGAAGTAGACGGTACTAATGCCCCGATTACTGCGGGAAATTTTGTTGACTTAGTTGAACGAGGCATTTACGACGGGGTGATGTTTCACCGAGTTGTGCGCCAGCCAGATCCTTTTGTGGTGCAAGGAGGCGATCCGCGCAGCAGAAATACGACAATTCCAGCAAGTCAATTGGGAACGGGTAGTTTTATTGACCCGGATACCAATCAGGCGCGTTTTATTCCTTTGGAAATTAAGCCGCAAGGGGCCGCGCAACCTGTTTACAACCAAGTTGTAACCCAGACGCCGGAGTTGCGGCATAATCGCGGGGCTGTGGCAATGGCTCGTTCCAATGCTTTGGATTCGGCTTCTTCGCAGTTTTATTTTGCTTTGGATGAGTTGCCATTTTTGGATGGTAGTTATGCTGTTTTTGGCAACGTTATTCAAGGTTTTGAAACGGTGAATGCGGTGCAGCAGGGCGATCGCATTTCAACTGCAAAAGTCGTTGACGGCATCGTCCCCAGTCGGATTTCTAGCATCATTACCGATGTTGATTTCCTTAACGATTCCATTAACATTACCAATTTGGCAAATCTGCCTTTGCGACCCCTCAGATTGGCCAACACCCCGAACAACTATCAAGTCACTCCCCAAGACTATGAGCAAAATCCCGGCGGTGTAGTGGGAGGTAGCGCAAACGATCGCATCCTCGGTGAAGCCACGTATGGTGATGGAATTAACGGCAGCCAAGGCAACGATACCATCAGTGGCGAAGAAGGCGACGACTTTCTCAGAGGCGGCAAAGGTAACGACTCCATTAGCGGCGGTGTTGACGACGATATTATCAACGGAAATCTCGGCGACGATAATGTCAATGGTGATGCTGGTAACGACTTTTTGCGAGGCGGCCGAGGAAACGATATTTTAATCGGCGGCGATGGTAACGATGTTTTAATCGGGGATGTTGACAGCGATACTCTCACTGGTGGCGCAGGTGCAGATACTTTTGTTCGGGTTACGGGTGAAATTCTGGAGTTGGATGGGACGAGCGATATAATTCTTGATTTTAGGCCGGGAGATGGCGATCGTATTGGCTTGACCAGCCCTTTATCCAACACCTCATTCACTCAATCAGGCAGCAACACACTCATTCAATTTGGAGGAGCTACTTTGGCTGTGGTTCAAAATGCCACTCCTGCAGCAGTTCAAAATGCTGCTTTTGAAATTAACTTTTCTTCTGCTTACGTTGCCGATAACTTGCCCCCCGGAGACGCTGCCTTGAGAGTTGGCTAACTTTAACAAGGCTCACGCAATAAAGATAAGGGTAGGGTGCTCTTCAGTGCACTTTACCTGATTATCAATAGCCAATTCCCTATTCCCTATTCCCAATTGCCAAATTCAACTAACACCATAGCTTTGTAATTTGAGAAACTGCCTCTTGATAAGAATCCATTCTCCCCTGCTGCTTAAAAAGCTCGGCAGCTTTCTGAAAATCCTCAAATGCTCCCTGAACCTCTCTCAATTTATATCTAGTCAGTCCTCGGTTAAAGTAAGCTTTAGCAAAAGCGCTATCGAGGCGAATTGCTGACTCAAAATCAGCTAGTGCTGCCAGGGAATTTTCCATTTGTAGGCGGATAGCACCTCGGTTAAAGTAAGATTGAGCTACATTAGGGTTGAGCAGCAGTGCCGAGTTGTAATCGGCGATCGCCGCACTATAATCTTTTAAACGAGTCAGCATAAACCCCCGATTGCTGTAATACTTGGCTCGGTAAGGATTGAGTTCGATGGCTGTAGTTAAATCTTCGATCGCCGATTGCTTATAGCCTAATTTGTAGCGGGTCACA
>NZ_JAUBOY010000081.1:0-15990 GCF_036700465.1 Microcoleus sp. T3_A4 | reverse complement strand
TTGTGCAGCAGCCGTTTTGCATCAAAAATTTTTTAAAAACTTGGTAGGTGCGGCGGCGGCTGGCACGGTCTAGCGGCGGGTGCGGGTTTGGCGATCGGATAAACCGCCCCGACCTTACTAAGCATCAATTTGATGCGACACATTGATGCCACACATTGATACTACACATTGATAGCTAGCACCCGCACCCGCCCCGCATCCACACAGCGCCGCTTATTTGCGCGTTTAAGGTCGGTGTCGGGGCGGGTGTGGTAGATACTTCGTTTTGGCGGGTGCGGTGCGGTGTGGGCTGTTTTGGCGCGGGGTTAGGAGTGTTATCAATAGTGGGGGTGTGTTCTCAATAAGTATCGTAAGTATTTATACTCAAAAAAGTTTTTATTGGCGCAAAATTTGAAAGATGCCTAACCCCTAAGTTAGTGAATTTTGCGCCAATAAAAAAAATGAACCCATACAGCGTATAGGTTTTTTCCTGATGAGTTCTGTTCCAATTCCAGACGGTAAAAACAAAACTGGAACAAATTGGAACAGGATTTATGTGTCAATAAGTGCTGTTTTCCACCAATAAGAAACCCGTCGGATTTCAAGTCTGGCGGGTTCTATGCGGGTGTTGGGGCGATTTTAATCAATCATCCATTCTATTAATTCAGTTAGATCCTGAGTTAGGGATTGGCATTGTGAGCATTCTTTCCAATGCTCTGTAATTAGATGGTAATGGGGTATGCGAAAAACACCCTGATGAGGGTATTTAGAATCACTAATATCAAAATACAAAGATGAGATGAGATGGGTACGATCGGCTTCTTTTAGGGCTTCAATAATCAAGATACCGATTGCTATTATCTCTTTCCTTTTTGGCAAGCTCAAGAGGAATTCATCTTTTTCTGCTAATTTTTTTTGACTTTCATCTAGATATTCCCAGAGTCTATCGGCATCATCTTCAGTGAAATTATTAGGTTGCTGTGTTTGCACAATCATAATCAATCCTTTTTTGATGGCTTTAAACTCACTATATACAGGATTTAAAATACTGTCAAGGTGGTTTATAAACGCCGCCTAAACTATTAATAAAAAGTCTGTAAACAGTATTTTATTGTTACCCTGAAAATTAGTGATTGATTTCCGATCGTGATACTGCCTTCTGATTCTCTTCTATTGCCGCGCTAAGCGCTTTAATCGCTTCTTTTTTAGCTGTAGCATCGCCTTTCTTATGCCTTAAAACCCATCCTTTAAAATTACTGGGATTGATATAAGAATATATGACATTAATACCTTTTATATCTGAATGAACTACTGCCAAAGTCCACAGACCTTCAGCCGCTTGTGTAAATTTATTATGATTCAAATTTCTCATAAGTTTAACGTTGTAAATGTTATTTTAATTCTAACATTTATAACGATTTTGCAATGGTTTCAGACTCTATCTCAGGATATATTGTTTTCCTGATGTTCACCCGAAAGCAGCAGCTAGAAGTGATATCTTTTCTCTTAAAAACGGCGATACTGTGAGTGCAAAACTCACGGACATAATAGTATCATCATGCTTACCGCTAGCAGCCTCAAATTTAGCTCCAATACGGCGATAGCTTAACATCTCATCTACCAATACTGAGTTATCGGGATAGCTTAATTTTCGCTTCTCTAAGCTAAGTATTAAAGCACCTACCATTGTCGTTTTAGTGTCGCGTGTCGTTTTAATATTTACAAATTCTGTGCTGTAATTATTTTTCGATAATTCCTCTAAGTAGATGTTACCTACCCCACCAGTAGTTTCAATCCCCACACACTCAGGTTTATAGAGGTCTATTAGTTTTGAGATTTGATATATATGCGACGCGCTGGTTTCTTGCCTCTTTCGGTAAAGATGTACCAGTGAGTATGTATCAGTTTTTAGATTGTGTTTGATAACGCTAAAAACGGTGTAATCGCTTCCCATTGTAGAGGTATCCAAGCCACAATAATAATCTGCATTATCATCTCTATTTGCTTCATAATTACCCGTGCTGTTTTCTCTAATTAAGTCGATGGCAAACACTGACACCGCGCTATCAACAAACTTCAAATCGTACTCCCTTAATACGGTTTCTGTGTCGGTTCCATCTTGTTTTAATCGATAGTCGAGATAGTTAGGTATATTCTGATAAACCGGGTGTACACTCCAATGAACAATCAATTTAAGCGTACCCTGTGAATCTTCAAACCAATACAAACCGGGTATCTCATTATACAAGTCACCGCTTGCTACACGGTTGCATATTTCCTCAATATCTAACCCGTTGTTATTCTCATTTAATTTATTCCAATACCATCCCGATTTTGCGCTAGGGGTGCTTACAATCAGCTTTGTAATCTTATCCCCCGACATCGCACTGCTAGGGCTTGACGCTGCATAAATCTGGTCTATGTTCTCGCTAAATGCAGCCTCATCAAACAAAAAATCAATCACTGAATCGTAACTCCGAGAACCCTCTCTCGAACTGTTTTTAAAGTATATTTCCCCTAAGTTCTTCAGCTTCAAATACCCCACATTATCGCTATCTGGTACGATGTAATCGCTCAAACCTGAGAGTAACTGCTTTGTGCGGCGGCTAACAGCGCTAGCGTCGTTACTGTTGCGTAAGAAGGCGATCGCACTATATGCGGGGTTTAACGCGGCGCGGTGCAAGAATTTAGATACAGCGATTTGTGTCAATCCTAACTGTCTGGATTTAACACAAACGATGTTGTTGTATTTATCCATCAAATCGGAGATTATCATTTGATATAGATATGGGTTGAATTGCACCATCTCACCGCCGCTTCTAATAGTGGTTAAACGTGCAAAATTAACCCATTCTTTAGGCAAGGTTTTCAGATTGTCTGTGTGGTTGTAATACTTCCTAACCTGTGATTGTGTGGGCTTAATTCTGAACATTTTGTAAACCCGGTGTGATTTCTAAACCCATTGCTTCAACTGTTTTGATTGCTTGCTGCTGATTAACTATTTGAGATAACCCGGTGCATTTATCGAGCATATCGAGTGCTAGCGCGTGATTCCTGAGTGTTTCTTTAGGCATATCGGGTGCTATCCCATCAATCACCTTCTGCTGTGCCTGTAGCGTGATTCTAGATTGATTGAGAAATACTTTAAGGGTGATTCGCTGTAGCAGTTCTAATGTTATCTCAGGGTTACTCAAATCTATCTTGTATTCGTCAAAATTGATATTTGTCAAATTGTTTGGGACAGGCTCTAGCACTATCTTATCAAAATCTCGCTCTTTCTCAGGGTAGTGAATAGAGAAGGCTGTAAGGTGCTTTCTAAGTAGCTTGTCGCTAACCTTACAGCCTTTAGAATCTAGAAATCGCAAGACGGCGATCGGCTCGATTTGATTTTTAATCATCTCGTTCACCGAGTCGCCTAAACCTTGCTTACATACCTTACAGCCGCATCCTAGTGAATCCACAATGTTAACCGGGTTCAATGTACTCCATTATTTTAGCTGCTAGTTCACCAAGTTTACCTCTGTGAATGTTATTGTGACTACCTCCCATTCCTTCTACAATCCCTAAATCCTTCAATTCTTCATCTAACACATCATTAAATTTTAGGAAGTGATTTTTTATCGTTAGCGGTGCTATTGTTTTACCGTGGTGGCGTAACTTGGCAATCTCGTTAATGATACCGTTAGAAGGTACTACAATCTTTTTAATGTCGCCGTCCGTAGCTTGTCGATTGTAGTGCATGATTCCCTCTACAATCTCTTTTACACTCACACTACGGGGTTTTTCTTTAACCTCTGGTGTATCGGTTTTTTCAGCAGTTTTAGTCGCGGGTTTTTGGTTACGAACCATTTTAAACAGTTCTAAAATCGCTTGTGTTTGACTCATTCCAGAGCGTAAAAACTTTACAAGTTGCATACTTTCCTCAGCTTCTAAACCATCTTGAAAGTTTTCTAGATTGAAACTTTTTACCGCTTCTTTAACTGGAATTACAGGAGTGTTAATCATTTTTCCAAAATCATTAAGGTTTGTTGATACTTCGATGTAATTAGGAGGATTGATGAATAGTGACTCATCAAAACTTCCTAAATATTTCATTGTTTCTCCTTCATTATCATGCGCTAGTGACTTTTGAATCACTTTAATACACGCTGCATTACCAAAACCATTAAGCTTTAAAACGGCTCTTAATGCACAGGCATAGAATGAACGTCCCTTGTGCGGTGTACCGTCAACCTCTTTTTCTATCAAGTTACCCTCACTATCGAAGGCTTTAAGAGTTGATAAGGTTTTACCAAAACGTTTTTTATATTCATTGTTCACGTTTTGATAAAAGGTTTCTTTGTACTTTTGGGTGTCGGTTGAAATATCTTGTACTTTTGTAAATTGTAGATATTTTTCTTGTGCATCTACAATTAATTGTGCGGGTGCAAGTGTAGGACGTGCATAGAAAGCTAGAGCATCATCAGCACCGCGTTTTTTAACTACCCCGCAGAAACCTATCACATACTCATCAAGTACAATCATTTTATGCTCGATAATACCCGCTTCTTTGTGTTCGTGGCGTGGCATCCCCTGTTCAGCAGCTCTTAACCCTGTAAGGTTAATAACACCGCAGGCAATGGTAGCAGGATTTTCAGATGTTAGACATTCTAGGGATTGTTTGATGATGTCAAGAATGTCAGTTTTGGGGATGTTGGTAGTGTCTTTGAGTTCACCGTCATCCTCAAAACCTTGTTTTTTCTGTGAACTTTTAGCACGTTCGGCTTTTAATTTTGCCTTTTGTTCTTTGTCTAAATCAATTAGATTGTAGGCAATGTGTTGTAAACAACTTTTTCCATCAATCATAACAGGTTCGTTTAACTCAGGATTTTCATGCTCTTTCTTTTTAAAATGTTGTTTGTAATCTGTTAGATTGCCTGAAATAGTACCTACTTTAAGTTCTCCTGCGATTTCTCTTTCTTTGAAACCGTCTAACAATTCGTTAACCGCTTGATGAACTTCTGTTTTGCTTTGAAGTGTGATAACCCGATTGTAGAAAGCTTGTGCATCAGCCTTGTTTTGTTTGCTAGCCATTGTTTCCGTCTCCTGTTTTGCTTGACTCTTATACAATAACTGATATCATCCCTAATTACAAGGTCTGATATATCAGACTTTATAATAGGGGTTAGCGTGTAACCCCTATTTTCCTTATCACTAGCTAACGGCTAGCACCTCATCCTTTGTGGTGATTGCTTTTAACCTCGCTGTGAGTGTTTGACGGTTCAGCCGCGAGTCTAAATTTTTAGACCGTGCAAGCTTGCGAAAACTCTTAAGCGATAGGCTGTCGAGTGATTTTTCGATGTCTGTGTTGACCGTTGTATCGGTGTCGGTGGCGGTGTCGGTTTCGGTGGCGGGTGTGTCGGTGGCGGGTGTGACTTCAATATCAATCACCGGGTTAGTATCTGGCGGTGTCGGTTCGATCGGTTCTGTGGGTGCGGTGTCGGTTTCTGCGGGTGCGGTTGGCTCGATTTGTGCGATCGCGTCGGTGGTGAATTTGACCGTCAAGGCATCCTTAAAGGTCTTGATTTCACTGGGGTCTACATGGTGCAACATCATCAAAGCGGTATCGACTTGGCTGAGTGCTGACTGACACGCTTGCTCGACAGATAACAACTGCTGTTGATGCTCTTGCAGTTCACTGAGTTTTCCTTGTAGCGCGGTGATTTGAGCGGTTGTGTTGTCGATTTCTGTAGCGATTTGATTGAATTTAGCTGTGAGTAATTGCATGATGTTTCCTGTGGTGTAGTGGTGGGGGATGTGGCGGTGTTGGTGTGGCGGTGTCGTTGCCATCCAACATCCCTAATATAAAACGAATCACCCCTGATTGTCAAGGGTGATATCATACATGATTATTATGGGTGTTATCATGTTTGTGCGGTTTTGCTTATCGGTGGCGGGGCGGGTGCGAGCGGTGCTGTAGCGTACCGCTCGCTCGCTCCCTACTCAATCCCTCCCCTACACAGCAGCGCGTTAGAGTGACGCGCTAGACCGTCTTCTAGCAAGCGATTCATCATTTCCCAGTCGGTCAAACCTTGCTGACTTGCTAGCTCAGAAACTAGCGGGGCGATCGACTCTGTGACTATGAACTGCCTGCTAGAGCGGGGCGGCTTTAGTCAGTCAAGCCCGGTGATATTTACGGTGTCGGGGTTAGGCAAGGTTGTCACTAACTCACTGCCTAGATAGCTAGTAATGAACGCTTGCACGGCTGCAATTTTGAACCCGCCGCCAGTTAAATAGACCCGTTCACCCTTGCGTAAAATTTGTTTGACATCTCGCAGCAGTTCTCGAACTCCGATGATTTCACGGCTCCAAGATTCGAGGCCGCTTTTAAGTCTGTCGCCTAAATCACGGGTGCTATCGCCTAAAACAATCTCTGCACTGTACTCACCGGCCTCACTCACAGCGCTAGATTCGAGCGCGTCTTTGATACGGCTGAAGTGGTAGATGTTGCCGCCTGTATCACCTTTGCTAGCTTCCTTTGCGAAAAATTCAGTAATGGAAACAACACCCGCACCTGATACACTGTTCTGATTGCTAGCGCGTGGTACACCGTTTTGATTGCTATATGGGGTGTGTGTGAGTGTACCGCCGCCTAAATCTAAAACGTGAAATTTAACATCCTTGCCACCGCTTTCTTTAATCAGCTTTTTAGCTGCACACGCCGCCCCGTACCCTTCAGGGTATAGGTTGTAGGAAACAATGTTAATCTCGAAAAACCGTTCATCAAACTCGAATTTTAGATTTGAGAAAGCTTTCTCTATCTCTTTTTTGCGGTGGCTTGATAGCGACAACAAAGCGATTTTTAAATCAATCTTAATGACTGCACTGCCTTTAGATTTCTTGATGCGCTTAAACAAAAACGATGGGTGAGTACACAAAGCGCCCACAATCCACACATTTAAAAGCTTGATTTTGTTGTCATTGGCATAGCCTTCCTCTACACTACCGCCAGATAGTGACAGTGCTGAATCACCCACAGCATAACCGTTATCGCCAATTTTAAACACTCCGAGGTAGCCTGTGGGTAATTCTGTCGTTTTGGTGAATTGACGGCACACAGACTGATAGCTACCTGTGACTTTTTCCAGATAGTATTTAGTGCGACTGCTACCACCATCTAGAATTAATTCTGGCACTGCGACGGTTTTAGGTTTTTTGGCGGCTGTGGCGGGTGCTATGGTGTCGGGTGCGTTCGCGGTTGCAGTGGGTGCGGTCTTGCCGTTTGTGGTGTTTTCGATGGTTTGAGCTTTCATAAAATTCTCCTGAGTGTATACAGTCTGTAATTTTGAGGTGTTGGGCTTAGATAGAGTTTTAATCGTTTTGACTTCTATCTTTCGATTTGAATTTATCGCGGTGTGTGACGGGGTATCTATTAGTTCAGTGCGGGTTACTCCGGCAATTCCGGCAATTCCGGCTAGGGATACTATGGGGAAAACCGGAGTAAAAACCGGAGTTATAAAACCCTTTCTGGCTAAGGATTTTTACTGATGTGTTCCGGTTATGTTCCGGGTGAATCCGGGTAGCAGGAATGTGTGCCGGAGTTAAAAGTTTGTGAGTTTGTAGGAATGTTAATTAATAGAAATCGATGATTATTTCTTATTAATTTAAAACCCCTAACAGTTTTCAGAGTGTATACACTCAGCAAAACTCACGCCCACAGTCAGAGTTTTTGCACTTGTACCGCTGTGTTTTTTCTGTGGCTGTTTTTAAAAAACCGTTCTTTCTGCTATCCGTGCCACAGTCAGGACAATTTGGGTTTTTGGCAACTGGCACAGTCGGGGCGGTGTCGGTGTCGATCGCGTCGGTCGGTGCGATCGTGTCGGTCGATTCGATCGCTTCCCACTGGTACGCGCCAAACTCAGGCAGTATCATGAAAAATCCTTTCTTATTCGGCTCTAGGCACAGCGCGAACCGATAAGCGGCGGGGTCTGTGAGGTCTAACCCGTCTTCATCGTTTTTAGCTGCACAGTATTCTGTCAGTGCATCGCCCGTCTTCATCAAGTTCGCTCGCTCGCTTTCAGATAGATGAGAATTTGCGAGCGCGTCCCGGTAGTTGTCACCGATATGAACACAAACAAAGTTATTCATATCACTGCGGTCAAATCCACCTTTAAGATTGCGGACGTTAGCATTTTGACCTGTGATAACTAACCCACTGTTTTTGTGGCTTGACTGTTTGAGGACTGCTTTTAAATCGCTTGATGATTTAGGGTTCTCATCTAAGGTGGTGTCGATTTCATCAAACCAGGCTAGATAAAGCGCATCGCTAGGGATTGATTGCATTTTGGCTTGATAGGCTTTTAAACCCTTCACAGAGTCGCTGTGAGAGCGTCCTACGGCGGGTATGCTGCGATAGTTTTTCACGCTATCGAACATCGGATCATAAAAATCACAGTTGCCTTTAGTTTGAGAGAGAACCGCACAGACTAGATTCTCAGCAGTCGGTGATTTACCTGACTCACTACCACCTGTGATTCTCACCCGTCTCCAATTCTTAACAGTTGATAAGAACTTGTCAGCAGTCCTGACACCGCGTGGTAATTCATTTTTTAGCTTGACTGTACGGCGGTGTGTAACTGCTAAGGTAAGCTGACTGAATTGGCGGTTAAATTCCCATTTAGGTTCTGTGCCGTGTAGCGCATTACAGAATGCTGCTGTTTGCTCTAAGCTATTGTCTGCACTGATTTCAGACTCGACTAGACCGGGATTGCGACGGATTGAATAGATAACTTTTAAACCTGTTTCTGTTTCTTGCCAGTCGAGCGCGTCTAACAAAAACTGGTAGCGGTTGTAGTAGTACATCGACACAGAATTAGCCATTGTTGCAAAACTAGAAGCGCCGGAAAACTGTAGAGGTTTTTTAGTTTCTTCAATTTTTGCCAGTGCCTCTTGCAGTTCATAGCGCGAGATTTCTAATTGCTGCACTGCGAGTTTAGCGGTGCTGATTGCATCATCAATATCGGTAATGTACCGGGTTTTGTGATTCTCAACTAAAACGGTAAATTCTTGAGCAATTGCTTGTAAATCAGTCTTTCTTTTTTCCTCAGTCTGTTCGATACGTTCACCCGCCGCATACTTGAAAGATTCGATATAGCTTTCAAAATCGGGATAAGGTACAGCGTCGGTAGTGATTTGTAATAGGTGATTAATCACCACCGATTGTGCTTTACATCTCAACTCAATGGTTTGAGTGATAATTAATTCTTGGAGTTCTAGACCGACATCAATCAGTTCATCAAAGCTTGTGATTGAATTGTATGCTGTGAGTTTGTCGGTGAATCTTTCTTTTTTGGCTTCAATTTCTAGCTTGATTTCATCCAATTGTGTGCGACATTCTGCATAATTTCTGTACAGCGATTCGATGTGGCAAACACACTTTTTCATCCCTACTTGGTAACATTCCTCTACTAATCTGTGTGCGGTTTCTTTATTAAACTCAAACACCTCTCTGAGTGATTTCTGACAGGTTTGCAGTTCTGCTAACTGTTCGCTGGCATCAAGTTTTAAGGCTTCAATCTCACCCATCAATACACCGATTTGATTGTTTAAATCTGCTTTGTCATCAGTGAGAGTAACAATCTGTTTTTCGAGTTTTTGGGTGTTGTCAGAGTGTTCTGATTCAAGTTTTTCGACTTCATCAAGTACATCTCGCATCGAGTGACGGGTAGTTAAAAAGCTGATGACGGATGCACTCATCAGGTAGCTAGCAGCCGATTTGTAAGGCTTAAACAGTTTGTGCGGTACAAACAAAACTATTGCAGAACCGACCGCTAAAACTACCGTGATGATTTGATATTTGAGACTAATACGTTTGACTTTTGCGCTTGACATCTGATTATGTGAGGTGAGGGTTAATTAGTGGTAAATGCACCGTCTGTCTGTTAGCTCATCGTTTCTACCAGATACTTTTGAATAATCATCTGTGTTTGCACTTCAATTCCTTTAATTTCAGCATCGCGCTTAAGTTCTATCGCTTCAATCTTGCGGGTGATTTGTGTGGTTTCTTTTTGCACTCCTAACAGTTTGATACCTTCCTGATTGAGTTTTTCGGCTGATTGTTCAAGCTTCACACCGTCGGTTTCTAGCTCGATATTTTGGCGGTCAAACCTGACTATTTCCTGCTGTACTTTGATGCCTTCTGTTGCACCTTTAATCACCGATGCTTGCGCTTTGTGCATCGCTTGCTTGGTTTTGCCTACCTCTGCTATGTAGTTGAATCCTGCCTGGTAGAGCTTCTGTGCGCGGGTAGCTCCGGCGTAATTTTCAAGCCCTGCTGTTAACTGTTCCTCTGTCGCTGTGTTAGCGATATTAGGATTTAAAAAGTCAGTTGGAATCATGCCGTTGTAGTCAAGCTCTGGCACGGTCAAACCGCCAAAATAATCGGTTGCTGGCACGATTTCAGAACGCTGAGACTTTGAGCCATAATTGCCAGCGATCGACTGTTTCACATCCACAGCAGCACCCGCCGTCTGTGCGCGGCCTGTGGTGATTGCAGAGGCCACAGAGCTAACACCACTTGTCACGGCTGCTATGTTGTCGGTTACTGCTGAGATGTTCGAGCGTGTTTGGGCGATCGTGTTTGCACCCTGGTTGAGCGCGGCGGCAGTATCCTGTGCGAGTTTGGCGGCTTTAGTGCCAATGCTTGTTTTCTCAGCTTTAGGTTTTGTGGGGCGAATCATGTCACATATTTATTAGGTTGCCACCAAACAACCTAGCATTTAATAGACGGTTATTTAATATGCGGTTATACAAATCACTTATATGTACCTGTAAGCTGAAACACTCTCAGGGTATAGTAAAGGCATAACTTGCGCGCAAATTAACCATAAGCTATTTGTATGACCGCGCATCTTAATGTAGGTCGTTAAATTGTTAATGTGTAAAAGAACTAAAAAAATATGACCGTGAAACTAAAAATAAGAGACTTACGAATAGCGCACCCTGATAAGCCTTCACAGAGATTTATGGGGGATTTATTAGGTATGACCGAATCGAATTATCGTAAATTAGAAACTAACAAGTTAGATGGTGTTAAATTACACCATCTCGATATTTTGATTAAATTTTTTAATTGTGATGATGCTAATAAAATTATTGAAATCGTAAAAGATTGATTACTCTTTAATAAATAGTAGTCAATTCAACTTTCTTAGCAGTGTTGTTGGACTTAAAAATGATACTGCTAGCTGTATTGTCAGATATTGATTCAAACGAGTATTTTTCGCTTAAATCAATCTTTAACTCGATACATTTACGGTGTAACTTTCGATAAATTCTATCAATAGAAAATGTTAATAAAAAACAATTATCATCATTATATATATTACAAGATGGTATTTTTTCATAATCAGTATTGTCTATTCTTTTTAATTTTAATATCATTTTATATATATCACTATCTAAGAAATCATTCACTTCTTTAACTAACTTATCATCATTCTTTAACTGTAAATCCACGTAATTCGTATTTTTGAAACCGGATATTAATAATACATTGTAATCAACTAAATTAACTTGTAATAATCTATTAAAATCAACATCTATAAAATATTTCCAACTCAAATTAGTAACCTCTGTTATTTCTTTACAAATCATCATAAATAAAATTTGATTAAATGTATATTTAGAAGGTTTTATTTGTGGAGTAATAAAACCTTTCTTTTCTAAATTTTGCAACATACCGTTACTTTTAAAATTTAAAATTTTTGCTAGCTGCACACGAGTAAAAAATTGTTGTGTAAGCATAATTACTCATCACCTTAATTGTTAAGTTTTATTACAAATTACACTAAAAGTTTATTTTGTGTAATACTTCTATTATGGCACAAAAGAGGGATACACGCCATGAGAGATTTTGAGCTTGAAAAAATTGCTGTTGAGGATATAAAAACCGCTCTTGAGTACATCGGGAAAACAGCGCGGGCTAGAAATATCTTTCTAGGCAATAAATCCAAAAAGCAAAAAACTGATTCTCTCTACCCTCTTTTAACCCATAAAAATCCAAACAATCCAAAACAATTAACGGAGTCAAAACCATGCCTTTAAAAGCCAAAATTGCTAACAAAATTGTAGCAGATGATAAAGGGTACACAACGGGTGAAATCATCGATATCAATGAGATTGATGAGCATAGCGAGAAAGAGGGTAAGAAAGAGGTTACATACGCTTCACAGTTCGAGTTTTTGATTGCGGTTGATGGAACCAAAAAACAAACCTTACTCCGATTTTGGACAGGGCAAAATATCAATTCTGAGAAATTTGAGAATGAAGGGGATGATACAACCGATTACAACCGCCTAACCCGGTTCTTGCTCAATATGGGGTTACTGGATGCTAAAAAGCTATCCGAGTTAGATAAGGCAAAAATTGATGATTCAGAGATTGATTTAGAAGCCTTACGCGGTCAAAAAATCCAGTTCAAAATGAACAAATCAATCAAGCGTAAAGGGTTATCGGTGATTGATATTAAATCAATCAAGCCTGTAGAGGTTATCGAGTCTATCGAGCCTGTCAAGCCTGTCAAATAGTCAAATCTACAACGGGGTTTTAATACCCCGTTACTTGTCTTTATTCATATTTAAAAGCTAACATTATGCCTTACATCTCCGACGGTAAAAAATCCAACCTAATAGCTCCACAAATTGATGTTGATACTCTGCTAGCGCTTCCCAAACTCATATTAATTCCTGATACAGAATTCACCCAAAAAGAAAAAATGATTGTAGATGGTATAGGTATCTACTCACCCCAGTTAGCAAAGAATATCGGTTTTGTTTGGCTTTATGATGAGATAAACAGTGATTTTCACCCTATTATAAATACGCTAGATGTTGTAGGAATTAAATCAAGTATTCCTAATTATTTAGATGATTTATTAGCTGATTTAGGTGAGTTAGAATCTTCTATTTTTGACGGGGAAAAAAACCCTAAAAAAGCATATGACAGCGCATTAAAAGAAGGTTGTTTAACAGAATTTTTTGACTGCTACAATCTAACTGAAGATAATCTAATTTACAAGCGTAACAGCAAAGATAAAACATCATCATTAATCATCAAGCCTGAGTCTCTTTTAGTCGAGTTAGGTTTCTTTTTTCAGCCTGCGGATTTATTTAAAATATGGGGGCAAAACCATCAAGAATGGTTGCTAAAAACCGCTAGAATCAGTCAGTACAGAGTATTAAAGTTAATGGGAGGTAATGATAATAAATGTATGTACCTTGATATAGAGAATAGATTAATAGAAGTTAAGCTATCCCTAAGAGAGTATATGTATCGCTTTCCCCCTAGGCTGAAGGGGTTAGACAATCAGGCTAAAATTTTTGGAGTGAAGTCAAGAAAAATTGACATAAAAAGAGATAATATTGCTATAAAATTAGGAATAAAAAAAGATGAAATTATGGAAAATATGAGTTTACTCAGAGAGAAGTTGTTAAAACTATTTATAGTCTACCTGACTGTAGATATATTTACTACTCACGCTTTAGATGAAAAACAGCGAGAATTATTGCAACTATTAAGAAGTAATTTTGATTTAGATGATGTAGAGATATCCGATACAACGGGTGCTAATGTATCAAAATTTATAGTCAACTTAATCAGTAAAAACTTTAACCAATCATCTGATTCTAAGGAATATAAACTGAATGAATCTATCATTAAAAATCAGATGAAGTTAACTAAAATTGATAGTTTGCAGGAAATTGAATTAAATGATTTTGGCTACCAACCGTTTCTAACTGTAGGGGGGTTGTTATTTAGCAGAATGTCGGAGTATCCATATTTAGAGGGTAATTTTAGCGACTTAGATTTACAATCTTGTTACGCAACTGCTATGTCAAATTTAAAGATTTACTTGGGAGAGCCAAAAGTAGTAACTTTTAAGTACAAAAATAAACCAAAGTTAAGAGATGTAGCAGCGTTTATTAAACAGAAAAATATCCCTAATGATGGATGGTTTGTTAGGGTGTCGGGTAAGTTTGAGCAAGCATTTAATACTCTGATTTTATCTGATTTAAGGTTTGTACCTAAAAAATTAAAGAACCCTGAAATCATCCCATTTAATACTGATATTCAATCATCGGTAATGGTAGCGAGTAACCCGTCAAGATACGGAATTAATGATAATAAGAAAGTGTTGGGCGGGTTTAATAATGATAAGGTAGGTAAAAAATTAGCTGTTTCTACACTCTTATTGAAAGAGGTAAAATTCGGGTTAGTCAATTTTGATATCTTAGAAGCTATCGAATTATTACCTGATGAATGGGTGCAAGAATATCTAGATTTAGATGTTCTCGCTTTAGTTTACTTTGCACCAGAATTAATTGTAGATACCCTTGATGAATTAGAAGGAAAACGCGCTACTCTACCCGATGAACCGATTTTACAAAAGTTTGATTTTGATAAAGAAATCAATTCCCATACATCCCAAAACTATAAAAATAATGTAGCTTTACGCTTTGATATTGGTGCTATCTGGACTGAATTAAAAGATAATAGAAATAGGTACAAAAAAGAAAAAAATCCTGTTCAGGAAGTCTTAAAACTGTTTCAAAATAGCGGTTATGGGGTGCTAGCTTGTCTCTATCTCTCGACTAATAATTTAATGGCTTCTAATCAAATTACAGCACAGGCGCGCGTAGGTGCATGGTTGATGGCTAATAGTTTGAACGGTTTTGCACCCATCACAGACGGTACAGGTTTCTCGTGGGATACTATACCGCTTAATCAAAATTTTAAAGATATTTTAAAACACAATCCTGAGTATCTTTTTAAGTACGATATCAATGTCAAATCAGGGTTAACACTTCCTGAGAATAGACAAGAATGGATTAATAATGAATTTAAGAAACATATGGCTAAATTTTATCAGGTTGATATTAACCATCATCTGATTCAAAAATTTAATTATGAATTGAAAACAGAATATTTTGAAACTAGAGAAGGTGAGAAAATTGAAACAGATTTATTCACAATTTACATCAATTCAAACTCTGGTAATTACATCAAAGGTATGGGTGAGTGCAGCATAATGTTGAATGAAACTGAGTATGATTTCATTCATCAAATTGATTATTTAAAAGCCCGCTCTTATCACGCTAACGATGACTTAATTAGATGGTATTCAGAATCATTAATAGATGGGTACAAGCTACCTATAATCTATTCTGAGAATAGCATTTTAAAGTTTGGGGACGGTACACAGAAAGCGATTCAATACTTAAAAGAAGTCGAGCGAATTCCACACCCTATGGGGCATTCTTTAAAGGTATTCAAGATGATGAAATTGATTAGTCGTTCACAATTTCTATTCTTGAATGAATCACAATTAAGAAATTTTGAGACTAATGAAAGTAAGTTAGCAGAGCTTAGCAAGCTATTCTCATCTAAAAAGTTTTGGGATGAGTTTAACCATCCTGAGAAAATAGAAGGGGAAAATTATTATGAGTTTAGCAAGTCGCACTCAACAGGTGTCGGGTTTGAATTGTTGGCGTTGATGAATAAATACAAGGGTTCTATAAAGTCTGTACGGCAATTGATACAGGGTAAAATATTAGAAGGTTGTAAGGATTTTAACGCGGGGTTACATCTTGACAGAACTGTTGATAAGGTTTTAAACGATGATATTAAAGAAGTGTTAGCCACGGTTATCATGCTTAAAAAGAATGAGGATACAATGTTAAAAAACACGTTGTTAAACAGTTTAAACGAACCGACTTCATTTGTAATTAGTCGAGAGAATGTACACACTTTAGATGAAGTTTGGAGTAATGAGAGTGAGTAAGAATTTTTGAGAGATTAAAAGCACCCGCGATACCCCGCATAGAACCCGCTACCCGCTACCCTGTAACGGGTTTTGTTGTGCCGTGCGATCGAACCGCTCCGACTGTTCCGACTGTTGCGATCGTGCCAGCCGTGCCAGCAACAGCATCAAGTTTTTAAAAATATTTTTGCTGCAAGGTGGCGGCTGCACAG
>NZ_JAUBOY010000013.1:127742-134168 GCF_036700465.1 Microcoleus sp. T3_A4 | reverse complement strand
TTATATTTAACTCACCTTGAATATATCGATCGCTCCTGCTAGTGGTCTGCGATCAATTATTCAGCAAACCCTAATTATATTAGTTCGTCATCGTCTCGACGATAAACATGAACACAGTTGCGACCTTTGCCTTTGGCAGCATAACAAGCTGCATCAGCCGCCCCCATAACCTCCATCAAATCAGGGCTGTCTTGGTTAATGGCAACAACTCCAATACTGACCCCGATGATAAAGGTTTTGCTATCCCAAATAAACCGAAACTGATGCACTAGGTCTTTGAGGTTTTCCGCAATTAGAGCGGCTTTAGAGAGGGGACATTTAGTAAGCAAAAGACCAAATTCATCACCTCCCAAGCGAGCCAGTGTGTCATTAGCGCGGACTCCCTTTTGTAAAAGTGTAGTGATTTGGCGCAGTAGCTCATCGCCAGCAATATGACCAGCGGTATCGTTAACGACTTTGAACTTATCTAAATCTAAATAACAGAGAGCGTGCTGCTGATTGCTATCTTGAACAGAGGCGATCGCCTCCATTAGTCGCTGCTCAAATCCTCGACGGTTGATTAAACCCGTCAGAGCATCGTGACTGGCTTCCCAAGAGAGTTGACGAGCAAGATTGCGCGATTCGGTAACATCATGAAAGACGATGACTGCCCCGATAATTTGACCTTGGCAGTCTCGAATCGGTGCTGCTGAGTTCTCAATGGCATACTCAGTCCCATCGCGCGCAATCAGTATAGTATGGCTAGCTAAGCCCACAATTCGCTTCTCCAACAGAGCCTTGCCGATCGGATTCTCTACTGGCTTTCGCGTTACTTCATTGACAATTTCAAAGACTGTAGACAGGGGGAGTCCCTTAGCCTCATGAGCCTTCCAGCCTGTCAGTTGCTCAGCGATAGGATTGAAAAATCGCACATTACCTTGAGCATTGGTAGTAATAACTGCATCACCAATCGATTGGAGGGTCACTTGAGCGAGTTCTTTTTCGGCAAAGAGGGACGCTTCGAGACGTTGACGTTCTTCCATTTCTCTCAAGAGACGTAAATTCTGCTCTTGGAGGCTTTTTTGCAACCGTCGGATGGTTAGGTGAGTTTCGACACGAGCTAATACTTCTTCGGCGTGAAACGGCTTAGCAATATAATCTACGGCACCAACAGCAAGCCCCTGAACCTTATTGAAAGTTTCATTGAGAACACTCAAAAAAATTATCGGAATGCTTGCGGTTTGCTCGTCAGATTTTAATTGTTTACAAACTTCATAGCCATCCAAATCGGGCAATTTAATGTCGAGTAAAATTAGTTCCGTCCATGGCGATTGGGCGGCTCGGAGCGCCATTGCGCCTGTTGTGGCACAGCGAACTTTATAACCATGTGCGCTCAAAGTACGGTCCAGAAGACGCAGGTTATCAGGCAGATCGTCAACAATTAAAATATTGCCTCGGTAGTTGGTAGCTGGATCGCTAACTCTATCGTTAGTTAGATCGAGAATGCTACTGCTTTCCATAGTTTCTTACCCTAGGACTATAAGCCTATGAATAAGAGTATAGTTGAATTGTGAGGTTATAAACTCACTTTACGCAGAAAGAAGTCCTGCGATCGCAGAGTTCGAGGAATGGCACGCTGCCACAGCCCCTACAAAATCTGACTTGTTGAGGTAGGGATAATCCCTCCGTAGTTGCCCTTCTTCGTTTCGGCTAACATTAGGAGAACATTTTTTCAACGCAATCTGCTGTATGAACAAGCACATTTCTGAAAGGGCAAGTATACTCGTCATTGCGATCGGATTTCTCGTGCTGCTAGGTTGGCAATTTGACATCTCCCTACTCAAAAGTGATTTTCCCGGTAAGACTTCGACGATGAAGCGGGCCATGGCAGAACTCAATCGCTAAGCACTTCAGCACTCATGAATAATGCAGGTTAAGTATGATTACACAATTTTTTGAGAGTGGAGGATTCATTCCTCATGGTCACTGCTATCTCTGGCAAACAAACTTAGTAGGATTACATATTTTATCCGATGGTTTAATCGCTTTAGCTTACTACTCCATCCCCATCATGCTAATCTACTTTGTGCGACAGCGCCCAGATACTCCTTTTCCGAAAGTATTATTTCTGTTTAGCGCCTTCATAATTGCCTGTGGTACAACTCATATCATGGAAATTTGGACGCTTTGGTTTCCTACTTATTGGATTTATGGAGGACTTAAAGCTATTACTGCTCTGATTTCTATATATACTGCATCTGAGCTAGTGTTTTTAATTCCATCAGCCTTAGCTTTACCTAGTCCAGCTCAACTTATTGTGGCGATTCAAGCCTTAGAGAAGGAGATCAATGAGCGCAAGCGGGCTGAAAACGAACGCAAACAAATTGAGGTGGCTTTACGAAACAGTGAAGAGCAGTTTCGCAATGCGTTTGAAAATGCGTCCATTGGAAAGGCGATCGTTTCACTTGATGGGCACTGGATTAAAGTAAATCCTGCCTTATGTCAGATTCTTGGCTACTCATCAGAAGAGTTGTTAGCGTTAACTTTCCAAGACATTACCCATCCCGACGATTTAGACCTGGATCTTAGTTATGCACATCAACTATTAGCAGGAACAATTTCAACTTACCAAATGGAAAAACGCTATTTCCATAAACAAGGACATATAATTTGGATTCTTCTTAATGGATCGCTCGTACAAGATGAACAGGGAAATCCACTGCATTTTATTGCTCAGATCCAAGAAATTACCGCTAAGAAAGAAGCTCAAAAGGCGCTAGAGCTTCAGAGTCTTATTATCCATAACATGGCAGGTGGAGTGTGTTTAATTAAAGCCTCAGACCTCACGATCGTCTACACCAATCCTAAATTTGACGCTATGTTTGGCTACACAGATGGCGAACTCGCAGGTCAACCCGTTAGTGTCTTGAATTATGTCGATAAAGAGGTAACACCAGACGCAAGCGTTCTAGATATTGTCACTCAACTTGAGCAAAAAGGAGAAGCACAATATGAAGTCTACAATAAGAAAAAAGATGAAAGACTTTTTTGGTGCAGAGTTCATACATCTAGGTTTGAGCATCCTGAATATGGAACTGTATATGTTGCCGTTCAGGAGGATGTGACAGATCTGAAACAAGCTGAGCAAGCTTTGCAAGCTACCACAAATCGCCTTAACTTTCTCCTGAACTACAGCCCCGTCGTTATTTTTGGCTGTAAACCGGGTGGCAATTATGCCGCAACGTTCATGAGCGAAAATATCAAAGATGTATTGGGCTATGAAAGGATTGATTTTTTAGAAGATTCTGACTTTTGGGTGCATAACTTACACCCAGATGATTTAGAACGAGTGGTTAATGGCTTAGAAAATCTATTCGTCAATGATTTTTATTTCCATGAATACCGTCTTCGTCGCTCAGATGGGGTTTATCGCTGGATACTCTGTCAACTCAGACTAATTCGAGATCCTGCAGGTAGACCAGTGGAAATGTTGGGATATTTAATTGACATTAACGATCGCAAACAAGCCGAGTTAGAACTTGAGCAAGCTAAAGAAGCCGCAGAGACAGCAAACCGAGCCAAAAGTATGTTCCTGTCCAATATGAGCCACGAACTCCGTACTCCTCTCAATGCTATTTTGGGATTTACGCAATTGATGAGTTACGATCCTGTTCTGACTCCCGAACTCCAACAAGATTTGGCGATCGTCAATCGTAGTGGCACACATTTATTGGAATTGATTAACGACATTTTAGATTTATCTAAAATTGAGAGCGGACAGATGACACTCTCTCTTTCTGACGTTGACCTCAAGTTTTTGCTGATTTCTCTTGAAGAAATGTTGCAAATTAAAGCCCAATCAAAAGGATTGAAACTCATTGTCGAGCGAGATACAAATCTTCCCCAATTTGTGCATACCGATGAGAAAAAACTGTATCAAGTTTTAGTCAATCTGCTCGGGAATGCAATTAAGTTTACTAATCAAGGAAGCGTCACCTTACGAGTAATATCAGAACATATCGACCAAACGTCCTGTCGCCTATGTTTTGAAATTGAGGATACTGGAGTGGGAATTGCTCCAGCAGAAGTTGAGAGCTTATTTAAGGCGTTCGTGCAAGCTGAAGCGGGGAATAAATTGAATCAAGGTACTGGTCTAGGTCTAGCTATCAGCCAAAGATTTGCCCAACTCATGGGTAGTCAGATTCGGGTTCAAAGCACATTGAATCAGGGCAGCATTTTTTACTTTGAACTTGCGGTAAAGCTACCTCAAGGAGTCTGCCTTGCTTCAGAATTGCTTACACAAAGAGTGATTGGTATAGCTTCAGGACAACCAACTTACCGCATCCTTGTGGTTGAAGATGTAGAGGAAAATCGCCGCTTATTGGTCAAACTCCTTATCTCAGTGGGTTTTGAGGTGCGCGAAGCAACACAGGGAGTTGAAGCACTATCCCTGTGGGAAAGTTGGTCCCCACACCTGATTTGGATGGATCTACGAATGCCGATCATGGATGGCTACACAGCTACCAAACGCATTAGAGAACACCCTCATGGAAAAGAGACTGTCATTATTGCTTTAACTGCCAGTGCTTTTGAAGAAGATCGAGAGAAAGTTCTTATGGCTGGTTGTGACGACTTTATGAGCAAGCCATTTCAGGAATGCCTCGTCTTTGACAAACTCGCTCAATACTTGGGAGTAGAGTACATCTACACAGTTGTAGGAAAAGATTCCCAAAAACTATTTGTTGATTCTTTATCTCCAGAAGATCTAGCCGTGATGTCCTCTCAGTGGTTAGAAGAAATGTATCAAGCTGCCTACTATGTTGATCCTGAAGTCATGAACGAGCTAATCAAACAAATTCCCGCATCTCAATCAACCCTTTCCAGTTCGCTAATTGATTGTGTCAATAACTTTAACTATGACCAAATTCTGGAGTTAATTCGACCTCTGCTCCCGAATCCAGTTTAGTTATCGATTTTAAGGACAAAGAAGCTATAGGGAGCATCTCATATTTGTAAAAACACTTTTTCTGGCTTCTTCGTTCTTCCTCTTCCCTCTTCCCTCCTGCCTCCTGCCTCTTCCCTCTTCCCTCCTGCCCCGCAGCCTCAAAACCCTCCCGATCCAACTCGCTCTGACTGGCATTCCTCACTACGAAATGGTAACGGTTATTTTATTGAAGATGATACGATATAATAAGTCAAAAGTTAATTCTGCTAATTCCAAATTTTTTGCAAATTTAGAATAAATCCCGGCAAAACATTTTCCCCAGAAAGAGTGAGAGGAGATTGTAAAACTTCCACATCTTGACCGGGGCGATAAATTTCAACTTCGCGTTTGTTGCGGTTAATCAGCCAACCCAAAGGGCAGCCATTTTCCATATATTCTTGCATTTTTTCCTGACTTTTTTTCAAACTGTCGCTGGGCGAGACTAATTCAATGACAAAATCGGGACAAAGGGGGATGAATTTTTCTCTTGGTTCTGGCGTCAAAGCTGACCAGCGAGATTTTTATACCCAAGAAGCATCGGGAGATCGATCGGCTTTGTTGGGAAGGGTAAATCCTGTGGAGGAACCAAACACTTCTCCGAGTTCGGTTTGTTCGTTCCACACATCCAATTGGGTAGTCAATTTGACATTGCGTTTCCCTGTTTCTCCTCCGGTTGGCGGCATGGCGATTAATTCTCCGTTGGCGTTGCGTTCGAGTTTCACGTCTGGGTTTTCTTCGCACAGTTGATAAAACTGTTCTGAAGTTAGTTTAATCAGGGAGTTGAGGTTTAAGGTGATAGCAGTCATGGTTATTTACCTGCTGTTTTTATGAACTACATTAAGAATTAAAAATGGGATTACTCATTTTTAATTCTTAATTATTAACTTCTCATTTTACTGCAATTGTTTGATTCGGGTGAGCGCGTCTTGATAGGCGCTGGTTCTGCCGCCTTGCTTGTAAAGTTCTGCTGCTTTTTGAAAGTCGGCAATTGCTTGGGGTTGGTCTTTGTTGTCCAGGTAAGCTAAAGCTCGGTTGTAGTAAGCGTCGGCAAAACCGGGATTGGCTTCGATCGCCCGCGTGTATGCTTCAATAGCGCTAATAGCGCTAATAGCGCTAATAGGCCTGGGCCCGCGGGTTGTTTCGAGGCTGGCAATGAAAGTGCGGGCATTGCCGATATTAAAATACAATTCAGGGGTATATTTGGGCTTGAAAGCGAGTGCTCTGTTGAAATCGGCGATCGCCTCCCAAGCATCTCCTTGATCTAACAGCGAAAGTCCTCGAAAATAATAGGCTTGGGCGTCTTGCGGATTGGTGGTGGATACCGGGCCGATCGTTGCGGGAGTATTGTCTACTTTCAACTCGGATTTGTTGATTCCCGCCGCCACTAGCTTCGCGATAAATGTATTGATGGGAACTGCTGCATTAAATCCGGTTTTAATCGGGGCGACTTCGCCGGAACTCGT
>NZ_JAUBOY010000013.1:0-127642 GCF_036700465.1 Microcoleus sp. T3_A4 | reverse complement strand
TTGGCTGATGACTATGGTTAAGGCTGCCGTAGTTCCTGCTAGCAGGGTGGTTAAGGTGTCGTAACGAGAAAAATTTATATTCATGGCTATTGCTAATTAGTAGTTGGGTAGCGGGATTTGCGGGAGAAAGGGCGATCGGCGGTTGGTGCTATTTTCTGTTTAGTTTTATTACTGATTTGACGCAAAGGATCTCGGCTTTGTTCTTTAGTGATAATTTTACTCGCTTTTTTGTTCCGCGATTCGCTATTTCCATGTAGGGTGAGTACGCCACACCTTACTTAATCTCCATTAAGGCTGCCCAACTTACTTATTAAAACTCAATAATACATGACTCAAACTCGGTGGTTAGTTCTTCCTTAGTCATGGTTCCCCGTGCGACTCGCATGACTAAATCATATGCTCGATCGTCCATCTAATTGAGAGTGCAAGCATTTAAACGCAAAAAGGTATCTGTCACTGCAGCAAAAGCTGTTCGTTTATTGCCGTCAATAAAGGGATGATTCATCGCTATGTGATAGAGATAAGCAGCAGCTTGTTCGGCAATTGTCGGATGCAACAATTGACCGCCAAAAGTTGCTTGCGGTTGAGCCAAAGCCGACTCTAACAAGCCTTCATCTCTGAGGCCGGGAGTGCCACCAAATCTTTCTATCTGTCTGGCGTGGATATTGACAACCATACTTTTGCTGACAAAATTAGGAGTTGGCAAGGCGACGATAAACCTCCTTTCTTTCGCGTTCTGAATCTAGATATGCCTGCCACGCTTTGGCTTCTAGTTTTTGTTGTTCTTCTTCAGTCTTTAAGGAACGGACAAATTCAAGCACTTTCAGCAGCAAGGGTTCTGGCACTTGGTCGAGTTCTTGAAGAAGTTGGTCTTTGGCGGTCATGTTTCTTTCCTCCTAATGATCGTACAACTATTTTACAACCTCGCTTGTGTCCATTGGACGATCGCCTCAGTCAGCCCATCCAAGGTATATTCCTTAGCTTCCACATCTAACTTACCCAATAAATTTTGGCAGCTTTTGGAAGTTTCCGGGCCGATGGATGCAATGCAAACGTTTTCCAACCAATCCTTAGAGAGGGACAATTTTGGGCTTTCTTGTATGAGATTGCAAAAGTTATGTACGGTTTTGGAACTGGCAAATGTTATGATATTTACGGCTTGATTTTGGAGTGCGGATAGGGCGATCGGATCAATATTTTCTGGACAGCAAGATTGGTAAGCTGGCACTTCTATTACTTGCGCTCCTTTGGCGGTGAATTCTTTAACTAAAACTTCTCTGCCGCCGCTTTCTACTCTGGGAAATAGGATTTTGCAGTTTGTAGGGGCGGTGCCCCCGTGCCCGCCCTGCCAGGGGAAGTTCTCGACTAGGGAATCGGCGACAAAGTTGGGGGGAATAAAGTCTGGTTGTAAAGAGTGCGATCGCAAACTTTCTGCTGTTTTTTTGCCGACAACGGCAATTTTAATACCAAACAAGCTGCGGGCGTCTTTCCCTTTTGCTTGTAATCGTTGGAAAAAGCAGTCTACAGCGTTGTGGGAAGTGAGAATTAACCAGTGAAAGCTTGACAATTGTGCGATCGCACTGTCTAATAGTTCCCAAGTGGACGGCGGCCCAATTACCAAGGCGGGCATTTCGATAACGCGGGCTCCTTGTTGCTGGAGTCGATCGCTAAATTCAGCCGACTGAGAAACGGAGCGCGTGACTAAAATGGTTTTTCCTGCTAATGGCAATTGGCTGTTATTAGAGGTGACTGGTGTATCGATCATATTTGTGCTTTCTGGCTGGATTAAATATTCGCGCAATCTGACTACTTCCCCAATTACGATCACGCAAGGCGATAGAGATTGACCTGCTGTTTGCTGTACAATGTTGGAGAGAGTGCCGAGCCAAATTTGCTGTTCGGGGCGGCCGCAATCTCGGATAATGGCGATCGGAGTTTCTGGCGATCGTCCGTGCTTTTGCAATTGCCAGATGATCTCGCTTAAATTGCGCCCTCCCATCAATATTACCAAAGTTTCTATCTGCACTAAAGCTTCCCATTCCAGATCATCCGGTTGGTGGGCGCTCATCACTGCAAAACAGCGACTCATTACCGGATCAGTCAGGGGAATTCCTGCTAATAAAGGTGCGGCTAAGGCTGATGAAATTCCGGGTATTACTTCAAACTCGCAACCCGCTGTGATTAATGCTTGAATTTCGGAACTAGAGCGGCCAAAAATAAACGGATCGCCACTTTTTAAGCGGATTACTTGTTTTCCAAGTTGGCAATGTTCTACCAGCAAACGGTTAATTTCTTGCTGCTGGGTGGAAGGTTTGCCGCCGCGTTTCCCGACTTCGATTTTCCGACAAGTTGCTGGGATTAATTCGAGTTGCGGGATGTCGATTAGAGCATCGTAGATTAAGACTTCGGCTTGGGATAGCAGTTTGTGCGATCGCACTGTCATCAAGTTACAATCTCCGGGCCCCGCACCGACTAGATAAACTTTCCCTTTTTGGTTTTTCACAATTCCTCCTCGATAGTATAGTTGTATGAATATTGCTAGCCTATAGTAAGACGCGCCAAGGCGCACCCTACACTATAGTAAGACGCGCCGAGGCGCACCCTACGGTATACTCCGCAGTTTATTGTATTAGAAAAGCTATTTATGCAGATTATCATCATCACGGCCGCCGATGCAAATTACTTTGAATTGGTGCAAGGTACTATTTTATCGGTGCGGGAAAAACCAGAGGGTGAAAATGTGGCGATCGGCTTTTTCGATCTCGGCTGTACTCGCGAACAGTTGCAGTGGCTGGAAAGACAAGTTAATATCATTCAAAAACCAGATTGGGACTTTGACTTTCCGGGCATAAATGAATCTCCCGAACATTTAAAAGGACTATTAGTTAGACCTTGTTTGCGAAAATACTTTCCCAATTTTGATATATACCTTTGGATTGATGCGGATGCTTGGGTTCAAGACTGGAGAGCAATTAATTTGTTGGTTGAAGGAGCATCGCGCCGGGGACTGGCAATTGTTCCCGAAGTTCACAGGGCAAGCTTGCAGCAGTACGGGCCACTGCCTGAGTTTTGGCAGTGGGTTTATCAACAATATGAAGCTAACTTTGGTGAAGAAACCGCTAAAAAATTCTACAGTTATCCTATATTAAATGCCGGAGTTTTTGCCCTCCGAAAAGATGCTTTGCACTGGGAAATCTGGGCTGAAAAACTCCATCAAGGATTGCAGAGATCCGGCTGTGTCATGACAGATCAATTTGCCCTCAACCTCGCTGTTTACAGTGGGGAATTGTTCAATATGACTGAAATGCTGCCAGCTTGGTGCAATTGGATATTCAACGGTTTTCCGGTTTGGGACAAGCAGCGAGGCTGTTTTGTGGAGCCGTACTTGCCGCAGGAGGCGATCGGCATCTTGCATTTAGCTGGCCGCCAGCAGTTTGACCGAGTACAATTGATGGCAACTGACGGCGATCTACTGGAAATTAGCGTCCGTTATCAACCTAAAAAACAGGAAGCAAGACCAATATTTCAAGAACCCAAAATGACTTACCAACAACCTGAACTTAGCAAAAATAATTTATTACAACCAGGGGATTACGTTTCGCCAGGGTTCCAAATAATTATACCTGACCCCTATTTCCCCAATATGATTATTGCCGATCCAAATGCGAGTAACTGGCCTTATTTGCGCCGGGAAATTCCGCATAATTGGTATGCAGACAAGCGCTATCCATTCATCGGGTTTTTGAATCGCGACGAAGCCCACATCCTTTACAATACAGCCCTGCAATTCAAAGGTAAAAAAGCCTTAGAAATCGGCTGCTGGCTGGGTTGGTCTGCCTGTCACTTAGCCCTCGCAGGAGTTGAGTTAGATGTCGTCGATCCGCTGTTAGAAAGAGAAGATATCAGACAAAGCGTAATCGATTCAATTCAAGGCGCTCTCAATGCGTCGGGAGTTCAAACGACCGTCGAGCTAATACCGGGCTACAGCCCCCAAAGAGTAGAAGAATTTTCCGCTCAATTCAACCGCAAATGGTCGTTAATTTTTATTGACGGAGAACACGGAGGTGATGGGCCGTTAAATGATGCCATTGCGTGTGAAAAATTGGCTGAGGAAGATGCAATAATTTTATTTCACGATTTAACCGCTCCAGATGTTGGTAAAGGTTTAGATTACTTGAAGCAAAGAGGATGGCAAACAGTAGTATATCAAACAATGCAAATTATGGGGGCTGCTTGGCGGGGCAATGTCGAGCCAGTAAAACATCAACCCGATCCCAATATTTCCTGGCAGTTGCCAGCACATTTGCACGGTTACAATATTAGCAGTTTAGAGACAATTAATTATCAAACAGCCAGCCAAATTAATCAAAACCAACAGTCATCTTATACAAGAGATTTTCACCAATTAATCGGAGAAGGAACTCGCAGTTCTGCTAGAGAAATTATTCCCCTGCTGTTAGACTTGCTGCAACCCATTTTACCTAAAAGTGTGGTAGATGTGGGCTGCGGTACGGGAAGTTGGTTAGCTGCGTTCCACCAGTTGGGAATTGCTGATTGTTTGGGAATAGATGGTGATTATGTCGATCGCACTATTTTACAAATTCCTTTAAATCAGTTCCAATCCGCCGATTTAAAGCAACCGCTGCAAATAAACAGAAAATTTGACTTAGCAATTTCTCTGGAAGTTGCCGAACATTTGCCGGCTACCTGTGCCGAAAACTTTGTTAATTCTCTTACTCAACTAGCACCAGTGATTCTGTTTTCTGCTGCGATACCATTTCAAGGAGGCGTCGAACACGTTAACGAACAGTGGCCACAATATTGGGTTTATTACTTTCAGAAAAACGGGTATGCAGTTATTGACTGCTTGAGAAAAAAAATATGGAACAATGACAAAGTAGAGCCTTGCTACGCTCAAAATATCTTGATTTTTGTTAAACAAGAATACTTGTCGGGATATCCGAGGTTAGTAAATGAATATCACAATACCGATCTGAATCAATTAGCCATTGTCCATCCCAAGATTTATTTTTACAGCTTGCAAGCTGCTAGAAATTCGGCACATAATTTACAATCAGAAAGTGTCAAACAAGTTACAGCCTCGCCACAATTGGCAGATCGACCTTTGGTATCTGTGATTATTCCCTGCTACAATCAATCTCATTTTTTGGTGGAAGCAGTAACTAGCGTGATTAACCAAACTTACAAAAATTGGGAAATTATCATTGTCAATGACGGCAGCTTAGATAGTACGAGTACAGTAGCAAAAAATGCGATTGCAGCAAATCCCCAGCATCAAATTAGGCTAATAGAGAAAGCTAATCAAGGGATATCAAGGGCTAGAAATACTGGCATAGCCGCAGCAACCGGCCAATACATAATGCCCTTAGATGCCGATGATATTTTAGCTCCAAATGCCTTGAATTGTCTTTTAGAAATATGTCTAAAATCCCAAGTACCTTGCATAGCATTTGGTTCTTATCAACTTTTTGGCGGCAATGAAAATCACACAATACCCAGTTATGATTTATATTCACCAAAAAATATCAAACAATTTAATATGATTTGCACGTCTTCATTGTATCACAAATCAGTTTGGAATTTGGTCAACGGTTACAAAGCAGAGATGAAAGAAGGTTATGAGGATTGGGAATTTTGGGTTAATTGTCACAAACATAGCATTCCTTTTTGGGGAACGAGAGAAATAGTTCTTAATTATCGTAGCGTTCATGGTTCTAGGAATGCCACTGCTCAACAATATCATCACAAATTGGTAGCACAAATTGTTTCTTACAATCCAGAACTATACGAGATTGAAAGTGTAAACAGTGCTAACAAACTATTGGAATCAATCGGAAATTAATCTTTTTTATAATGAGTAAAGTCTTTACTACGAAGAATTTTCCGAAAGTTTGTAGTCAGGATTTTAGTGTTATCTACATATCTGCCATCACATCCAAAAAACGCTTAACCTGTTTTTCCCAAGTCCAATCCAGCATAAAAATAGCCGCAGCTAAACCGATCCGTTTTGCTTCTTCGCGATTAGTATAAACTTGATCCAAAGCCTCGACAACTTCTGCAACCTCAGACTCTCCCCAACCTTCTACACCAGAAAAAGGAGCCGTCAGTTTAACTCGTCCTTGATTCCATAAAGGATAGCAAATGTGGCTGTAAATCAAGTCTAAATGACCAGTATTTGCTGATAAAATAGTCGGAATTCCGCAAGCCATACTTTCCATTGCGACTAAATTAGTGCCCCCTTCGCAGCGGTTAGTGAAAACAGCGCAGTCGGCTTCTCGCAAAATTTGTCCAGCGAGGTGATTGGGAATTAAGCCGATGTCGATAAAAGAGTCAATCGGCAAACCGTTCGCCACTAACCATTGGGAAATTCCTAAACTTCCGTCGCGGTTGATATTGGGAAGCCCAGCCACGTTTCCAGTTTGTTCGATTCCTAACATATACTGAGGCCAGAAGTTGTGCCATGTTGTTAGTAACAAAGCCTCTGGATGTTTGGCGCGAAATCGTTTGAAAGCGGCAATTACAATATCTTGACCTTTGCGATATTCTAGTTTGCCGCCGGAGAAAATGACGAAGCGATCGCCAAATAGATTAGATTTGGGTGCAGGATGAAAAATTGTTGGGTCAATTCCTTGATGTACCATCGCTACATTAGTCAAGCCCCGGCTTCTCAAAACCTCCGCATTCCAGTTGGAACCTGCGACAATCGCGCTATATTTTTTGGCTGTTTCTAGTGCTTCTGCTTTGATTCGTGTGTCTTCAAAAAATATGACTCCTATTTGACAAGCGCTGGTAATTTGATTGTCAACTCCAGAGGATGCTAAATTATTCCCCAAAGCGTAAAGTACGGGAAAATTACAACTGATTTGTTTGTCGGAATTGGCTGCTACTAATTCCTGAAAAGTTTTGTGCTTTTCAATTACAGGTAACAACAGCGATTTATGCAGCGGATTCATCGCTTCTGAGGTGATTGATGGCGGTGCTAAAAGTGCAACTTCCCAGGCGGGATTTTGCCGCAGTTGTAGGGTTAAATTCAGGGCGTAAATTCCCCAACCGCTGGTTATACTGAGGGGCCAAGTAATGCCGATTCCGGTAATTTGTGCGGGAGTTTCTGGGGGTTGGATTTGAGGCTGAGCCTCTGGATTGGCGTTACCAGGCTGAGCCTGGGAACGAGTAGATTGTAGGGGCGGTGTCCCCGTGCCCACCCTCTCTAGCAAGGCTGCTTTTATACGATCGCAAACTCCATCCCAATCACCGGCTTTTTGCTGCCTAAACAACCGCACAGTGGGATACCAAGGGCTATCTTCGCGTTCCAGCATCCAGCGCCAATCGGGAACAAAAGACAGCAAAATCCAGACTGGTTTGCCCAAAGCACCGGCCAAGTGCGCGACAGAAGTATCTACACAAATTACTAAATCGAGTTGCGAAATAATTGCTGCGGTGTCTGCAAAATCTACGCAATGGTCGCTCAAATCTTCAATTTGGTGTTGCTTTAATAAAGTAATATCGCCTCCTGACAAATCTTTCTGAAGGCTGTAAAAACTCACTCCCGGAACATCTACAAATTTCACAAAATCGCTTAATTTACACGATCGCCGATGATTGTTGCGGTGCAGCGGGCCGCCCGCCCACACAATACCTACTTTTAGTTGATTGTTCGGCTCTAGGGAAAATTTAAAATCCTGTGGCGGAGCTAAATAAGGAATATTCGTCGGTATATTTTCCAAAGTCGTCCCCAGAATTCGTGGCAAACTTAGCAGCGGGGCTTGCACTTGAAAATCTATCAAATCGCTCGGCTTGACTCCTACTCGATCAACTCCTGCAATTCCTTCAAATAAACGCTTCAGCAAGACATGACAAGCAACAATAACTTTGCCGCCTTTTTGCTTAACTAAAGGCGCGTAGCGGATAAATTGTATCGTATCACCAAAACCTTGTTCAGGGTGCAATAAAATTGTTTTTCCCTGCAAATCAGAGCCATCCCAAAGCGGTTGCTCAAAAGAGCGCCGATCCAATTGTTCAGTTTGCCAGCGCGATTCGTACTCCGCAAAACCACGCTCAAAATTTCCAGTTAAGAGCAAAGCTAAGGCTAGTCTCAAGCGCCAATTGGGCGAGTTGGGACGTAGTTGAATTGCTTTATTGTAGAAGTCGATCGCCTCTGCTACTTTTCCTTCTTCTTCGAGGGCGGAACCCAAGTATAAGTTTGTTTCGCTCAGGTTGGAATTGGTTTCTAGCGCTTGTTTGTAGTGCGAAATTGCCTCGGTTATTTGCCCGTTTTCCTGTTTGAGATAACCTAAATAACTGTGGGCTTCGGCGTGGCTGGGTGAGGCGGCAATTACTTGTTCGTAACGAGCGGCTGCCTCTGCATTTTTACGTTGTTTTTCTAAGGCTTTTGCTATGTGAAATTGTACCTGTGCGGGCGATAAATAAAATCGAGGCGAAGCTTCGGTATCTCCGTTACCAGACACAGCTTGGGAACGAGTAGATTGTAGGGGCGGTGCCCCCGTGCCCGCCCTCTCTAGCAAGGCTGTTTTTACGCGATCGAATACTTCCTCCCAATCGCCCGGTGTTTGCTGCCGAAACAGTCGCGCCGTCGGATACCAAGGGCTGTCTTCGCGTTCCAACATCCACCGCCAATCCGGCATAAAACACAGCAAAATCCATACGGGTTTACCCAAAGCACCGGCTAAGTGCGCGACAGCCGTATCCACGCAAATGACTAAATCTAGTTGCGATATCACCGCCGCTGTATCGGCAAAATCGTTCAAATTGTCGCTCAAATCTATCACGGGAATTTGAGTCAACAAAGTACGATTTTCCGCCGACGCTTCTTTCTGAAGACTGTAAAAAGTTACACCGGGAATATCTAATAATGTCAGGAAATAGCTTAAATCGCTCGATCGCTGAAAATCCTTCAAATGTTCCGCACTTCCCGCCCAGGCAATCCCAACTTTAAACTTACTATCGGAATTTAGAGAAAATTGCCAATTGGGCGGCGCAGCTAAATAAGGAACATTTGCCGGTATATTTTCTAAATTTGTTCCGAGAATATACGGCAAACTCATCAGCGGTGCTTGCACTTGGAAATCGGGCAATTCATCCATCCGAACCGCCACTTGTTCGATGCCAGGAATCTGCTTAAATAAACGCTTCAGTTCTTGATAGCAAGAAATAATTACTTTGCCACCTTTTTTCTGCACAATTGCCGCGTATCGCACAAATTGAATGGCATCGCCTAAACCTTGTTCGGATCGGAGCAAAATAGTTTGTCCCTTCAAATCTGAACCGTCCCAAACTGGTTGATCAAAATTCAACCGTGGTAATTTTTTCGCCTGTTCAGTTTGCCAGCGCCACTCGTATTCTGCTAAACCGCGCAGCCAATCTCCAGTCAACAGCAAGACTAAGCTTAAATTGAAGTGAGCTTTGACACAATTTGCATCAAGTTTTATAGCTTGATTGTAACACAAAATTGCTCGATTTACGTCTCCTAATTGTTCAACAGCACTGCCTAAATTAGTAATAGCTTCTAGATAATTAGGGTTCAAAGATATGGCTCGTTCCAAGCTAGAAATTGCCTGTTCTATTTTTCCCGCCCCCAAGCATAACGTTCCCAGGTGATAGTGCCCTTTAGGATTGTTTGGTTCTGCTTCAATTGCACGCTCGTAAAAGCGTTCAGCCTCGGCTAGCTGAGATTGTGTTTGCATCGCCGCACCCAAATTTACCAGCGCGGGCGCATAATTGGAATTGACGGAAAGTGCTTGATGAAAACACGCGATCGCAGTCGGCAACTCGCCCTGCTGCTGGAGTATCGCGCCGAGATTGTTGAGAGCTTTGACGTAAATTGGATTCAGGGCGATCGCCTTTTGAAAACAAGATACAGCATCGGCTATATTGCCTTTATCTTGCAGCAAAATACCCAAGTTATTCTGCGCTTTAGCGCAGTTAGGGTCGATTTCGATCGCGCGCTGATAATAGGTGGCAGCTTCGGCTAAATTGCCTGTTTGGTGCAGTGTCACTGCCAAATTAGTGGCGGTTTCGATAGAATTGGGCTGCAAAACTAGAGCATTTTTAAAACGAGCGATCGCCTCGGAAAATCTACCTTGTGCTTTCAGCACATTTCCGCTATTAAACTGTTTTTGAGCTAAGTCAACATTGGGCTGACTTTCTATTAGTGATTGAGCTTCCTGATGCTGATAAATTCTGTCTCTGAGCGCGAAACCCGCTTCTTCTAAAACTCCTTCCCAATCTCCCGCTGTTGACTGGCGAAACAGTCGCGCCGTCGGATACCAAGGACTATCTTCGCGATGCAACATCCACCGCCAATCCGGCACAAAACACAGCAAAATCCACACGGGTTTGCCCAAAGCACCAGCCAAGTGTGCCACACAAGTATCTACAGAAATCACTAAATCCAGAGCCGAAATTGCCGCCGCAGTATCCGCCAAGTCGTGCAAATAATAGCTTAAATCTGTTACAGGCATTTGCTCTAACAAAGCGCGATCGTCTGCTGTCATTTCCTGTTGCAAACTGTAAAATTCGGCTCCGGGAATATCTAACAGTTTTGTCAACAAATTTAGGGGTAACGATCGCACCTTATTTTGGGAATTTTTAGGATTTCCAGACCACACAATCCCTACTTTCAAATTAGTAGTTGGATTGAGAGTAAATTCCCAACCGGGCGGCGGAGCTAAATAAGGAACATTCGCCGGTATAGTTTCTAAAGTTGTTCCCAGAAGGTGTGGCAAACTCATTAGCTGCGCCTGAACTTGAAAATCCGGCGCATCCTCTGGATTAACTATTAACCCATCGATTCCCAAAACTTGTGCAAACAAGCGCTGCAAGTGCGGCAAACACCAAACAATTACCCTGCCGCCTTTTTGCTTGACTAAATCTGCATAGCGGATAAACTGAATTGCATCGCCTAAACCCTGTTCCGGGCAAAGCAAAATAGTTTTTCCCTCCAAATCTTTACCATCCCAAAGTGGCTGAATAAAGTTGTGGCGCCGGAACTGTTTTTCTTTAACTAGGAGTCGCCATTCGTACTCGCAAAAACCACGCTGCAAGTCTCCAGACAGCAGCAAAACTAAACCTAAATTTAGGTGAGCTTCCGGGTTAGCGACATTAAATTTTACTGCTTGGCTGTAGCAGGTGACAGCATTGGCAACTTGGCCACGATCGTGCAAAGCACTTCCCAAACTGGTGAGGGGATTGATATAACCGGGTTTGAGTTCGATCGCCCGACGGTAACAATCGATCGCCTCTGCCATTTTTCCCGCTTCCTCAAAAGCTTTGCCGAGATTGTTCAAAGCTTGTGGAAAGTCGGGTTTCAGGCTCAAAGCTTGCTGATAGCAGGCGATCGCATCTTCAATTTTGCCCTGTTTATGCAGGACAATTCCTAGATTGCCGTGAGCCTGTGCACTGGCTGGCGATGCCTGAATCGCTTGCTGGCAAACAGCTAAATCCTCATCCAACTTATCTGGGCTAGACAGCGAACTCCCGCAAGCGAGATCAGTTTCTGCCCCATCCGGTTGCAGCGCCAGAGCTCGATCATAGTATGCGATCGCGCGGTCAATTTTGCCCTGTCGGATCGAGGCGTATGCTAAATGCTGCAAAGCCTCCACATCATTGGGAGCGATCGCGATCGCCCGTTCGTAATTTGCGATCGCGCGTTCGTAATTGGCGATCGCATCCTCCCCTTGTGCCTCCAAAGCAATTCCCAAATTCAAATAAGCCACCGCGCAATTAGGATTGACTTGAATCACTTGCTCATAGCAGCTTATAGCCTCCGTCACATCCCCTTGCTCTTCCCGCAACAGGCCCAAATTAATCAGCGCTTCCGCGCAATTCGGGTTTAAAGACAGCGCCCGCTGATATTCTGCGATCGCCTCTTCAGTCTCCCCTGCTTCCGCGAGCGCGCTGCCCAAATTGCTCGCAGTTTCCGCCAAATTCCCGTCGATTGCTAGGGCTTGTCGGTAGTGCGCGATCGCCTCTGTTAGTCTGCCCGCTTGTTGTTTAACAACGCCTAAATTGCTGTGCGCGGCTGCGTAATTAGGATCGATCGCGATCGCTCGCTCATAACAAGCGATCGCACCGCCAAAATCGGCTTGCTGCTGCAAATCCACGCCCAACCGAAACTCTGCATCCGCCGCATCCGACGGCACAAATGCTGCTGCAACCGCGCCTAGAGCTGCCGCAACCCGATCGAAAACGTCCTCCCAGTCGCCCCGCTGATGCTGCCGGAACAGCCGCGCCGTCGGATACCAAGGACTATCTTCCCGTTCCAGCAGCCACCGCCAATCCGGCGAAAACGCCAGCACAATCCACACTGATTTGCCCAAAGCCCCCGCCAAATGGGCGACAGCGGTATCGACACTAATGACTAAATCCAGTTTGGCGATCGCAGCAGCAGTATCAGCAAAATCGCCAAAATACGGGCTCAAATCTACGATCGACGTTTGATTCAACAGCGCGCGATCGGTCTCGGAAACCTCTTTCTGCAAGCTGTAAAAACTTACCCCCGAAACGTCCAAAAGCGGCAGAAACTGGCTTAAACTGCACGAACGCTGCTTGTTTTTGCGGTGTTTTGGATTCCCCGCCCAGACAATGCCAACTTTCAAATTGCGATCGGGCAAAAGTCCAAATTCAGCACCCGCAGGCGGAGATAAATAAGCAGTATTTGCCGGTATTGTTTCCAGCTTTGTACCAAGAATATACGGCAAACTCAACATCGGCGCTTGCACGTCAAATTCCGGCAGTGGCTCGCCTTTAACTATTAGCAAATCAATGCCATCAACCGTTGCAAACAAACGGTGCAATTGCGGGTAACAGCCCACAATGACCCTACCGCCTTTATTTTTGACGATCGCAGCGTAGCGAATAAACTGAAGCGAATCGCCTAAACCTTGTTCGGCGTGCAGCAAAATAGTCTTTCCCACCAAATCAGAACCGTCCCACAGCGGCCGGTATTCTCTCGCCGAAACACTATTATCCGGTCCCGTCAAAAAACAGGAATGACCAGTGTGAAATTCTTTAATTTGCCAGCGCCACTCGTATTCAGCGAGACCATTTTCCAAATCTCCCACCAACAGCAAAGCCAAGGATAAATTCAGGTGAGCGCTCGCGTGATTGGGGTTTAAATGAATCGCTCGTCTGTAGCAGGTGATCGCATCTTCTACCGCGCCTTTTTCCAAAAACGTCCTGCCTAAATTGTTAATAGCTTCCACAAAATCCGGCAGCAATTCTAGAGCTTTGTGATAATACTCCAGTGCATCTTCTAAATTGCCCTGTTCTTGCAACACTGTTGCCAGATTGTTGTAAGCTTCCCAGCTATGCGGATGAATTTCCAGCGCTCGTCTATAAAGGTTTACAGCCTCTAAAAGTTCGCCTTTTTCTTGCAGCGCCACGGCTAAATTAATCAGGGCGGGTACGAAATCCGGTTGAGCTACAAGAGCTTGCTCGTAATGTGCGATCGCCTCTTCCACTTGACCTTGTTCCTCAAAAATCTTTGCCAAGTTGTAAGCGGTTTGAGGAATATTTGGATCGATGGCTAAAGCTTCTCGGTAATGGGGGATAGCGGCTTCCAATTCGCCATTTTCCTGCTTGAGAAAACCAAAATTAATCCGCGCTTGAACGCAATTTGGCTCAAGAGATATAATCTGTTCGTAAAGGGCGATCGCCTCTTCCCGATCACCTGTTTCCATTAAATGTTCTGCTTGTCGCAATAAATCCTCTAAAACAAGAGAGTTATCCCCACCCGTTGCGATCGCAACCGAGGTCTCAATTCCCTGCGAGTGATTAGCTGCGGAGCCTTCTGCTAACCCTTCGCTCGCCATCACAAATATTTGTTTACTCTCTTTAACCACACTTACACCTGTCATTTTGAGAGCCACAGAATCGAGGTCAGGCTTATTATTAGCAGTCATTGCAAGCGAAAGGGAGTCAAACTGCTTGTGGGCAGAATCCTCGGAATAACTAGCAGTATTGGCGATCGCAAATAAACTCAAAGCCGCCTGTACTTCCTCAAACAATTCTTGCCAACTTTCCGGCTGACTTTGGCGGAAAAGCCTCGCAGTTGGATACCAAGGATTATCTTCACGATCCAGCAGCCAACGCCAGTCAGGAGCAAAAGAAAGCAGCACCCAAACCGGTTTTCCTAAAGCACCGGCTAAGTGCGCCACAGCCGTATCGACACTAATGACTAAATCCAGTTGAGATATAGCCGAAGCGGTATCAGCAAAGTCGTTCAAATGCGGAGTTAAATCCGGCACTAAGTGTTGGTGCAACAAAGTGCGATCGCTCTCGGACAAGTTTTTTTGTAAACTATAAAAAGCGATTCCCGGAACATCCAAAAATCGAATAAAATCGCTCAATATGCAAGAACGCTGATTGTCTTTCCGGCGCTTCGGACTCCCTGCCCAAACAATCCCCACCTTCAATTTGGCATCAGAAGAAAGCGCAAACTTGCACTCAGCAGGCGGATATAAATAAGGAACATTGGCAGGTATTGTTTCCAGAGTTGTCCCGACAATTCGCGGCAAACTCATCAGCGGTGAGTGAACGTCAAATTCTGGCAAACCTTCCAGACTAACTGATAAATATTCAATACCAGGAACTGTCGCAAACAACCGCAGCAGTTCTGGATAGCAAGCCACCATAACTTTAGCGCCTTGGCTGCGAAGAATTGGGGCGTAGCGAATAAACTGAATCGAATCGCCAAAGCCCTGCTCGACGTGGAGTAAAATAGTTTTCCCCTGCAAATCCGAACCATCCCAAACCGGCTGTTTAAATTGCCTCGGTTGTAGTTGCGGAGTGCGCCACCGCCACTCGTATTCAGCAAAACCGCGCTGAAAATCTCCGAACAATAGCAAAGTTAAGGCGAATTCCAGGTGGGCTGTGGCGTTGTCTGGCTGCAATTCCAAGGCTCGACTGTGACAAGAAAAAGCCTCTTGAAATTCTCCCAAATCGACCAAAGCGTGTCCGAGATTGTTAATAGCCTCCACGAAATCTGGCTTTAAGTTTAATGCTTGTCTGTAGTAGGATATTGCTGCTTTTGCATTGCCTTGTTCGTGGAAAAATGCTCCTACATTGTTGTGAGCTTCGGGATTGTTGGGGTCGAGTTTTACCGCTTGCTGGTAGCAGTTGAAAGCTTCAGCTAATTTACCTTGCTGCTGCAAAACTGTTCCCAAGCCCATCAGAGAATATATCAAATTGGGATCTATTTTTAAAGCTTGGACGTAATAAGCTACCGCCTCGTTTAACTGATTTTTTTGTTTAAATAAATGTCCTAAGTTGTGCGCTGTTTCGTGCAGGTTGGGGTCGAGTCGCAGCGCTGTTTGGTAATATAAAATAGCCTCGTCTATTTCACATAATTGCTGTTTAATCCAGCCCAAGTTATTGTAGGCGAGTGCGGAATTTGGCTGAATTTTGATGACTTGTTCGTAACTGGCGATCGCCCTTTGATACTCGCCTACATCCAGCAAAAGATTAGCCTTATTTAAATGCGCTTCTACAAAATCGCGGTTTTGGGCGATCGCTTGTTCGTAAAAGTCGATCGCCTCTGCAATTTTTCCCTGCTGTCTCGCCGCTATTCCCAACAAACACAGCACGTTTGCTGATTCCGGCTGTACTTCTATTATTTGCCGGTACAAATTCTCAGCTTCTAACAAACGGCCCGCTTGGTGATGTTGCCAAGCTAATTTCAAAGAGTCTTCGGCACCCAGTTTGCAGGCAGATTTCCGCGATTTTTTTTGAGAAGCCATAGTTGTCTTGGTTGTTTGGGAGTTCGCTAACTTGTAATTGCCAAATTCTTCTAATTTGTTAACTCTTCCTTCCTTTTTCCTTACCCCTTCCTTCTTCCTTATTCCCCCTTCCCCATTCCTTCTTCCTTCTTCCCCATTCCATCGCAGTTACATCCGTTACATCCGTTACACAATCCGTTGCCGAACTTCCCCTTCTACCCCAACAAACAAGCTGCGGGAAAAATCAGATATTCTAAGAAAAACAACTTCCAGATAAACTGATAAAATGCAGCAATTTCTATTTTATCGTCCAAATCAACTTTCGTGCTCCAAAACCACATCAAACCCAAAGCCGCCAAATGAGAAACTGCCAGAAACACTAAATTAACATTAGACAATATGATCGCTCCCGCCAAAGTCGCGCCCAAATAACAAACCGTCAACACCCAGCGAGATAAATTAAAGACCGTCGGCTTGCCCAGCTTAATCGTAAACGTAGTAATATTATATTGCTTGTCCCCTTCCATGTCGGGGATATCTTTAAAAATGGCGATCGCAAACGTAAACACCACAACAAAAACCGTCAGCACCCAAACTTCCGCAGGAATCCGAAAAGACATACTCTCCAAACTCCAGCCAGAAAAAGCGCTTTTCGCCCCTCCCAAACCCAACACCCAATTAAAGTGTAAAAATAACCCTAAATTTACGATCGCGCCCCGCACAGTAAAAATGCACAGCGCCGCCCAAAAAGGAAACCGCTTCAGCCGAATTGGGGGCAGAGAATAAGCAGTCCCGATCGCCAAACTAACGCCAACGGTAGCCAGCAAAAACGGGCCTTGTAAAACCGCCGTCAAAATTGCTATAATTCCCGTTGCAATTACAATTAATTCCCCGGTTTTCTGAGAAAACACTCCCGAGGCGATCGGCAAATACGGCTTATTTATTTTATCAATTTCAACATCTTCTAACTGGTTCAATCCCACAATATAAATATTGCCGCAAATGCAAGCCAACCAGGCAAAAGCTAGGGGCCCAAATACAGGATTCACAAACAGCCGCGCACTTTGGGAGATCGCGTACAAAGCCAATACACTCAAGCTAGTACCCACAATTGTGTGCGGCCGAGAAAACTCCCAAAATGCCCTCACCCAGCTTTGCGGAGCCGAGCCATTTTTATCACGCCAAGACTTGCCAATCGAATCATTGCCCATAAAACTCACACCCACGCCAAACAAATAATATTCTGTAGGGTGCGTAATACGCACCTTACTCATCAACTCAAGACTCAAAAATTCTCTGATATATGCCTGTTATTTTACAGCACAAATCAGCCCAAAACGAATCAACCCGCTCTGATATCCACGGCTCATCAATCCGAGAGCAAGTGCTGCTTGAATAGTCGTCCAACCGCTAGTTAGCAAACCCCAAATCGCGCTGGGAGTCAAAGCAGAATCGATCACCACATCCCAAAAAGGAGCCACAGCTTTTGACCAATCAGCGGTGCGAATACTTGTCAAAGGCAAACTGCGGACAATTTCCTCGTATTCCGGTAAAGAAATCACATAAGGCAAAGCATAAACCCGGTAAATTTCTGCCAATTCCTTTCTCTCTTCATCAGTTAATTCTCCCGCCGTTTCTCCCAGCGGGCGGTGACACCAAGTTGCTAAAATCAAAGTTCCTCCCGGCTTGAGTACGCGGCAGCATTCCTGCAAAAACTTAATTTTGTCTGGCATATGTTCGCCACTTTCGAGCGACCAAACCAAGTCGAATGACTCGTCAGGAAAAGGCATATTCAAAGCATCGGCAACCAAAAAGTTCACATTGCTTTGAGCATCGGCAATTTTAGCGCGTTCGGTCGCTCTGTTGGCCTGTACCGGACTCAGAGTAATCCCGGTTGCTGTAACGCTAGCGCCCGTTTTGTGGAGATCGGGCGATCGGCTATAATTTTGCTCCGCCTCGCCATCCAACTTTAAATTATTTTGAGGGATAGAACTAAACTTTTCAGTCAAATACAGCGTGCTGCCGCCGATCCCGCAACCGACATCGAGAATGCGGTAAGATTCACACAGTGTCTTGTCTGACGGTACTCCAGCCCATGCCAGCAGTTCTTCTATCAAATCTATCTGAGCCTGTCGGCGCTCTTTTTTCAAATTGCCATCCGGGCCGTAGTAACCGTGGTGCATATGTTCGCCCCACACCTGCTCCCACAAACCGCTAGAAGCGTCGTAAAGTTGCTGAATTTGCTGGTAAAGTGTTGATGTCATCGCCGGATCGCAAGTTATTAAAGGAATTCTACCGTTATTTTCCCGCTGTTGTCATAGAATTTGGCGATTGAGTTCGATCGGTCTCCGGCCTTCGCCAGATAGAGATGTCCTGACTTCAAGCCCGACGCTCTATTTGTGGGTTCCCTCTAAAACCTCAAATCTCAAATCGATTTGTGGCTTCCCTCTCAAACCTCAAATCTCAAATCGATTTGTGGGTTCCCTCTCACATCTAAAATCTAAAATCTCAAACCTAAAATCGAATGACTGTCTCGCGAACCATTGCTTTGGGCTTTCTCGCTGTCATCCTCGCAGGTACTCTATTGCTGATGATGCCCTTTTCCACAATTGATGGAACTTGGAGCGATCCAATAACAGCGCTGTTTACCTCTACTTCCGCTGTCTGCGTCACGGGATTGTCGGTTGTGGATGTCGGAAAATATTACTCTTTTTGGGGGCAACTGTGCCTAGTTTTACTGGTGCAAATAGGAGGCTTGGGCTACATGACAGCCACGACTTTCTTGCTGCTGTTATTGGGCCGCCGCTTTGGCTTGAAAGACAAAGTTGCCCTGCAACAATCTCTCGACAAATCCGGGCTAGCCGGCGTAGTACAACTCGTGCAGTCAATTCTAGCAACAACCCTTTTGTTTGAATTAACAGGAGTGTTTTTGCTGATGACGGTTTTCGTCCCCCAATACGGATTTAAAGAGGGTGTGTGGTCTGCTATATTTCACAGCGTTAATTCGTTTAACAACGCCGGTTTTAGCATCTATTCAGATAATTTGATCGGCTACATCAATTCGCCTATGGTTAACTTCACAGTCAGCGGTTTAATCATATTTGGCGGAATCGGCTATGAAGTAATTATGGAAATGTACCTGTGGCTGCGCGATCGCTTGAAGAAAAGCCCTATCTGCACAGTTTTTTCCCTGAACTTCAAAGTTGTTACCACTACAACGGCTGTCCTTTTGATTTTAGGAGCGCTAGCCTTTTTGGTGCTGGAATACGACAACCCTGACACTTTCGGCTCTCTAAATTTTCCTCAAAAAGTGATGGCAGCTTGGTTTCAATCTGTTACTCCCCGCACGGCGGGATTCAATACAATTGACATTGGCAAAATGAGCGAAGCCTCGCTATTTCTGACTATCGCGCTGATGTTTATCGGCGCCAGTCCTGGCAGCACCGGCGGCGGAATCAAAACCACAACTTTTAGAATATTGTTTTGCTGTACCACAGCAGTTCTCGAAGGCCAGGAAGATGTGGAGTGCTATCAGCGTCAAATCCCGCCAGCAATGATTCTAAAAACCATTAGTGTAGTCTTCGGTTCCATGTTGGTCGCATTCACATCTGCAATTTTAATCGAGCTGACCAATCCCGAAGTAGAATTTATCGCAGCGCTGTATGAAGCAGTTTCAGCTTTTGCCACGGTCGGTCTTTCCACAGGGATTACAGCCAAGATTTCAGCGATCGGTAAGCTAGTTTTGATTGCTACAATGTACATAGGTCGGGTTGGCGTGTTGCTGCTGATGAGTGCTGCCTTCGGCGATCCAAAACCCAGGTCTTTTAAGTATGCTGAGGAAAGTTTGTTAGTGGGATAAAAAATTCTGCCTCGTTGCTGATAATCTAAACAATGGGTGACAACCCAAATCAACTTTTACTACTTAGCCAAAAATCAAAAGGAGGCGGCGCTGTCTCTGCTAAAATTTCAACAGCAAGACGCTCAGCGCTGGATATTCAGTGAACCTGTCATCTTTAAATTTTTTTCGCACTTTGCGCGCCGACAACAAGCAGTTTGCCGTTATTGGTTTGGGACGCTTCGGCAAAGCTGTGTGTTCTACTCTGCACGGTTTGGGTTACGAAGTCCTGGGAATTGACACCGATGAAAAAAAAGTAACTCAAGCTTTGAACGATCGTATTGCTGCTCACGTTGTGCAGTTAGATTCTACTGAGCCTAGCGCTCTTCAGGAAGCTGGTATATTTGAGTTTGAAACAGTGATTGTGGCGATCGGCAATTACCTAGCAGAAAGCATTACCACCACCCTAAACCTTAAGGAAGGCGGGGTAAGTCACGTAATAGCCAAAGCTTCTTCGGAAACTCACTTAAAACTGTTGAAAAAAGTCGGCGCAGATCATGTAGTTTTTCCAGAACGAGAAATGGGCTGCTCTTTGGCCCGCCTTCTTACAAAACCCAGCATTTTAGAACGCTTTGACCTCGACCCAGCTCACAGCATCGTTGAGTTGCTCGTTCCTGAAAAGTTTGACGGTAAAACCATCTCCGAATTGGAACTCCGGCGCAGGTATGGTTTGAACTTGCTAGCAGTCGGGCGCGCCGAAAAGTTCGAGATTAATCCGGAGCCAAGCGAACGCTTAAGAAAGGGCGACGCGATGGTAGTAATTGGTTCTAATAAAGATATCAATCGCTTGCCAATTTAACAGCTCCCCATTTTACGCACATACAGCAACACTCCTGGACTCAGAAACCCGGTTTCTTTTGTTCCGAGTGCCTAAGTCCTAAGCAAGCCTTGCGCGATGTGTGAAAATTTCCGACCCCTACAAACCCGGTTTATCTTAGATAAACCGGGTTTCTCTGTCAATATTTATGTTTTAATTTTTAAGTGAATAATGTAAATTGAATTTCACCAGTTCTGGGGTTGGTTCCGTCTTTGCGACCCCCTCGCAGAACCTAGCCAGACAAATCGCGAAAAATTTTAACAAAGTAGCAGCACTCGATCGCGCTCCCGCCAATCATAGGAGCGCTAGCCCTGAAAATTCAGCCGACGTTTAAGATTTTTTGCACGTAAGCTTTGCCGAAGACCACCACCGCCAAGACTAGAGCGAGTTCAACAGGCCAAGGACACACCGCCAGCAACCAAATTAACGAACACACTCCAATAATTGCAGCTATGGGAGCCGGAATTCCGTCTAACGTTCTATTGTCAGTCCCCGCAGTCACCCACCCAGCAATCAAGCAGACCATCAAAGGAATCAAGCAACTTGTGATCATGATTTTTTCCCCATCAATTTTTTTTACATATGGCATCCGAGCATATTGTTACAATACATCAAAAATTAGGAAATGCCCCATGAATTGCGATAAAATTTAAGATTACATACTTAATAAGTAGGTAGGCGAAATTAAACTCAGCTATGTAACACTATGTAAACAGGAACAGGCCTGAGTTGGCCACGCTTAGGGCTAAAGATACTTTACAATCGTTTACATAATTGGCTTTTACAGTGCCTACTTACTGACGCTGGAATCATAATAGTTGGTAATTTTTAACTGCGGCTATCTCCGAAGGCAGAATTAGGTGGGCATCAGGCAGAATTTAGGAATTTTTCTTTCTACAGAAGTCCTGAAAGCTTTCTACCTTGAGATGAATTGCGATGCCCCCATCTCTGCAAGCTATACTCAGGATTGCAGTCAGTTACTGTAGAGTGTGAATCAATGCTGGGCAAATTTTTTAGCAAGCCAGAATCAGAAAACATCGATCGCGTCCCCCCGGGTCAATACCTCGCCAACGGCTTTCCTGTGCTGACCTACGGCGATACACCCTCCGTCAGCATTGAAAGTTGGGAATTTAAAGTCTGGGGATTGGCAAAACCACAAACTTTCACTTGGTCGGACTTCCAGGCCATGCCCCAAAGTAACTTTACGGCGGATTTTCACTGCGTCACCCGGTGGTCAAAACTCGATGTGCAGTGGACGGGAGTCAAAGTCACAGATTTTATGAATTATATAGAAGTCGATCCGAAAGCTCTGCACGTCCTAGAACACTGCTACGGCGGCTACACTACCAACATTGCGATCGCCGACTTCCTCCGAGAAGAAAACTTTTTCGCCCACACCGTCTTCGGCGAACCTCTATCCGCAGACCACGGCGGCCCAATGCGGCTCGTAGTTCCCCACCTGTACGCTTGGAAAAGCGCTAAATGGATTAACGGCCTGGAGTTTACAGAAACCGAAGAACTCGGTTTTTGGGAACGCAACGGCTACCACCAGCGGGGCGAACCTTGGGCAGAGGAACGCTACAGCGGTCTGTTTTGATGCGGGCGATCGGGAGCAAGGACGGAACCACAGCTTCTCTATAGAATCTTTGTTGAGGGGCAATCCGCTCTTTTACCGCTTCAATCTGCGGAAATTGCATCTCCTCGATCGCATCTTGGGGATATCTCACACCAGGGGTTCTATTTAATTCCACCAAAATACGTAGACCAAACGACCGCATTTTGTACGTAATTTACCCGATAGATAAACTACTTTAACTCCCCTACACCAGCCCCAAAAAACACATATTCCCAGTTTCTGGCTAATAGAAAACTTCTGGAACTGTCAGTACCGACGAATATTACCGTATTTATACTTAAGTGTTTGCTATTGAGAATTTAGACTTGAGAATATCATAAAAAATTAGCATAAACCCGATCCAAATTACTTGGGCTGACCAGCGCTCCATGCCCGCGACTGCAAGGTTTCAAGCCACAATATTGATAATTATTTAGTGGGTATTATTAGGGAGCGATCGCCCGTCGGCAGATGCGATCGACAGCATTTGTGAAAGTTATGTAAAGGCTTGATAAAGAATATGTCAAAATTCACCTAAAGTGAACCAAATACAAAAAAAGTATCGCATAATGAAAATATTAAGACCATCGCACAAACGGAACAGGTTATGAATACCAAACTCTTATCCGCCCTAACAGCTACCGCCGCCGCCACAGCTCTGTTTGGCGCCGGAGCTCCAGCTCAAGCCTTCTCCTTTGGTACCAACGGCATCACATTCAGTCAAGATACAAGCGTCAAGTTTAGCTTCAAAGAATCTCACGGTATGTACCAATCCTCTTTGGGAGTCTACAGTGTGAAGGACTCGGCGGTATCTCTAGTTAGCACCCTGTTTTCGGAAACTAAATCCTCAGACAACCAGTGGGAAAACGAATGGAAAGGAACTCTGGGCAATACAGTCGTGGGTTCTGGCTCGGCAGTATTCACCTTCCTGGCAAATCAAGTTTACACTTTGGGGCTCGACAGTGGCTGGGGTGGCAGTGTCTACTCGACCTCAAGCTTGAACACTGGCAGCCAGCAAGCGGTGTTTGGCGCGCAATCGCAACTGTGGGACGCACTTGGCAAAGAAGACACCAAAGTCTTCCAAGCTGCCGGACAATTCACAAACGGCACAAGTTCTCTGTTTAATGGAGGCACGCTAATCTCCTTCGACGATCGTGGTAACAAAAACGACGCAGACTTCCAAGACTTCGCAGTGAGCGCAGAAGCAGTTCCAGAACCGATGACAATGACTGGTTTGGCTCTCGGTTTGGGTGGCTTGGTTGCAGCACGCCGCCGCCGCGCTAGCAAGACGAGTTCATGATTTTTTTCAAATGGGAACAATCTCCTCATTTACGTTTTACAAAATAAAATTCAATTAGGAGGCGCGCTAATGAGAAATCGGCTCGCCTTTTGCTTGATTTGAAAAGTCAGAAGGGAGAAGTCATATCAATTCTGGTTGCACTCCTCATGATTGTTGACTGTTGACTGTTGACTCGGGGTCGCCAAACTGAATGATGGTTGAGTGTTGGATGTTGACTCGATTTTACGCCCGACGATGAAGCGCGGATTTGAGATCAGAGGGAAGTTCGGCAACGCCCACTGTACGGGATTTAATGGATTTAACAGATGGGTGTTGAGGGAAGAAGTCAAGCGTGAAGAAGTCCAGCGTGAAACAAGAGGATTTGTCCCACTCTCCCACTCTCCCACTCTCTCCCTCTCCCAACTCAAAATTCAAAACTCACTCACGGTAAATTGTTCGATCGTACAAAGTCACCAGTATCGGTTGAGGAATTTTAATGTCCGCCCGGATGCACGCTACTTTAATGGCCACCACAGCCCTGGTGTTTGTCCGTCGCACCTGTGCTTGTTCGCGCAGCGTCCAATAGCGGACAATAAGATGCAAAGAACCATCGCTAAAGCCTGAATTATCAACATCATAGGTTAAATTTAAAGGCAAGTTAGTTCGCCTGTGGGGCAGGCATATTAATAAGCTGTTGTGCATTTCAACTGTATATTGAGGGCGGTAAGCTGTTACGCATTTAAATTGGAAATTCGGGACAGGCTAGAAGCCCGTCCCACAAAAGTTTTATTGATTTTTGACACACAATTTAAATGTAGAACAGCTTATCTCCTGCCCAAGCCCTACTCCCCACACAAGTAAAGATTAGACCTCTTGCAAAAAAAATATGCTATAATAAAGGGTTTGGCTTAAGTGGAGGGAATTGCAGGTTGAGCTGATTTTCAGGACATGATGCTCAAAACAGCATAAAATGCTAAAAAGGGGTTTTGTAGTTACACAATAAATAAATCAATCATGAACAATCGATTTTATCAAAATTTGAAATCGGAGCAATTTAAACGAAGATTTGGTGTCCTGATTCAAACGTTTAAACAAATGGTTAACACTTGAGAAAAATTCCGGCTAGAAAATCCTCAAGATAAACGAGGACGCCGAAGCGCCTTAACTCTTGAAGAACAAGTTTAAGTGGCCTTGGAATATTGGCGAGAATATCGAACCTATTTTCATATGGGGACAAATTGGGGAGTATCCGAATCAACAATTTGCCGAATTGTAACTAACATTGAATCAACTTTAATGAAAACGGGAAAGTTTGGTATTCCTGGGAAAAAAGCATTGTTCAAAGGTTTTGGGCGTCAGCAAAGTTGTCGTAATGGATGTCACAGAAACAGCTATCGAACGCCAAAAAAAAACAGAAAAAATACTATTCAGGAAAGAAAAAACACCACAGCCTAAAAATGCAAGTGGTCATTAATCAAGAAAGTAAACAGATTATTTGCCTACATTTTGAACCGGGCATTGCCACGATTTCAGCTTGTTTAAAAAAAGCAATGTTCATTTCCATCCCTCAACCGATAGTTTACAAGATAGTGGCTATCAAGGGATAAAAGATTATCACTTTAATAGCTGGATTCCTAAAAAGAAACCTAAAAATGGGAATCTTTCTCTTTTATCAAAAGACTACAATCGAGCTTTAGCTCAGGCTCGAATAGTGATTGAACATGTTAATAGGAGTCTAAAAGTTTTCAAAATTTTGTCAAGTCGTTATCGAAATCGCCGCCGCCGTTATGGTCTCCGTTGTAATTGGTTGTCAGCACTTTACAATTATGAGTTAGCTCTCAGGTCTAAAATTCAAAACCTTTAATTATAACATAGATTTTTTTTTCAAGAGGTCTATACTTTTGCCAGCTATAAGGAGGGTTACTTATTAAGATTAAATAAGAGCTAGTCGAACTTCTCAACAGGGTAGGCAAGCGACGCTTTTTTCCTACCCTTACCGCCTAAAACCAGCGCTTTTTGAGTTTCTTCAAGTGCGATCGTCTCAAATTTTCCACCAACCCCCGCAACTGGTTCAAATTACCCGCTTCGCCCCCGTACTTCCACCGCACGTAAGCCTGCGAAACCTCATCAATCACCTCAGCTTCATCAGTTGCATGATTCCCGCGCATAGCCTCAGCATACTCCAAAGGCGTTTGAGCGCGAGGTTTCACAAATCCCCTACTCGCCAAATCCTTCAGCATTTCCTGATAAACCCCCTCCACGGGCGGCAACTTCGCCAGCCAGCGGCGGTGGCGCCACTTGCGCCACAGTTGCCAAATTAACCAGCCAATAAAGCCAAAGCCGATCGCAGCAATCAAACCAGTAAATAACCCCACCCAACCCTTAGCAAACTGTCCCAGAAACCAGCCCACAATCAAAGTTATCCAGCCAATTACAAAACCTATGACTGAATCCAGCCCGCTTCTGAGAGGAGTCGGTAGCCAACCCGCGATCCAATTCCAAAACGATTCCAGCGCACTAAAAGTCTGGTTGTCTTCCACCGAAGCCGGAATCAGCGGATAACCGGGAATCGGATTAAAAGCAAACCAGCCGTGATTGGGAAAATATACCTCCGTCATTAAAAAAGCGTCGGTATTTTTCACAACATAGTAACCAGTAAACGGGTTGAATTCCCCCGTATCGAACCCGCCAGCCATTCGGGCCGGAATCCCGATCGATCTGAGCATAATTGTCAGTACCGTCGAAAAGTGGTCTGGATATCCCCCTGTAACTTTTTTGCCGCCCTGAGTGTTTTTGTAGCCAAACAGAAAACCCTCCACTAAATCTTCACCTTCCTCTAAGTAAGGCAAAGCTTTCTCAATTTTATAATTAGGGTTTTGCTTCAAATATTGAGCTAAGTACAAAGCTTTTTCGTAAGGAGTATCAATCGGTCTCTCCGACTGAGATACTCTAGTTCTTGCCGCCAAGATTTCTTCAGTTTTTTCTCGCACCTTCTGGGCAATTTTCGGCGGCACATCCAAATAGAAATTGCGAATATTTTTCGGGTAATTAGTACCAGTTTTCCCCAACAAAGAGCGATCGCGAAAAGGCACATTAGAAATCACCGTATAAGTCACACCCTCTCCCAATTCCGCAGGCGCTCGCAAACCCCCCTCCGCATCAATCGCCGCCTCTGGACTCGGAAAATAAAGCTCCTTCGGCTTGTTTAAAGCCGGAATCAAATTCGGCATTGGAGCAACAATAGTATAACTTTGAATCACCTCTTGAGTGCGAGGCGCATTGGGAAACGGATTCAAATAAAATTGATAAGACCAGCTAGGTCGAGTCAGCTTTTGAGCTTGTTCGTTGCGAGAAATTTCCCAACCCTGACCAGTGTATTTGTCAAAGCCTAATACCCGCCAAAAACCCGCAGCCTGCGATCGTACCCGCATCACCACTTGAGGTTTCATTTCCCCCCGCAAATTTTGATTAATTCGCTGGTTGAAACCGTAATAAAAAGTAGAGTCTACCTCTCCTGGCCCTGAGTCTGGGTTTCTCCCCCTTCCTCCGCCAGTCCCTTTTTCATTTCCCCCTCTAACATACCCCGGATTCAGAATGCTGCGCGAGTCAAACTCCCCCTGATATTGAATAGGAGCACTCACCGGAAAAGTCCGCAACTGATAGCCAGGGAGGCGTGGCAAAAACGCAAAAATAGTCAGCCCCAACCCGACAGTTATCAGCAGTAGCCAAGCAAAATTCTTTGGGGATAAAGTAGCCGCAAATAGCGACAGGCTATCATTTTTTCCTTTACCTTGTGCTTTTTCGCCAATGGCTTCTGGCTTCACAAATCCCAAGCGCGATCGATAATCCAACACCAAAGTCGGAAGCGCTAAAGCCAAAAACACCAACAACAGCGGCCCAAAAGTCAAGGTTTGGCTAAGAGTCGCTGCTACCCCTAACAAAATTAGCCCGATTACCATCGAATAGCCTAAATCCTTGCGGCGAGGCAAATCGAAACTGTGCAGCACTTGAAGTTGGATTAACAGTTGCGCCAAAACTAACCGCGTATCATTCAATTCTCCCACCAAGCGGCTAAAAAAAGCGAACAGCGCCACCAGCATTCCAATAGCTATGCAGAACTTAGCAGCTACATTGCGATCGCGGCGGCGGTACCAACTCCAAGTTGCTCCCACAATACTAACAGGCACAGCCCACAAGTTCAGAGCTTCTTCAGCAGCAACGTCGGTAGCTACAATTCCCACAATTACCAACAACTGAACTAGGATTCGCAGCAGTAAAGAATCCTCAATCACCGGCGGAGGCATGGCCTCAATCTGCTCCCACAGCTTACCCAACACAGGTATATTTCGCAGGTTATCAGTTGTCATGTGCACCCATCCAACTATTTTAGATTTTAGATTTTAGATTTTAGATTGAATCCACAGATAAATCTGGATTTTAACTAATATCTAAATCTTATTTCCCTGTCAAACGATTTTAGATTTTAGATTTTAGATTGAACCCACAGATAAATCTGGATTTTAACTAATATCTAAATCTTATTTTACTGTCGTTAGATTTTAGATTGAATCCACAGATGAATCTGGTGGCTTTAACTAATATCTAAACTTTTTCGCTTTCCACGACCGAAGTCGAGGGATTGCATCTGTTTTTGTGTGAGGTCAAACCACAGAGTAAACACCTAGATTATTTACTCTAAATAGACCTTTCTAGTTGCTATCTTGTCCTGCCCAAATTGGACGAATAGCAAACATCAAAGGTCTGGTCTCGAAGTTTTGGAATCGAACTTCTAGGGCATAAGTCTTGTTAGGTTGCGGGTCAAACAACTCCACACTTAAATGCCCGGAATTCGGACGGTGTGCAGTTGCTTCGGCATCTCCTCCCTTGAGTTCCAAGCTTCCTGCCCCGGGAAATTGGCACTCTACTCTTAAACACGGCATTGGCTGTTCTCTGTTGGGGTTCGAGAGGTATTGAGCCTCCAGAGTCAGCGAACCCAAACCAGTCAGCCACTCCCGCGAAACCGGCGGCTGATTCACAGGACAATCCAAAGTTAGAGACTCAATGATTTCCTTGGCGGCCAACAGCGACAGCACCATTTGTTGATCGGTACTGGCTGCTTCGTAATTCGGGAAATCTTCTAAATCTAGAAGTCCCCGCAAAGAACCTCGGAGCACTAAACCAGCTAACTCGTTGAGTTCCTGAGACTGGCCCGGAAATAAGCTATCTACAGCGCGAACTAACTTCGATCCTTGCCGCAGCGACGACATTACCAGTTCCTGACAAGGTTCTAGCAGTTGAGCAAAAACCCCTTGCGCGATCGGAATTGGCAGGCGGCCCCACCTGATATTTTGTAGTTGGGGAGTCCAGAGGTGTAGGGGAGGAACCCATTGCGGGGCTACATCGTCTGGGTAATCGTGGTCGTAGCTTTTGAATTCTGTTTCCCAGGGGAACAGCGGCGGGTTAGATTCAATTTCGGCTCTAAGCCTTTCTTTTAACAAGGTCTGAAAACGGTCTTGCACGGTCGGTATTTCTCCAATTGTCAGCGGTTGTGCGGGTGCATTGTTGTGCGCCCCCACTTGATAGTCCAGCGGGTCTGGTTCGTCCCATTCCCAGTATTCCACCCCGGAATTGTCTTCTGTGTCGCCCCACTCTTCTGAGCGAGGGGATGGATTGAGGTTTTCCTCATTTTCGTTAGAGGTATTCGCGATCGGCACCTGCAATATCCAGTCTAAAAAATGGCGATCGAAAGCCTCTGCATCCCTGTTCGTTTCGTTATTCATCACTAGATGCCCCTTCTCCGGAATCTGAACGATTTCGCAATTCCCACGCAAGTTCCAGCAATTTAAACCACCGCTTCTGTACCTGGGCTACCGTGCTACCCAGGGTTTGGGCGATCGCTGACTCTGACAGACCCTGTTGTTTCAACTTTAGCAAACGCTGTCCCTCTGGACCAATTTGCTCGCCAAACGCCTGCCACTGAGAAGGCAGCAAACCCAAATTGCGGTCTAAGTCTGCTTCCAGCCACTGGTGAACAAGTTCCCAGCGGTGCGACATGGCGAACCTGAGCAAATGGTACTTGAAGCGCTGCTGTAAATAGTCTCTTTGGCGGGGAGTTATGCCCAGAAGCGACTCTATTTCATTAGTCGGCAAGTCTTGCAAGCGCAGCACGAAGTAATCAGCGCAGTCTTGTTGATTGCGCTCTTTCAAGTAAGCCACTAATTCGTCAATCACGTTTAGCCGCAGAGATTCTGACTCGTCGCCTTGGGGGCGAATTGCAGCGGAACCCTGTCCGGCCATCGCTTCCCGCACGGAGTGCACCGAGGTGTCGTTCCAAGTTTGGTCGGAATCGGAAGCCCCTCCGTCAGCGGCTTGTTCCATATCTACGGAGGTTTCTTTGGGCTGCTGCTGGGAAAAGGTTTGGGCCCGTAAAATAATTAGTTGCTGACTGCGGTTCCGAGGTAAAGGAATGCGCCGCTTGCCGAAGCGCTCTACAAAGGCCATGTACTCTGCTAGTTCTAAGCGAGTGCGGGGACTGTAGGTAGGTGGCAGTTGGGTTTCGCGCCGGAATGCCTTTAAAGCTTCCAGATAAAATCCTTGCAAAAAATCTTTGATCAGTTCTACTCGCGCCTGATAGCTAGACTGCACCTGCGGAGGGGTGATGTAGCGATAGACGATCGCGCTGAGGGTACTGTGCAATTCTACTCGCCCGGGCCCGGAGCCTAAATTGTAATAGTGGAGGCATTGTTGCAAGCGGTGCTGAGCTAGGCTCTGGGCTGAACCTTCTATATCTCCAGAGGCCTGAATCCGCTGGCTTTCAGTGCATATCCTGTTGACTTCTGCTGCGAGTCGCCCTGCTACATCTTGGCAGTTCTGCTCAGACGCGCGAGTGGACTTTTTGAGTTCGTCTAACAGCAGTTGAAATATGGTTTCCACGCTCTGGCAGATTTCCCGCATGATGGTTTACAGCTAACAATGAAAGTAGCACAGTTAGTCAAAGTATGGATAAATATTTCCTACCGCTACTTTACCCCGTCTTCCCCAGATAGGACAAACTGCAATGCCCTCTTTCTCCTCCTTCGCGCAAACACAGAGGACTGCTTTTTTTATCTGTCCTGGAGACGCCATCCGCCAAGAGCCAGGTTTAAACAGTTGCCATAACGATGGTTCATCAGAGTGTCGGGTTTGACAAAGCATTCATGGGGGCCCAAAACGCTACACGGCCGTTGATACCTTCGGCTGAGTGTTGTGGTGGTCACAGCAGCGCAAGTCCTTCCCAAGGTGAAGCGAGCAAACAGGTTCTCTCTTTCGGTCTACTAGATGGGGTCAAGGGTTATATTTAATTGCAAGTTCCTTATGCCCTCATTTAAACCCGCCCGCACAATTAAGTGTGTGTGATGTTCGTTAACTTCGGCATAAATTCCTTGATTTTTACTAACAATCAGAGTGCAGCCTTTTTATATAGCGGGATTGAGCGGGGGTTCCCCTGCTGCCCAATCGATGCGATCGGCAAACAAAGGCGCTTCGGAACAATAAGTTTGATTGCATCTATCTAAGGGTATCAATATTGCAATTACTTTAACCTGAAAAGCAGATATTTTACTAAAAGGCGATCGTCTTCGATCGTCCTCTGGGTTGATGTAAGTGGTTGGGGAAATTTGTTCTAATAAATGTAAAGTTAGATTTGAAGGAACAATTTCAATGCGTAAGTTAAACATAGGTCTATCTGACGAGCAGCGTGCAGGCGTTATCGAACTATTGAATCACGACCTGGCAGATGCTTATCTGCTGTTAATCAAAACCAAAAAGTATCACTGGGATGTAGTTGGCCCGCAGTTTAGATCGCTCCACCAGTTGTGGGAAGAACACTATCAGGCGTTAACACTAAATATCGATGCTATGGCTGAACGGGTGAGAACTTTAGGTGGTTATCCAATTGGTACTGCTGAGGGCTTTCTGAAGTATGGTTCGATAAAAGAACATATCGGCGATTTGCCTTTGGCTACGGAAATGGTATCGCGTTTAGTTGACGACCACGAACTAATTATTCGCAATCTCCGCAAACACGTTGAACAGTGCGGTGAAGAGTTTAAGGATGACGGAACCGCAGACTTTTTGACTGGTTTGATGGAACAGCACGAACAAATGGCTTGGATGTTGCGATCGTTTATTGAAGGGGAATCTATTTCGCCCGATGGTAAGCAGCCCCAAGCTCAAACTGCTACAGCTTCTCACGCTTAGAGAGATTAAGTAGACGGAATACGGAAGTTCGGCAACGGATTCGCTCCACGGATGTAACGGATGTCAGGAAGCAGGAAGCAGGAAAAAAAGGAAGAAGTAAGAATGGAAAATTCATTTTTTTTATTTAACCCTCTTTCCTGATTCTCGATCGACCAACCAGGCAGAATTAAACGCCCTCTAGCTTCCTCAAAAACCCGGTTTCTTCAAAAAACCGGGTTTTTCAACGTAGGGTTTATGTAGATTTTCGATTTCCTAAGCTATTGAATCGCATTCTTTCGTATAGCTGCGATGGCAACATTCTGTGAGCCTTGGTTCGCGCCTCAATCCTAGCAAGTGTCGTCCCTTCACTCGATTCTGATGCTTGTTCTAACTCTAACCCTGATTCAGTTGGCGGTGGGAGTATTATTTTTAATATACTTTCTATGGACAGCAGATACAAATTGTGGCGCAAGAGTGCCATTAATAAATCTTCTTTGAAAGCTCGATACAGCCAAGATAATGTACTGCGGTGATTGCCGCTGCGGTTGCTTTTAACAGCTAAGTAAATGTAAAAATTGCTGCTAGACCAGTGATAAATTCTGCTGGGAATTTCGGGATGTTGCTGCCGGACATCTGCCATAATTAAAGAGTGAGATTTGGCCATTGCTGCATAGTTGCTAGACATACTGCTGGCAATCTGCCGATAGCCAACTAAGTATTCTGGTACGACTTTAAATTGATAATGTTCGGCTATGCGGAGGTGCAGTTCCCAGTCTTCGCAGCCTTGAGCGTTTTCTAGTTTAAGTTGGCCGTTGTAACCGCCGACTTTTGCAAAACAAACGCGGCGGATTAGAGATGAGCTGGCATTGCCTATAAAATATTTATAAATTAATGCTGTGTAAACTTCTCCTTCGATGGTGGAGTTATAAAATCCACCTGTGAGCAAGTCTTTTTCATTTATATCAACTGACCAGGAATAGACAACTCCGACAGATGGTGCTGAGTAATTCAGGCAGTTAACTTGTTTTTCTAGGTTTTGCGGATACCAAATATCGTCGGCATCGATGGGAGCAATATATTCGCCTTTTGATTTTTCAATTGCTAGGTTGCGGGCGACGGCGACGCCGGAATTTGGCTGGTGGAATAAGCTGACTCGGCTATCTTTTTGAGCAAAAGATTGGACGATTTTGGCTGTTGTATCTGTAGAGCCGTCATCAACTACTAAAACTTCTATGTTTTGATAAGTTTGAGATAAGACAGACTCTAAGGTTTTAGCAATAAAATTGTCAGCGTTGAAAGCTGGTATGATGACTGAAACTAAGGGCTGATTTAAAGTGTTTTGGGAGTTGTTCATGTAATATAAAAAAGGGTTTATGTAAAAGTTTTGGTTCAAAGGGAGCTAGCTAAGGGTATGTTAGCAAATTACGAAAGCTCGATCGTACAGCGTCAGAAATTTTAAGACGTATATTTGACGTATATTTAAAATATATTGCCAAAAGTAATAAAATGTGCATTGACTCCGCAGTCGCGATCGACACTTGGTGCAGGAGTCACTCGCGGATGAGGTCTGTAAAAGAAATTGTACCGCGCAAGTCCTGACAGTTCCCGGGTATCCGTAGAAAGTATGTTTTATTTTATACGCTGTACTTACTTATAAAATCACAGTCTTGTCCGGTGCAACACAGCCGCACAAAAATCCTGCGGGTGCTTTTTCGCAAGTTTACACAAACAATCCTATATTTAAAGATTTTGTAAAGCTGTTGTCTGCATCAGGTCAGTCTCAGCAAGATATGGCGTAGAATACAGGTATGAATTGGGAAAAATCCAATCGAGAATGCCAGCAAAAAATCTAGTTGAATACAAACAGCAATCGAGTTATAAATAAAAAAGTAGAGCTAATTTTACCCTTCGTAAAGTAGCAACAATAAAATTCCAGCAAATTTTAGCCCCTGCAATTTAAACAATTTAGGTAATGATTTCTACCGCCGACCCCACTGTATCCGTTATTATCCCAGTCCACAACGGGGGCTCTTACTTCCGCACCTGTTTGTCAAAACTGGCTCAAGCTGCGCCCAAACCGATCGAAATTATTGTAGTAGCAGATGGCGAAAGCGACGGTTCCTGGCGTCTGGCCAAGGAATTCGGCGCCAAAGTGATCAGGATTCCCGAATGCGGGGGGCCAGCGCGGGCAAGGAATTTGGGTGCCCAAGCTGCAAAGGGAGATATTCTGTTTTTTGTGGATGCTGATGTCGCTGTTTGTCCAGAAGCTGTGGGCTATGCGATATCGGTGTTCAAAAATAATCCCTACTTAGCTGCTTTCATTGGCTCTTACGACGATGATCCTGGAGATCCTGATTTTCTATCGCAGTACAGGAACTTGCTGCACCACTACGTGCACCAAACAGGTAACGAAGAAGCTTCGACTTTTTGGGGCGCTTGCGGAGTGATTCGCCGGGAAATTTTTTTGCAAATGGGTGGCTTTAATGAGACTTATCGCCAAGCTTCGATCGAAGATATTGAGTTCGGCTACCGTTTGAAACAAGCAGGTTATAACATTCGGCTGTGCAAAACATTGCAGGTTAAGCATTTAAAGCAGTGGAAACCTATGGGGATGGTGAAAGCTGACTTTTTCTACCGAGCACTGCCTTGGACAGAACTGATTTGGCGCGATCGCCAATTGAATAACGACCTCAACTTGCAAGTTTCAAACCGCATCAGCGTGATTTTAACTTATGCAGTGCTGCTGGCAGTTTTGGGAACGTGCTGGTCGCTGAGCTTTCTGTTACTGGCTAGTTTGCTGGCCATACCACTGGTAGCAATTAATGCACCGCTTTACCGATTTTTTCACCGTAAACACGGTATCCTATTTGCCCTGAAAACTATTCCGTGGCACTGGCTTTTCTACTTTTACAGCGGACTGGCATTCGCGATCGGCACTGGTCGCTACTTATACCAAAAAAAGCCTGTGACTGGCAAAGTTAGCTTGCCGGTATCCGCTCAATAAATCAAGGTAATTTGTGCTTAAACATCAGGTAGATCGATAGTTTCTCAGGGTATTCACTGGTGCATCTATCCCTTTGACAAGTTATAAATAACTGTATAGTTTCGATAAAAAAGCTGGAGGTAGGCTGAGTGAAACATTATCCTGTTGCGATCGTCGGTGCAGGCCCTGCGGGCTTGACTGCTGCCTATGAGCTCGTCAAGCAAGGCATCATCCCTGTTGTACTAGAAAAAGGTGATAAAGTTGGGGGAATAGCTCGCACAGAAACCTACAAAGGCTATCGTTTCGACATTGGCGGCCACCGCTTTTATACTAAAGTTGAAGCCGTGCAGCAGTTGTGGCAAGAGGTGCTGGGAAATGAGTTTATTAAAGTGCCACGATTGTCGCGAATCTTTTATCGAGGTAAATTTTTTAACTATCCAATCAGTGCCTTCAATACTCTCTTTAATTTGGGCATAATTGAGAGTACGCTGATTATTTTGAGTTATCTGAAAGTGAGAATTTGGCCACTTACCGAAGAAAAAACTTTTGAACAATGGGTGATCAATCGTTTTGGCGAACGCTTGTATAAAACATTTTTTAAGACTTACACTGAAAAAGTTTGGGGCATTCCTTGTTCGGAAATTCAAGCAGATTGGGCGGCGCAACGGATTAAAGGATTGTCCCTGACGACAGCAATTATTAATGCTTTGTTTGGCAGCAACGACACTAAAACATTAATCAAAGAGTTTGATTATCCGGCTTTGGGGCCGGGGATGATGTGGGAAAAGTTCGCGGAAGCTGTGGAGAATAAAGACGGCAAAGTTTATCTCGATACTAAAGTGATTAGCTTTGAGCGTGAAGGGAATAAAATTAAAAGTATTACTGCTGAGCAAAACGGAGAATTAATTCAATATTCGGCGGATAATTTCATTACGAGTATGCCGATATCGGCGCTGGTAGAAAGAATGAAACCGCAGCCGCCCGAAGAGGTATTGCACGCCGCGCGATCGCTCAAATATCGAGATTTTTTGATTGTATCGCTGATTGTCGATCGCAAGGATTTGTTTCCTGACAACTGGATTTACATTCACTCTCCCGAAGTCAAAGTTGGACGAATTCAAAACTTTAAGAATTGGAGCGCCGCTTTAGTTCCCGATGTCAGCAAAAGTTGTTTAGGAATGGAATATTTCTGTAGCGTAGGCGACGAGATTTGGGAAATGTCGGACGCGGAACTTATCGAATTAGCAACTCGCGAATTGGTTGGTTTAGGGTTAGCAACAACGGCTGATGTGGAAGATGGAGTTGTCATACGGCAACTTAAAGCTTATCCAGTTTATGATGGGGAATATCGAGGACACTTGCAGGTACTTGAAGGTTTTTTGAAGGGATTTGAGAATTTGCAGACGATCGGGCGCAACGGTATGCACCGATACAACAACCAAGACCATTCCATGCTAACGGGGATGCTGGCTGTGAGAAATATTCTCGGCGAAAAGCACGATTTGTGGGATGTGAATACTGAGCGATCGTACTATGAAGACTTTAGTGTCGATCGCTCAAAAGAAAAGAAGGATTCGGATTTGATTTCGCAGTCAATATAGCTAGCCGAAATAGGGATTGCCATGAAAAAAGCGAACCTGCCAAACTTAATCGGCTTCGCAGCAAGCATCTTCGCGATCCTGCTTTCAGTGCAGTGGTTTGTGCCTATCCAACTCGACTTAATGGAAGCGATAGCCGCGATCGCTTCTGCTTGGAGCGTTTGGCTGCTTGCTAAAAACAATCCCCTAGGCTGGTGGATCGGCTTAATCGGAGTGATCGCCTACGCTGCGGTGTTTTATCAAGTTAAACTTTACGGCGAAGTTGCGATTCAATTCTTCTATTTAATCACGAGCTTGCAAGCAATTTATATTTGGCTGCGGGGCGGCGAAAACAGCACAGAAAAACCTTTATGTCGCCTTCCCCAACGCTGGCTCATCCTCACCGCAGTCTTAGTTACAGTAGGCGTATTGGGCTTGCGAACAGTATTAGTATCTTTGGGCGGTGCAGCACCATTCTGGGACGCCCTGACCACCATCTTAAGCGCGATCTCCCAGTTGTACCTGATGGAACGCTATCTCGAAAGCTGGTATTTGTGGATTGTTGCAGACACGATTTACGTTCCCTTGTATGCCTCGCGCGGGCTATATCTGACGAGTATTTTGTACGCGATATTTTGGTTGATGGCAATTTACGGACTGCAAAATTTTCAGCGGATTTACTCGGAACAAAAGTTAAAACAGCAGCAATCTTTATGAGATTCGGTGTTACTGTAGGCAAATTTTACCCCTTCCACAAAGGACACGACTACTTAATTCGAGAAGCTAAAAAAAGGTTGACCGTTTAATCGTTCTCGCCTGTTACAAAACAAATCAAGCAGTTGCAGGAAGCGTTAGAGCCGACTGGATTCGGTTTTTGCATCCCGACGCAGAAGTTATCGAAGTCCTCGACGATTTGCCGGAAGCCCCCGAACCTTGGGATCAGAGGACTCTAGAGGTGCTTTCCGGGCGAAAACCCGATATCGCTTTTACTTCAGAAGATTACGGCGAACCTTGGGCAAAACTGATGGGCTCTCAACACTGTGCAGTCGATCGCGAACGGCTCAAATTCCCGATTTCGGGAACCCAATTGCGATCGCACCTAGCCGAACACTGGCAAATGCTGACTCCCCCAGCCAAAGCCTACTTTGCCAAACGAGTCTGCGTGCTGGTGTAGAATCGAGCGGCACAACTACCCTGGCACGATCGCTCGCACAGCAGTACCAAACTGTTTGGGTTCCCGAGGTATCAGAAGACGGAGGCTGGACTCCGGCGGCACTGAGCCACGTACTCATCCGCTTCACGGCCCCACTCAAACTTTTGTCGGGAGCGAGTACCTGGGATATCATCACCCACAATGTGACTATCGGTGTGTAGATGCTTTGGTCGTAGGTGATTTTCTCATTCGCTAGAAGCTCCTGGACTAACGAATCTGGCAGCAGCTTCTCCCAAGGTGAGGCAACGCTCGGCAAAAATTGTTGTTTAAGAATGCACGCACGATTTGGCATAATCGAGAGAGATATTGTGGTTGGTCAGGCAATTATCTATGTAGATATTGCCTTACAGATTTTTTGGGGTTCACTTTTTCAGTGCCATTGCACTAAAGTCCTCACTACGAACCAATGTGAATGTGGTTGTTTGACCGGAGATAATAGGACTCTACGATTCTTTAAAGAAGCGGATGATTTCGCGGACGTGGTTGAGAAATTGTCCGTCATCGGTGAGTTGGGCGATCGCACTTTCTGCATCTCTTCTCAGGTGAGTGTGCTCTGCTTGATTTGTCGCTTGCAAAGATTGTAGAGATGCGGATAAAGTAGTTAGTTCTCTTCTGATAGCTTCCCGTTCCCGATTTTGGACAGCCACCCATGAATTGGGATTGTCTGAACTTAATTGATTGCTCAAATCTCTAACTGTAGATTCTAAGTTTGCAAAGCGGCTGCGGAGTTCGACAATATCTTCGCGGGGGTGCAAAAATTGGCGGCGGATACTTGTCAGCCTTTGGGCTAAATACTGATAACCTCGGATAGCTGGACGCAGTACAGTTAACAGCAGTGCAGCAGCGGAACTGAGATAGCCAATAGCACTAATTCCGGCGGCGGCTAGGGCGTAAAGTGCGATCGCGCTAAACAGGTGAAGTGCGATCGCCACAAAGAGCGATCGGCTAACTAATACAGTAACGTATTTGACTTGTTCCTGATCGACAGCAATGTTTTTTTTAGTCGATTCTGCGGCTTGCGCTAAAACTTCTTTAGCTTCAAAATGGATATTCCAGGGAACTGTAACTATCAGCAACAGCCATTCAAAAATAGCAATGGCAATTACCCAATCAATAAAACTGCCGACCGAGACGTGCAGCCATTGCAGAATGGCAAAAACTAGCAGCAAAAATATGCCTGTGGCGGCACCAAAACCTGCGAAGGTGTAATACATAGCGATGCCTTGGTGGAATGTTGTTTTGATTGTGGGTAGGTGTTTTAGGTCTGGAGTAATAAACTGTGACAGTTAAGTGAGCGTCCTATTAATCCCGGTTCATTAGTTATGAGTAAAAGTGCAGGTCAAGGGTTGCGAGCAACCTGTTTTTTCCCAAAAATACTTGCTCTACCTCAATCGTGGAAGGTAGTTGAGATTTGGGGTAGGTTGTTTAGGTATGGATTCATTAGGTGTGACAGTTAAGAAATCGTCCTATTGAACCCAGTTTATTAGTGATTAGTAATACTCCGGGAAACAAGGGTTTCCAGACGCCTGGTTTGTTCCAGGAACGTACACAGGCTTGAACCCATCCATAATAGTTAAATGAAACGGTTGGCTGGTTCGGGAGTTCGTAAGTCCTCAATAATTACTCATTGGCTATTCAGTAGAGCGACACAAAAAACTTGACAATGTAACAAAATGTAAATGAGTCACAACCTCTGGGATTGCTTCATTTCACTGGCAATGACAAACTTCTGTTTTTTGCAGTTCATCTACTTAGTAATCAGGATGAAGTCAATCGATTTTAGATTTTAGATTTTAGATTAAAGAATTGAAGCATTGACCCCACGGATGAATCCGGGGGCTTGTATCCTGGATGCTTTCGGTCACTTTCTCGCCTACTGATACCATTTGAGATTTGAGATTTGAGATTGGAAATGGCTGATTATGTATGGGTTTGCAGATTGTATATAGTTGCATTCATTTTTTGAACTGGTATCGCTAACGGCGTTACGCGGTGCTAGTGCTAGAAAAGCAGGAATCTCAAAACGCTCCCCTCTATCTATTTTTATTTTCCAGATCTGCTAAATCACCTGTGGCTGAGATAAACTGATTTGGAAGTAGAGCGCGCGTTTTGCAAGTTGCCTCTGTGTAACCGACACACTGCTACTGCAACCTGTCATCAGCCACACCAAAATAGGTGCCAAAATTAACTCTACAGTCTCCGATTTCCATTAACTGCGCGTCTACAATCTAAAATCAAAAGTGAGCAGCAAGGACAAACCGATGGCGAACTCAACTCTTGGCCTAGAACATCAACTTTACGATTATCTGTTATCTATTTCTCTGCGGGAGCCAGATATTCTCGCTTCACTACGAGAAGAAACTGCTAAGCATCCTATGGGGATGATGCAGATTGCTCCCGAACAAGGTCAGTTTATGGAGCTCATGGTGCAGCTTATGGGAGCGACCAAAACCTTAGAAATTGGCGTTTTTACTGGTTATAGCGCGCTGTGCGTAGCTTTAGCACTGCCTCCTAACGGTCAAATTATTGCCTGCGATGTCAGCGAGGAATATACTGCGATCGCACGACGCTATTGGGAAGCTGCGGGCGTGGCTAATAAGATTTCTTTGCAGTTGGGCCCAGCAATAAATACTCTCGACAAACTAATAGCCGAGGGACAAGCTGGAACCTTTGATTTTGCCTTCATCGACGCCGATAAAGAAAATTATGAGGCTTATTTTGAGCGATCGCTGCAACTTGTACGCAATAGCGGTTTAATTGTAATTGACAACGTTCTGTGGTCAGGACGAGTTGCTGATCCTCAAGTACAAGACGAAAGTACCACCGCCATTCGTACTTTTAACGATAAATTGCGTAACGATCCCAGAGTTACTCTCAGTGTTGTCCCCATTGCTGACGGGCTGACTTTGGCCCTGAAACGCCGCTGGGCTACTATGATGGAACCTGAACAGCATAATTAAAGAGTTATTTGCGGTTTGTGGTGGATTTCTAAGGACTCATACAAAAGCTATGAAGAAACCCGATTTCTGAGTCAAGCTTCTGGGATAAAACGGAGATTTTTTTTTTCATAAACCCCGTTTATGCGTCCAGGACTGTTTTTAATTGCTGCAAACCGCGAAGGAATAACAATATAATATTATATCTAAACAACGTAATTAATTGATTTGAGGCGTAACTTCGGGTGTCTAATTTACAACTAAAATTACCAATTCACGAAACTTTTCAGTGTACTGTTCAAGGCGAAGGTTACTGGACGGGGACTTTAGTTGATTTTATCAGATTGGCTGGTTGCCCTGTGCGGTGTCCTTGGTGTGACACCGGTTATGCAAATGGGGGCAAAGGTTTGCCGTCTGTACCGCAGTCGATCGCACAATTGCTCGCTCAATTGCAGTCTCCGATGGTGGTCATTACTGGCGGCGAACCTTTCATTCACCGCGATTTGCCGGAGTTAGTTGAAGCTTTGTTAGAAGCTGACAAGCAGGTGAGTATTGAAACTTCGGGCGCTTGCTGGCAGGAAGTTTCGCCGCAGGCTTGGATTACTCTTTCTCCTAAAGAACACGTCAATCCTCAATATCCGGTGCAAGAGCTTTTCTGGACTAGAGCTAATGAAATTAAGTTGGTGATTAGCACTGGCGAAGAAGTTGAATTTTATCACAAGTATTTGGCAAGTAATGTGAATATTCCGGTTTTCTTGCAACCAGAATGGAACTCAAAAGAATTAGCGATTCCCATTATTTTGGAATTGCTGAAACAAAATCCTAGTTACAGGCTATCTTTGCAAATACACAAGTTTATTGGCGTGCAATAATTGGATGATTTAGCCAGAGCTATTCGTCAGGTGGCGGTGCAGAATGGGGAGTGCATCGCCTTACAATCTGTGAAAGTATGTGCTATAATTCAAGCAGCAATTTATGATAATTTGAACGTAATGGAAACAACTACGGAAACTCCAATGGGAAAAGTGATCACAACCCTAGTAATTACGAATCGGCTGGATGAAGGGAAAGCAGAAGATGGTCTGATTCCCATCGAGCAAGTGAGGTCTGTTACTCTAGAAAATGTTTTGGTGGATACGGGCGCGACAACTTTGTGTTTGCCTAAAGATGTCATCGCCAGACTGGGTTTGAAAATTCTCAAGCAAGTGGTTGTGGAAACAGCCACGGGCATTAGTGAGGCGAGGATTTTTCGGGATGCTTCGATTTCTCTGTGCGGCCGCGAAGGGACTTTTGAGTGTTTGGAATTGCCAGAGGGAAAAACTCCACTTTTAGGGGTGATTCCGATGGAAGCGCTGGGAATTGAAGTCGATTTGAAAAATCAAAGATTGAAGGTTTTGCCCGACGGGCCGACGGAAACTTATTTGACAATTCTTTGATATTCTTGAGTTTGGATGCCAGCTATTCGATCTGCAGCGCTAAGATGGTTAAGCACTGTTTTGCACTACTCTCATGTCCCAACGCGCCGAAACCTCAAACAGCCAGCCAAGTGCATCCCGCAACGGGCATAATGTGACGAATTCTCACTCTAACAACCAAAATACGATTCGGGTTCGCGGTGCGAGACAGCACAACCTGAAAAATATCGATCTGGAACTGCCGCGCGATCGACTGATCGTTTTTACTGGCGTCTCGGGTTCTGGTAAGTCTTCCCTCGCTTTCGATACAATTTTTGCCGAGGGACAGCGCCGCTACGTGGAGTCTCTCAGCGCTTACGCGCGCCAGTTTTTGGGACAGTTGGACAAACCGGATGTGGACGCGATCGAGGGGTTGAGTCCGGCTATTTCGATCGACCAAAAGTCAACTTCTCATAACCCGCGATCGACTGTTGGCACTGTTACAGAAATTTACGATTATCTCAGATTGCTCTACGGCAGAGCTGGCGAACCGCACTGTCCGATTTGCGATCGCTGCATTGCACCGCAGACAATTGATGAAATGTGCGATCGAGTCATGGCACTTCCCGACGGCACTCGCTTTCACCTTCTGGCACCAGTTGTGCGCGGAAAAAAAGGCACTCACCGCAAATTATTGTCGAGTTTAGCTTCCGAAGGATTTATTCGCGTCAAAGTTAACGGAGAAATTTTAGAACTTTCGGAAAATATCGAATTAGATAAAAATCATACGCACAATATCGAGATAGTTGTCGATCGGTTAATTAAAAAACCCGGTTTAGAAGAACGTTTAGTTGATTCTCTGGCAACTTGTTTGCGCCATTCAGAGGGAATTGCGATAATTGAAGAGTTACCGACTGAAGAAAATTCCCAACCACAGGGGCCGATCGTATTTTCCGAAAACTTTGCTTGTCCCGAACACGGCGCAGTAATGGAGGAACTTTCACCCAGATTATTTTCGTTTAATTCGCCCTACGGCGCGTGCCAAAACTGCCACGGTTTGGGGAGTTTGCGGACTTTTGCGCCGGAGTTGGTAGTTCCCGACGAGAAAGCGCCTCTTTATTGTGCGATCGCGCCTTGGTCAGACAAAGACAATTCCTATTATCTCTCTTTGCTTTGCAGTATTGCTGATAGTTGCGGCTTTGATATCGACACTCCTTGGTATCGATTAAAGCCCGAACACCAGCGGGTAATTTTGTACGGCAATGAGCAAAAGCGCAGCGCAGAAAGTAAAAAGCGCGACGGCAACACTGATTTTAGGAGAGATTTTAATGGCGTAATTTCCATGTTGCAGCGCCAGTACGACGATACTGGTTCTGATTTGATCAAGCAGAAGCTGGAACAGTATCGAGTCGATCGCTCTTGCGAGGTTTGTCACGGCAAACGCTTGAAACCCGAGGCGCTTTCGGTGCGGTTGGGACAGTACGGAATTGTGGATTTAACCAGTATTTCGATTCGCGAATGTCGCGAACGAGTAAATAATTTGGGATTGAGCGATCGGCAATTCCAAATATCCGATTTAGCCCTGAGAGAAATCAAAGCAAGACTGCAATTTTTGCTCGATGTCGGGTTAGATTATCTGACTTTAGACCGCGCAGCAATGACGCTTTCTGGCGGAGAAGCCCAGCGAATTCGGCTGGCGACTCAAATCGGTTCTGGTTTGACTGGCGTGCTCTACGTTTTGGACGAACCGAGTATCGGACTGCACCAAAGAGACAACTTTCGCCTGCTGCAAACCTTAACAAAATTGCGCGATTTAGGCAATACTTTGATTGTCGTAGAACACGATGAAGAGACCATGCGAGCGGCCGACCATATTGTCGATATCGGGCCCGGCGCTGGCGTGCACGGCGGCAAAATTATCTCGGAAGGAAGTTTAGAAAATTTGCTAAGGGCAGAGGAATCTTTGACTGGTGCTTATTTGTCGGGAAAACGAGTAATTGAAACCCCTAATGAAAGAAGAAAAGGCAACGGCAAAGCTCTCTCAATCATAAATGCGACGCGCAACAATTTAAAAAATATCGATGTGGAAATTCCCCTCGGAAAACTCGTCTGCGTGACGGGGGTTTCCGGTTCGGGAAAATCAACTTTAATCAATGAATTGCTGTACCCGTCGCTGCAACACTATATCACCAAAAAAGTGCCTTTACCGCCCGATATGGACGCCCTCAAAACTAAAGGGGAACGCTCTTTAGAGGATGTTGTTGATAAGGTAATTGTCATCGATCAATCTCCCATCGGCCGCACTCCGCGCTCTAATCCCGCTACTTACACGGGAGTTTTTGATGTAATTCGGGATTTGTTTGCCGAAAGCATTGAAGCGAAGGCAAGAGGTTACAAAGCGGGGCAGTTTTCTTTTAACGTCAAAGGAGGAAGGTGCGAAGCTTGCGGCGGCCAAGGCGTGAACGTGATTTCGATGAATTTTCTGCCGGATGTTTACGTGCAGTGTGAGGTTTGCAAAGGTGCGCGCTACAACCGAGAAACGCTGCAAGTGAAGTACAAAGGCAAGTCGATTTCTGATGTTTTGAACATGACTGTCGAGGAATCTTTGGAGATGTTTAAAAATATTCCCAGGGCTGGCGTCAGACTGCAAACTTTGGTTGATGTTGGTTTGGGTTACATTCAGTTGGGACAGCCGGCGCCGACGCTTTCTGGAGGGGAAGCGCAGCGGGTAAAATTGGCAACGGAACTGTCGCGCCGCGCTACTGGGAAGACGCTTTATTTGATCGATGAACCGACGACTGGTTTGTCGTTTTATGATGTTCACCATTTGTTAAATGTGCTGCAAAGGTTGGTGGATAAGGGTAATTCAATTTTGGTAATCGAACACAATTTAGATGTGATTCGGTGCTGCGATTGGGCGATCGATTTAGGGCCTGAAGGGGGAGATAAGGGCGGCGAAATTATTGTGGCGGGGACGCCGGAGGATGTGGCGGCAAATCCTCGTTCTTATACTGGGAAGTATTTGCAAGCGGTTTTGCAGCAGCACCCTTTGGGGGAGGCTGTAGCCGTTAGTTAATACTAACAGGAATTACGCAATTCTCATAATTAGTAAGGTGCGTCAGATATTTAAACCTTCAATAATCGTTTAAGAAACTCACCTGACGCACCCTACAATTAAAATACTGAGTTGGGACAGTAGACAGCACAGATCGATCGCCAAAATTGCAAAGCAACAACGATTGGCAGATTCAAAATAGGAAATGGCCAAAAAACAGCAGACGTTCAAGAAATCAAGGAAAGAGACCGCTCTATGGCTAAACCTTTCAAACCAGAAACTCGAAAGTATTGTAATTGGTCTGTAACCATTTATGTTGGCTCAGAAGCAGTAGGGTTTTATACAAAGTCTATTTCGCCCAAGGGTACTATTTTATGTACAGAAATTTGTAATGACAAAGGGTCTGCTTGGCAACAGGGTTACAACCTTGTAGATCGTGCAATTAAAGAAGAACGAACTAATCGATACAAGAGGATTGCTATACCTCTGACACTTGCGTTATTATATGTATCTGGATCGGATGAGGAATACGAGTTAGGTCATCAATCTCGCTTTAGAGGCAGACGTGCTGGAAAGGGGCATGATTTTGAAATTTTGGATCTTCTGACTGAAGATGGTCTCTTAGAGGAGCAACGTAATCCCCAGCAGATTAAATCAGTAGTTTTGACACCAAAAGGTATTAAACAAGCAAGGCACATTCGGAAAAATTTGAATTTAGAGGGTATTGAAGAGTTTCTTCAGACTCAGGAAAATCGCGACGATTTAATCGATGGATTAGAACAAGATCAAGAGCATTTCGGTGATGAAAAGTAAGAATTCGCTACAAACCCCCACTTAACCATAGAACGCCATTCTGACAACATCTCCTCTCAGTAAAGGTTTGGAAAAATTAGATGGATATCTAGCTCGATTGGGGCAAAATTCGGGTTGGCTGGTAATATTCGATCGCCGCGAGAATGCACCGGAAATCGAAGAACGGCTGAAAACTGAGATTCATACTACTCCAATTGGGCGATCGGTTACAGTTATTCGTGCGTAATATTCTGGTATAATATGTACTAATAGTGTCCAATGTCAATCCTTGGGTACAATCTAAAAATGGCAAAGGATCTCTTCCACAATACAGTCAAAATCGCCCTACAAAAAGATGGCTGGAAGATTACCCACGATCCCTACCAGTTACGTTATGGTGTTGCTGATGTCTACATCGATCTTGCAGCCGAAGAAGCGATCGCCGCTGAAAAAGAAGGACGTAAAATAGCTGTAGAAGTCAAAAGTTTCGCAGGTGGCTCCACCATTTCTGAATTCCACACCGCCCTCGGTCAATTCTTCAACTATCGCGTTGCCATCGAAGTCTCTAGCGAACCAGAACGTATACTGTCTCTGGCCGTTCCCACCGATACCTACCAAATGTTTCTCAATTTGAACCTGCAAAAACTGTCATAGAACGTTATGAAATCCGACTAATTATTTACAATCCAACTCGTGAGGCGATCGACCAATGGATAGACTAAACGAATACCGCAAAATTGTTTGTGACTTTCTCGAAGACTTTTCTAAAAATGACGCAAATGCTCAGTTAATCTTCGATATCGCCCGCGATAGATACCTCGTGATGCACAACGAATGGCGCGACGAATATCGCATCTATGGGTGTGCCATGCAGCTCGATATCATTGAAAATCAAATCTGGATTCAACACAACAGTACCGAAATCTACATCGATCGAGAACTGATTCAACGTGGTGTGTCTCCTCAAGATATCATTCTTGGGTTTCGCTCCCCCAGTATCCGAAAACTCCTTGCCGCAAACTATTCCTAGAGACAAAAGTGTGGAACAGTTAGATGAATATCGGGAGCGATTGGGACAGGATTCTGGTTGCTTGGTAATATGCGCTCGCCGAGAGAATGCACCCGAACTGGAAGAACGGTTGAACATTGAGATTCATACTACTCCAAGGGGGCGATCGATTACACTAATTCGAGGGTGAAATCCGGGTATATTATGTACTAATAGTAGATGCGATATTAACTATCTTGAATTGTGGGAGACATTGCCATATTTTGCGCTTGTTTCTGCATGAATTCAATATCGGACAGCGACCAAGTGCGGGGCCCGCTGCACTGATGAGCAATTAACAGCCCCCACAGTCCTTTGTTCGTTAAAATTGGCACGACTAAATTGGCGCGAACTTTCAGCCTACGCAGAAAATCTCGGTGGCATGGGTTAATTGGTTCTACTTCAATATCTGTAATTGATTTAACTCTGCCGGCTTCGTACAAAGCAGCGTATTCGTGGTTAAAACACTCATCTGGCCCCGTTGAACCCAAGATTGAGAGTTCGATCGCACTCAACATCTCGTAAGTGACTCGGCCTTGCCATTGGGTGTAAAAATGATAAAGCACCGCGCGATCGCTCTGCAAAACTTCTCGAATGTCGTAGAGCGATGTTTCAACTAATACGTCGCGCTTTAGACGATCTGTCAAGCGGTTAACAATGTTTTGCAGCCGATCGCCCGACATAGTATTAACTCCTTTAATTCCTAGTACACTCGCCCGATCTAAATTATTGAACTGGCACCATCACAAGACCTCAAAATGTTGCGCTTCGGGATTTTTGCGCGTTCAAAAATCAGTAATTTTGGGCTTGACAATTGTTGAGATGCCAGGAATATTATACTATTATTTTGCCTGAGATAGCAATCTTTTCGGGAAACGGGCGATGGCGTCTAGCCCTCGCCCGTGCTACGGCTTTTCTTTACGCAGCCCTTTCGCGAAGAACCACCGGCGGGACGCCGGTTCCACAAAGGAAGAGAAAAGGAAGAGTTTACAAGTGCTGGGAGAATTGCTAGATCTGCCTAAAGTTGGTTCCTCTCAAACAGAGTAACTGCTAGGATTTTTCTAAAGCTAAAGAAAGCATTAAATATGTCTGTGCTAGAAGCTGCTTGGAAACACGAATTTATCGCTACGAACGGCATTAAACTGCACTATGTCACTCAAGGTTCGGGACCGCTGATGCTGATGCTGCACGGATTTCCTGAATTTTGGTATTCTTGGCGGCATCAAATCCCAGAATTTGCATCAGATTATAAAGTCGTCGCTGTAGATCTCAGGGGTTACAACGACAGCGACAAACCTCACGATCAATCTGCTTACGTGATGGCAGAGTTTGTGCAAGATGTCAAGGGAATTATTCAGGGTTTGGGATACGAAAGTTGCGTCTTAGTTGGTCACGACTGGGGAGGTGCGATCGCCTGGAATTTCGCTTATGCTTATCCCCAAATGGTGGATAAATTAATTGTGATGAATCTACCACATCCGGCCAAGTTTGCTGAAGGGTTACGCACTCCTCAACAATTGCTGAGAAGTTGGTACATCTTTTTGTTTCAGTTGCCAGTTTTGCCGGAGTTGTTAATTCAGTTGGGCGACTATCAGGCAATTTCTGCTGCTTTGGAAGGTATGGCAGTGGACAAAAGCACCTTTACCTTCTCAGATATCGAAGCTTACAAAGATGCGGCTGCCAAACGGGGTGCTCTGACTGCTACTCTCAATTATTACCGCAATGTAGCTGGCGGATTTCTCGATCGCCAGAATTGGAGTGTGCTGCAAGTTCCGACGCTGATGATTTGGGGAGAAAATGATGCGGCCTTCGGCAAAGAGTTAACCTATGGAACTGCAGATTACGTCCGGGATTTTCAGATTCATTACATTCCTAATTGCAGCCACTGGGTGCAGCAGGAACAGCCGCAGTTAGTGAATCGGTACATGAGAGATTTTTTGGCAAGTAAGTTCATTTAATATCATATCCAGTTACCTCCGAAGGCTACTGAGACTATGAGTAGGACGATCGCGATTCACTGATAAAATTATTATTCCCATGCCAGCAGAGACATTCACCGACTGCTGATTCCCTCCGTCGTGCGCCCGCTCATTTCCCAGGGCTGAATGCGGTAAATTGCTATGACCTCCGCACGTCCCAGCGAGTCAATCCAGGTACGATTGATGGCGGGTGAAAGTGTGGGGTTGTGTTCTTTGACCAATTCCATCGCGCGATCGATGTCTGGCTGTTCCGTGAGGCGTTCTGCTCGCCCGTTCACCACAACGCTGCGCCAGTGTTGGAAATCCCGGACTTCTTCCACTTGCAAGCAGACTTCTGGGTTGCTGTCTATATACTTCGTTTTCATCCCGACTGTTGTGAAAATGTATATATCCGAATCTTGGAGATAATAGTGCATTGGCACAACGTAGGGATGGCATTCAAATACACAGCCGAGGTGTCCGTGTCCTACTTGCTGTAAAAGTTCTTGTATTTCTTTTGAACTCATTTCATCAATATCTAACATTCTTATGCTCCTTTAAGACTTACTCTAGAGAAATCCATCGATGTTTTCGGTTGCTTCATGAGTGGGGCTTTGGGTCTAATTATTGCGTTTTTGATGCGCTTGTTTTGGGGCTATAAACAAGTAGAGAATTTCACAAAATATAACTTTAGTCAGTCACAAATATCATCTACCTTTAGACCGAGATATTTTTTGTGGGCAAAATTGTATGATTTGGGAAATAAACCCTCGGCAATTGCTGAGGGTTTATTGTTTTTATTAAATGGTGATCGTCTAATTCATTAATAGAAGCATTTTTTACTAACGCGACTTAAACAAATTTTCAGCCCAGATAAAAGCCAAACTCGCTTTATCAGCAGCTTGGGCGTCCATGTTTTCTTGTTACCAGCGAACAAAAGGCGATCGTCCCCTGGAATGCTCCGACACCAGATATAATCCATGCTCAAAAAACATCGCCGCATAACCGCAGCGCCCAATTTAGTGATGGTTCACGCTGCGGTTATCTGACAAATGCGATCGGCTTGACGCTGATGACCCGCCCTGTCTGGCGTCACTGCCAAGCCTGGTCTATAACTCCCTCAAACGCTTGAAATCTCTTAGTTTGTGGGTGTACACTGCCCTCATAGCGTATTGGTGCGATCGACCGGCTTGACCTCATCGTACCGTCTGGCGATCGGCAATAAACCTAGTTTATTCTTAATCACCTGTTAAAAGAATCAGATTTAACGATCGCAGCCTTAGATATTTCAAGGGTTTGAGGGTTTTCTTCACCACCTTGACAGGGCTGGCGCTTATAACATAGAGTAGAATTTTTGCCGCAGCATCCTAAGAGCGATCGAGTACGTCCTAAGCTTGACATTGTAAATATTTTGACTGTTGCTATAAGTTGGAGTTAAACGGATATTTTTATTTATGAAGTATAATCGATTTCAAGAATTAGATATCATGAGAGGCTTTGCCGCCTGCTGGGTAGTGGGGGTTCATTTTTGGTACTTCAATTTCTTGCCTCCATTTTTTGGATACAACCACTTTTTCGAGTATGCAAAAGTAGTAGGCCCAGCCTCGACGATTGCTAAGTTTTTTCCCCTACCATTTAATAGTGTAGACAATATAGTTTTTGATTTAGTGAATATATTTTTCTTGCTTGGATATCAGGGAGTTCATATTTTTTTCATTCTCAGTGGTTTTGGACTGGCTTATTCAAGACTTTTAAAGCCTGATGAAAGCTGGATTAATTTTATGAGCAAAAAATTTATCCGGCTCTACCCAACCTACTGGATACTTTTAGCTGTATCTTTTATAATTCCTCGGTTAAGAGCGGATTTATTTTATGGCTATTTTGATTGGTGGTCATTTTGGAGAAGTTGGATAATTCTCGATAAAGCCATACCATTTTCTTGGTTTATGTTTCCACTCATTCAATTTTATTTGTGCTTTTTCTTGCTATTTAAATCTTTACAAAAATTTTCTATTGAACACTTTCTCTTCACTTCTTTTGTTATTAAAGTTATCTATACATTTTTAGTTTTAATCTTAGGGTTTAACAATGTATTTTCGCCAATCTTGGGCGATCTCAGTTATCCAGGCTATTTAGCAATTTCAAGGTTATTTGAGTTTTGTTTAGGAATGGCAATGGCCAAGGTTTATGCAAGTAATCCTACTCTATTAATTAATTACCTAACTAAGCCCGTCACAATAGCCTTAGCAATAATTTTTGAAATATTGGGTATTATGGGTTCCTTCAAATTTTCAAATCCCCAATTTCTAGGCGTATATTTCCCTTTTGGACTGTCTTTTTATGATGCTTTCCTTGGATTTGGCATATTTGTAATTGTCTTTAATGTGTGTAGACTATTAATAAATTTCTCCGACTTAACAACGAGATTTTAAACAGGGATTTCTAAGATTTCCTATGAACTATATTTAACGCAGTTTATAGGGTTAATTGTAATACCCAAATTTTTTAGGGTGGTTGTGCGAGGTGAACCTTCACTTTTGACTGCTACCCGTGCTATTTTACTTTATGTATTAATTATTGAAATTGGCATAGTTAATGCTTTTTTATTACAACAGCTAACAAACTCGATCGCCCGTCGAGTTAGATTAGCGAGGGGTCTCTCCTAGGGCAGAAAATAACCAAAGTTAGTAGTTAATAATCACGTGTTATCAAAAACTCGAATTCTGAATTTGTTTCTAGGCCTTTTAATTGCCCTCAGCCTAGAGTTGTTCAGCGGAACGACAACTTTTGCTCAAAACATCGAAACAATTAAAATTTCCGGTACTGCTGCGGGTGTCAGCACTCGCTACATCGGTGCAGTCGAGGGCAATATCAATTTCGACATCAAAGATTTGCAAGATTTGGGAATTAATACCTACCGCATTTACGGCGGGATGTCCCGGTGGGAACCCGAAGACGACGACGGTAAATACGGTTGGCCATCTATTGACGAAATGAAGACAAACCCAAATATAATTAATTGGGCGCATTGGGATCAGATTATGACTAATCCGCCCCAGGGTAGCGATTATTGGTGGTCGGGACAACCCGGTACTGTTTGGCAAGGCAATGCCAGGACTATTTTTAATAGTCTCAAACAAGCAAATATTCGCCCGGTAGTGAGTATTCGGAATGTAGATAATGGCTGGAATCCGAGTTGGGCGCTGCAACTGAATCCGCCGCGCACAGGAGAAGATTGGAACGAGTGGTGGGAACACGTTTTTGCTACGGTTTATTGGCTGAATGTTCGCAATGATTACCGCGTTGATGATTGGGAAATTCACAACGAACCGGACAATCGCGATCAGGGTTGGGGCGGGACTAGGGCTGACTATTTTGAATTGGTTAAGGTGGCAAAAGATGCGATCGACTTTGTTTATAAAACTTATTTGCCAGATCGCACTTATCGCATCCATGGCCCGAAAACCGTAGGCGGCAGCAATTGGCCGGCTAGTGCTTTGCAGGAAATAGCGAATTATTTCGATACAGTCAATGTCCACAACTACGATGCAGATATTTCTAACTACACTCGCAAAGTGCGCGGCTGGATGAACGGTACTGTCCGCGCTAACTCGCAGCTTTGGGTAGGAGAATGGGGAACTTACGAAATTAGCTACGGCGATTTATCTTTAGCTTTAAATTTAATTAAGAATTTGATTCGAGGTTCCCAACCGGGGGAGAATTATATTGACGGCAGTCACATATTCTGTTTGTACGACTGGGGAAAGCTGGGACAGGCGAAAGGTTTGCTAGGGGACGGGGGAAAACGGCGCGCGGGCTACTATGCTTTGCGGATGGGAATTAGGGCTTTGCAGGGCGGGAAAGCTACCTTTTTTCCTATCACTAACACTTCAGATTTAATGGCAGTTGCAACTCTTGATGCTAGCAAGAATGTTTACTTGCTGGTTGTCAATGACAGAGCAACATCTTACACTGTTAATGCTGATATTTCGGAGCTGATAAAAACTGGTAATGGCACGGTGCGGGAGTTCAGTTCTCAAACAATGGATGAGGTTGTTGGTAGCTTAAGGCTGAAGGGTGGCAATGCGAGTTTTGCACTGGCGGGGAACAGCGCTATTCTCATCAAGTTCGATCGCCAGAAGTGAAGCTCAAATCCTCTGGGCCATAATTGGGATAAGATAGAATTAGTTATGCTCAGAATTATTTATTTTCTGCCTGTTTGGCCCTGGAACCCTCGAACCCTCGAACCCTCGAACCCCTAATTGCACAGTTGCCATACCTAAGTCGTCCTGTTGTGATTCCCCTCCTGTCGCTGGTAAATTGGTAGGGTGCAGGTATCTTGCCTCAAACAGAATGCGAGCGAGAGTTCCGTTGAGGGGCAGAAAGTAGGGTGCAGTCCAGACAATCGCAGAAATTCTTGCTCGTAAACCCGCAGCAGTTATGCTAAGCGAGGAATTGCCCGCCAGCCTTCATGTCCGCCCTCTGGCAGATAGCATTTGTTCTGAAAGTCAGAAGCCGTCAATTATCAGGATATGGCACGGAATTAATTTTAAATGCCAAGATGCTGGAAGTATGGGTGAGTTGAATCGTACAGAAACTTTGAGCGCGCTTGGAAATCTCGCGGGTAAAGCCTCTCAATCAACCTGCTGCTCGCGATCGGCTTTTTCCAACAAATATCACTTTTATGCCCCCTGATGTTTATTCCCTCCCTCAGTCAGGTCATCAACCGCAATCCCCTCACCGTCACCCCTGAGACGCCCGTAGAAAAGGCGATCGAGCTGATGAGTAGCACAGGAGCCAGTTACGTCCTCGTGGTAGAACCGCGCGGGCATTCTCAACTCGGAAATCCCACCAACGGGACTTCCCCACAATCGCGGGAACAGTCGGGTTTCTACAACGGCATACGGCCTGCGATACACACAGGAGGCAACGGGCTGCGTCTCAACGGCTCAAAAGCTCCCTATCCGAGCAGCCAGACAGTGCTGGGGATTTTTACAACGCGAGATATCGTACAGCTAAATTCGATCGGCGCTGCTTTGAGGGGATTTGCGATCGAGCAAATCATGATCAGAACCGTAACTGTAGCCCGAGAATCGGAAATTCCCGACTTTTTTGCCTTAGCAAGTCTGCTGGAGAAAAATCAGATCAGCCATTTGCCGGTCGTTAGCGAGGCTGAAGAACTTGTCGGTTTAATTAGCTCTCAAAGCTTGGTGCAAATGTTGCAGGGAATTGGGGAATCGACACCAAAAGCAACTAGCAGCACTTCGCCACCTGCGGCTTTCGCCTTCCCTCCGCCGCTGCCAATTGTGCATCAGAAATTAGAGCTGCCCGCAAGTTTAATTAAACTTTATCAAATCCCTCAAATCGCAGCCTCACGAATAATTCACGCTCCTTCTAATTCTTCGGTTCGCTATTTGGCGCAACTGATGTTTAGACACAATGTTAGTTATGTATTAATCACTGAAACCCCCGATCAACACTCGACTGGTGCGGCTCACAATTCCAAATTTACAAATCCCAACCTTCACAAACTGGTTGGGGTAGTAAGTTCGCGGGATATTGTGCAGTTGCAGGCGCTGGGAAGAGACTCTAACAAAATTAGAGCGGGAGCAATTTGCAGCAGTTCGCCGCCGCTGGTGCGATCGCACTCTACCCTCGAAGCAGCCGTCGCGCTGCTGCAAAAACACTACTGCCAGTTGCCTTTATTAGTCATCAACGAAACAAATCACCCGATCGGGATTATTAATCCTAAAACTATCCTTTTACAAGCGCTGGATTCAAAATCTCTGCATTCTGGCTTAATTGCTTTGCAGCGCCAGCTAGAATCTAGCAACGCTCAATACAAAAAACTCTCAGCAGAAATACAGCGGACAGCAGCAAATAGCCACGAGATAGCTGAAATTTCTCACCACACTTTCGTAGAGCGGCCAAATCTCCCCCCTGCAGTCAACAATCAGGGGATTTGGGACTGGAATCTCGAAACAGATGAGTTTTTTTATTCGGCGCGGTGGCAAGAAATGCTGGGCTACCAAGAAGGGGAAATCTCGAATCGCCGATCGGAATGGTGGAGTCGCATCCACAGAGATGATATTGACTCGGTAAAGGCAGCTTTAGAAGAACACTTCGCCCAAAAGACACCGGATTTTGCAGCAGAATATCGGATGTACTGTAAAGACGGCAGCACTGTCTGGGTGCTGAACCGGGGTCAAGTTTTACGTAGCGCTACTGGCAAACCGCTGCGGGTAGTAGGAACTCATACAGATATTACTCTAAACAAGGAGTTTGAAGTCAAAAACCGCGAGCATGATCGAGAACAATTCCATCTATTTGACTCTTTGAAAGCAACAGTAATTTTCCACATAGATGCGGCGGGGGTTTGGAAATTTCTAAACCGCGCTTGGACGGAAATTACGAATTTTCCGGTTTCCGAAAGTTTACAAACTAATTTTTTAGACTGGGTGCATCCAGATGAGCGCGAGCAATGTGCAAATTTATTGGAGTCTTTGCTGTCGGGGAAGTCGGAATTTGAACGGCGAGAACTGCGATTTAAGTCCAAATCGTTGGCTGGGAAAAACTCCTTGGGAATTCACAGTGATTCCGGCTTTGTTTCCGTTGAAATATTTGCCCAAGTCCGGCGGAATTCCCAAGGCGAAATAGCGGGAATTTTTGGGACTTTGCACGATGTCTGCAACCGCCTCGAAGGAGTTGAGGAACTGCGGGAAAGTGAGCGGGCAATTCGATCGCTCTACGAGGTAATGGTGAGTTCGGAAGGCTCTTTTGACGATCGAACGATCCGGTTGCTGGCAATGGGTTGCAGTCAGTTTGGGATGGATATCGGGCTGTTGGGCAGGGTTTTGGGCGATCGCTACGAAGTGATTGCGGCTTATGTACCGGAAGATTTTCCCTTTGGATTTGCTAAAGGAGACGGTTTTGCTTTGAGCAGAACCTTTGAGCGAGAGGTTTTGCGATCGAGCGAACCTATTTCTGTCGAATCAGCCGGCACTACTCAGTGGCGCAACCACCCCGCTTACAGCGTCCGCAAGTTGGAGGCTTTTGTGGGGACGAGGGTAATAGTGCAAGGGCGAGTTTTTGGCACTTTGAGCTTTACTTCCCGCACCACTAAATCTCCTTTTAAACCGCTGAATTTTGAAATTTTAAAGTTGATGGGCAATTACATCGGCGCAGAAATTGCCCGCGAAGAGCGAGAGCGAACTTTGCAACGTCAGTACCAGCGCGTTTTACTACTCAAACAAATTACTCAAAAAGTGCGATCGACCTTAGACACTCAAGAAATTTTCCAAACTACCGCCACCCAAATCGGCCGCGTATTTGGTGTCAATCGCTGTACAATTCATACCTATCTTTCCGAACCTTATCCCCACCTTCCTTGCGTTGCGGAATACTTGGAACCCGGTCACGAATCGGCTTTAGATTTAGAACTTTCTGTCACTTATAACCCGTACACCGAAAAACTCCTCGCTGAGGATATAGCCCTAGCATCTCCCGATGTGTTTGCCGATCCTTTGCTGGAATCTTCGGGGCCGATGTGTCGCCGCATCGGATTAAAATCTATGTTGGCTGTTCGCACTTCCTATCAAGGAGAACCCAATGGAATTATTACTTTGCACCAGTGCGATGCAACTCGCCAGTGGAATCCCGACGAAATTGAACTTTTAGAAGATGTGGCCGCGCAAGTTGGAATTACTTTAGCTCAAGCACAACTTTTAGAAACCGAAGTTCAGCGACAGCGACAGTTAGCAGAGCAAAATGAAGCTTTGGATCAAGCGCGACAAGCGGCGGAAGTTGCTAATAGAGCTAAGAGCGAATTTTTAGCGACTATGAGTCACGAAATCCGCACTCCGATGAATGCGGTCATCGGGATGACGGGCTTGCTGCTGGATATGGAACTAACTCCTGAACAGCGAGATTTTGTGGAGACAATTCGTACCAGCGGCGATGCTTTGCTGACTATTATTAACGATATTCTCGACTTTTCCAAAATTGAATCTGGAAAATTGGATTTGGAACGCAGCCCCTTCGAGCTGCAAAACTGTATAGAAGAATCTCTGGAATTACTGGCTCCTAGAGCCTCAGAAAAAGGTTTAGAGCTAGCTTACTTTATTGATGATTCTGTTCCGAAAAACATTTTAGGAGATGTCACGAGACTGCGCCAAATTTTGGTAAATCTGCTGGGCAATGCAGTTAAGTTTACAGAATCTGGAGAAATTGTGGTGTGCTGTACGGCTAGGCAAATTGAACAGGTAGCTGCTAATAGTTCACCAGATAAAATTAATATTCTAGCGCCACAACCGCTATTAATTAACCAGGGAGAGTTGGCACGTAGCAAACAATACGAGATTCAATTTGCTGTCCAAGATACGGGAATTGGCATTCCGCCAGACCGGATGGATCGCCTGTTTAAAGCTTTTTCGCAGGTGGATGCTTCGACAACGCGACATTACGGCGGGACGGGTTTGGGACTGGCTATCAGCCAGCGTTTGAGCGATATGATGGGCGGTACAATGTGGGTTGTCAGCCAGGTTGATCCGCGAAGTTCTAAGTCTCAACCGGGAGTTTCTGCGCTCGGACAAAGTATCGCTGGAAGGTCGCCTGCAGAATTTACTCCGCCGTCGATATCGGGTTCGGGTTCGATTTTTTATTTCACGGTGGCTGCTGAAGCGAATGACCTCCGGGCTGAGGAAAAAAGACCGGAATTTGCCGCTGGTAAGCACTTATTAATTGTTGAGCATCATGCCATTAATCGGCAAGTTTTGATCCGTCAGGCAGAGTCTTGGGGAATGATACCCGTGGCTGTAACTTCTGGTGCTGAGGCTTTGGAAATCATCAAAGGAAACTCGCCGCTCGATTTAGCTATTTTGGCGATGAATCTACCAGATATGGACGGTGTGGCGTTGGCTGTGGAGATTCGGAAATTTGAGCTGAGCAATTTGTCCGGCGGCGACGGCCTAAATCCGAATGTCATGGTTAAAAACCCTCGCAAAATTGCCCTACCTTTGGTGCTGTTTACTTATTTAAGTAAGGCGGAAGTTTGGAAAAAACTTGAAACTACAGAGGTACATTTTTCTGCTTTTTTAACTAAGCCTTTAAAACAGTCACAGTTTTATAATGTGTTGCTGCAAGTTTTTGGATATGTTACTGGCAGAAGCGGCAGGGGAGAAGTTTCAAATGTGGTGACTGTGACTTCGGGATTGAAGTATTTTGAAAATTCTCAAGAACAGCACCGCGTGCAGCGGACGCCTGCTGTTTTGAGGCAGGTTGCGGCGAATTCTGCCGGACAGGATGCAACTAATTCTAGTCAGATTCGGATTTTGCTGGCTGAAGACAATGTGGTGAATCAAAAAGTCGCTACGCATTTACTCGACAGGATAGGATATCGGGCTGATATTGCGGCTAATGGGTTGGAGGTTTTGGAGGCCCTGAAGCGGCAATCTTACGATGTTGTGCTGATGGATGTGCAGATGCCGAACATGGATGGGTTGGAAGCGACGCGCCGCATTTGTCAGGAATGGCCTGCTAACAAGAAGCCGAGAATTATTGCGATGACTGCTAATGCGATGCAGGGCGATCGCGAAAAGTGTCTGGAAGCAGGTATGGACGATTATATTACTAAGCCGGTGCGGCGGGAAGAGTTGGCGATCGCCTTGAGCAAGTGTTCACCTCTGATTCGGGATGAATTGGATACGGTTACTGAGCAAAACAATCAAGATATTTCTGATCAAGTTGACAGTGATGCTGCGGCATCTTCGAGCGTTCAACCGGGAGCCGATTCGCCGATTGATTTTCATATTTTGCAAAATCTTCGCGAACTAGACGATGATGAAGACCCAGATTTTTTGGGGGAGCTGATTAAGATATATTTGGTAGACGCACCGCAACATTTAGAAACTATTAAGGAGGCTATTTTTCTGGGAGATGCTGATAGTTTGAAGCTGGCTTCTCACACGCTGAAGTCTAGCAGCGCCAATTTAGGAGCCGTGTCTTTTTCTGCTGTTTGCAAGGAGTTGGAGTATATGGGTCGCGTGGCGGTTGAGTCTGGAGGGGAACAGGTTTTTGATGTGAGTACGGCGCGCGATCGCCTGTTGGAAGCCCAAGCGGAGTGGGAAAAGGTGCGGGCGGCTTTTGAGACGGAATTGGAAACGGGGAAGTTGCGATCGCAAATAGGGTAATTTGTTATATCAATTCCGGTTGCACTCCTCCGGAATTGTTGACTGTTGACTGTTGACTGTTGACTGTTTGAACAATACCGATGCAACCGGAAACGATATTATTTGTTATTTGTTGGTTTTTGGTTGTTAGTTGTCAGTTTCAATGCCCTGTTTAGCCAATGCCCTGTTTGGCTAATGCCCAATGCCCTGTTTGGCCAATGCCCAATGCCCATATTTAACTTTCACCTAAATATGCTTGGCGAACAGTTTCATTTGACTGCAAATCGCTAGCAGTACCAGCGACTACAACCTGACCAGTTTGGATAACATAGCCGCGGTGGGCTACACTTAAAGCCATGCGGGCGTTTTGTTCCACCAGTAAAATAGTTGTTCCTTCAGCATTAATATCGCGGACGATCGCAAAAATTTGACTGACTAACATCGGTGCCAATCCCATACTCGGCTCGTCCAATAATAACAACCGGGGGCGCGACATCAAAGCCCGGGCGATCGCCAACATTTGCTGTTCACCACCGCTGAGAGTTCCCCCTTTTTGACTAATTCTTTCTCGCAAACGAGGAAATAAATTTAATGCTTTTTCCATATCGGACTTGATACCGAGAGTATCGTTGCGGAGATAAGCACCCATTTCTAGGTTTTCTTGCACCGTCATTCGCGGAAAAATCAGCCGCCCTTCGGGACTTTGAGAAATCCCCAAACGGACGATCGCCTCTGTAGATAGTGCTTCTAAAGGCTTTCCCTCAAATAATACAGTGCCCTGGCGCGGGCGCAGCAGTCCTTGAATCGTGCGGAGAGTGGTCGTTTTCCCCGCCCCGTTGCTGCCGATTAATGTCACAACTTCTCCCTGCGAGACTGTTAGCGATACTCCTTTGAGAGCGTGGATATTTCCGTAGTAGGTGTGAATGTCTTTAATTTCCAACATAATTACTCTTTCTGCTTTGTGCTTTATTATATTATCCAGACTAATTATAAATTTTTATTGCATTTATTTAAAATTAACTTTTTTTATAGTAATCAGTAATTTTACTTAGGTCAACACCCGCCCTAGCTCCCATAAAATGTATTTTTAGTAGCGGTGGCGACCAACTTTACAGAATCTTTACTTAAACACTAGAATTCTTGACAGTAGCTTTACAAAAAACTCTAAGTAAGTAGGTAGTATTAATACGTAAGCGAAATCAACCGCTACAAGTTACCAATAATAGCACTTAAAATTTTTCAATTTTCAAATTTAAGGAGATTTACCATGAAATTCAATCACATTAGTGGATCGATCGCCTTTTTATTAGCAACTCCTTTAGTAACCAGTTTGACTGTAGGCATTGCCCCTAGTAGTGCTGCAATAATCGCAGGTTCTGCAGCAGCAGTAACCATTGACAACTTTAGTCACATACCGACTGAAACAGGTACAGTTACTAACACTTACGCTCAGACACTAGCTAACACCAATTCAGTTATTAGCAAAGCGAACGCTGATGCAGTTTTTATATCTAACTGTCACGAATTGCTGGCAGCAAATCTCTCGCAAAGTGGAGTCATAGGCAGCGGGAATAACTATTCCGGTTTAGCCCAAAGTCAAGCAGCAGTTATCGGCGAGTTCTTCATTGATTCCGAAGAAACTTTTTCCTTCAATTTTCAGACATTTTTAGCTCTTTTAACATCAGTTGACAACCCCCAATCCGAACGCGCCAGGGCGAATGGCAGTATATCTTTCTGGGTGATTAACACTGTTACTAACATTTTGTTAGACTCTTTTCAATTTGCCAGCGGTTTAGACTCTTCTGAGGGAATTTATTTGAGTGGGTTCGCCAGCCCAAGCTTTAAGCCAACAAACATTAACTTTAATTTTCTGCCTCAAGGAAGTGCAGCAACAAGCCTCCTTTATACTTCGGGAGTTTATTCCCGGACATTCAACAGCGCTACTAACTTAACATTGGTAGAAGTTAAAAACAATATCGCCCAGGCAGAAGCAGAAGCAGAAGCCGTTCCCGAACCGAGCACAGTATTAGGTACTGCAATCTTTTTAGGATTGTTTTTCAGGCAGAGAAAACACAAGAAAAAAATGTCGGAAATCAAATCAAAAGTTTAGGAAAAACCCCGAATCTTAATCAGTAGGGTGTGCGAGGCGCACATCCTATCGTTTCCGTTGAATTGCTCGTTATAAAATACTGTCGCCGTGGGCGGGTTGATAAATATTATCTGTTTGAATGACAGATTGTTTGTGAAACCCGCCCCTAATTTTATTGGGTTAATTAGCTGAAGATTATATCGCTTCTTCCGAGGATAACACTGCCCACCTCACTTATCTGTCGGCACACAATACCCATTATCCATGTCCATCTTCTTCTTTTCCCAAATATGCCTCAATTACGCGAGGATCGGCGCGAACTTCGGCCGGAGTTCCCTCAGCAATTTTAGTACCGTACTCCATAACACTCACACGATCACTAATTCCCATCACCACCTTCATATCATGTTCAATCAGCAAAATACTCAAATTCAACTCATCGCGAATCCGATAAATAAAGCGAGTTAAATCAGCCGTTTCGTTCGGGTTCATCCCGGCAGTCGGTTCGTCCAAAAGCAGCACTTTCGGATCGGAAGCCAAAGCCCTGGCAATTTCCAATCTCCGCTGGTCGCCGTAGGAAAGGTTTTTTGCCAACTCCGACGCTTTAGCAGCACCTAAACCGACAAAATCAAGCATAGTGAGCGCTTTTATTTTAGCTTCCCGCTCCTCCAGATTCACAGCCGGAGTGCGGAGGATTGCACCCAACAAACCTGTTTTCAATCGGCAGTGTCTACCTACTAAAACATTATCCAGCACTGTCATGTTGTTAAACAAGCGGATATTTTGAAAAGTTCTAGCAATGCCGAAAGTTGTCAGGCGATCCGGCGGCAAACCCGTGATATTCTTCTGTTCTAAAAGCAACTGACCGCCACTCGGTTTGTAAATACCTGTCAGCATATTAAAAAAAGTAGTTTTGCCCGCACCGTTGGGGCCGATCAAACTGGCGATCGATCCTTTTTCTAATGTTAAACTAACCTGGTTGACGGCAGTCAAACCACCGAATCGCATTGTAAGTTGCTGTGCTTCTAATAATGACATTTTGGTTCTGTTTTCTAAGATTTTATAGGAGTGCGATCGTCCAGGTAACGAGCTTTCACGCACGCGAATCAATTTGAGATTGGGAGTTTTTAGGCCATATTCTCTAACGTACAAACAAAATAAAACTTAAAAAGATTAGATTCGAGCGAACTGCCAGGGCGATATTGTGCGTGTAAATCAGCAGTCGAAAAGTTTTCAATAACTTTGAGATTGAGTTCGTCAGCCAAAGTGGCAATGTTTTCAAACCCAGTAATCCACGGTGCATACATACTTTCGTATTTATCTATGTAATCATTGATATCTTGGTAGCCCGTCGTTCTCAAAATCACCTTTTCCGACATATAATCAAAGGACAATCGAAAACTCTTCACATTGTCGCGAATTTGTTCTAATACAAATATTACATCTTTTTTGTCAAGCAAGGTAGTGTTGCCTTCCCACAAAAAATATGTCTGTCGATCGCAATCAAATTCACTCTGTTTCAGCAAGGAGATTAAACCGTCTTTTACGTAATCGCCTGGAAGGTAGCAAACATTAGCAGTAATTTTGTTAGCTTTGAGAGTTTCTTCTTTTAATTGAAGAGTCGCGCGATCGTCTATTTCAAAATAAATCACTTTTTCTCCATTAATTCTAGCAGCACGAGTATCCAAACCCGAACCTAAAATAACTACTTGTTTGCAACCTCCTAAAATTTGATTGGACAAAACATCATCAAAATATTTAGTCCGCAACTTAACCATTTCTTTAGCTGCAGGAGAGTTTTGAGCTATTTGGCTAGCTACTTTTTTTGTTTCCTCATTCAGCCAGATTTTTACTACATGATCAGTGTAGAGAGGAATTGCCTCTTCATTCTCTTCTGCTCTAAATTCCGCAACGATAAAAGCAGTAGCAGTTACATTTCTCATGGCTAATCTTTCATCCTTACTAAGTAGTCGGTTACAAATAAACATTAGATGGGGAGGGGAGTTTTACACTCATAAACTCCCTTGCATCCTAGATTCTTAGCTAAACCGACATACAAAATACTATGGTTTTTGCCCTTACCTATTTATTGACTTCTCGAATCTGCTAAAGACTCATTGCTCGCTTCAGCATCCGAATGCAGTTCAGCTTGGTGTATCTTATCAGGAATCAGCCCCTCTGGCCGCACGAGCATCATGACAACCAGAGTTAAGCCGAATAGAAATAAGCGCATTTGAATCGGGTCTAAACTGGTTGCCAGAAAGTCTCGCAACTGGGGAATTGCAATCCTGGGGAGTACAAAAGTATTCAGAAAACCCTTGAGGACTTGCGCTAATTGTGGCAGATAAAGTCGATCGGCAGACATGATAATGATCGCGCCCAAAATCACCCCCGTCATATTCCCCAAACCGCCTAAAATCACCATACACAGGATGATTACCGACACCGAGAAGTCGAAAACGCTGGGGAAAATCGCGCTGATATAGGCGGCGTAAAATGCCCCTGCAAAGCCAGAAAACGTCGCTCCCATCGCAAAAGCCGAAAGTTTGGTTTTGACCAGGTTAATCCCCATCGCACTAGCGGCTAATTCATCTTCGCGCATGGCATTCCACGCCCTGCCCAAGCGGGAATCTCGCAGCCGCGAAATCATGAAGTAAGCGAAGACAACTAGCAGCAAAATTAGGTAGTACCAAGGAAAGTAGTTGCCGGTGCTGAAAGTGCCGACAATGGGGAGAGATGGACGCCCGATCGGGTTTATTCCCGCTTCGCCGCCGGTGAGGTTAAAAGGTCGATCGCACCCAACCAGACACAGCACCAACTCGGGTTTCCCCAACAGGGAAGCAACAATCTTCGAGACTGGTTCATCAATCCGAATCGCCGTTAAATTCCTAAAGACAACCGGGATAATTTCGCCAAAACCGAGGGTAACAATTGCCAAATAATCGCCCTTGAGCCGCAGTGTCGGAATACCCAGGATTACGCCCGCGATCGCAGCTACACCAGCCGCGATCGGCAGTACCACCCAAAAGTTCCAAGCAATATTTAACTGCCCAGAAGATAGCAAAGCCGTCGTGTAAGCGCCGATCGCAAAAAACGCCGCATATCCCAAATCCAACAAACCCGCAAAACCCACAGTAATATTCAAACCCAGCGCCAACATAATAAAGATTTGAATCTGTACTACAGTAGCAATCCAGCCAGTCTGAGCCTGAATGTCGATAAACGGAAACAGAATTAGAATAAAAGCTAATGTCACCAAAGTTGCCAGCCGCTGGCGTTCCCCCTGCAAACCCTGCAAAGCACCCATTAACGTAGCTGTCAAAATTGCGATCGTCAAACTGCAAATCCCGTACAGCAGCGTAGTCGGCAAAGCCACAGCCGATTGCCCAGAAAAAGGTCTAATCAAAACCCCTTCTACCACACTTGCAATTAATAGCCAAACTCCCAATCCTAATCCCGCTAAACTGCCGATAGTCGCACCCATTTTCGGGCTGTAAACCTTCTGCTCCCGACAGCTAATAAAGCCCGCCGCCGTACCCATCAGCCAGCCGATCACTGTGCCACTCCAACCGCCGAATAACAAAACAGTCAAAGAGGCGATCGCCCCTAAAATACCAGTCGATTTAATTGCTTTAATTATTTTTTTTGACATAGGAAGAAGTTATGAGTCATTAGTCAGTACTTAGAGGAAAGAATGCTAGGAATCGCAGTTTATAGATGCGACTGACGCGAGCCGTGCCAAATTCTGCCTCAATGAATGTGATCGACTGCTTATCGTGGAAACAGTCGATCGGGCTAGCTACAGTTTAGAGTCTTTTGAGTTCGATTATTGCACCAAAAGTGACGAAACTTCAAATATACTGGAACTGTTACCCCAACACACTTCAAACGGGCGATCTCTATATGGTACAAGCACCTCAAAAAACTATCACCCTCGACGAGTTTTTGCAACTCCCAGAAACCAAACCCGCGAGCGAATACATCAAAGGTGCGATCGTCCAAAAACCTATGCCACAAGGAAAACACAGCAAACTACAAGGCAGACTCGTAACAGTCATCAACGACATCGCAGAGAAACCGCAAATTGCCCTAGCCCTACCAGAACTTCGCTGCACCTTTGGCGGACGTTCTATTGTCCCCGATGTCGCGATTTTTGTTTGGAATCGCATTCCGCTAGACGCTGACGGCGAAATTGCCAATACATTTAATGCTCACCCAGACTGGACAATAGAAATATTGTCCCCAGCCCAAAGCCAAACCAAAGTCACAAACAATATTTTGCACTGTTTGAATGCCGGTTGTCAGATGGGTTGGTTGCTCGATCCCGATGAAAAAAACATTTTAGCCTATCCCGCAAGCCAGCAGCCGATTTCATTGCAAGAACCAACAGATATACTTCCGATGCCCAAGTTTATGCCGGAAATGCAGTTAACTTTAGGCGAAGTTTTTGGCTGGCTAAAACCAGGTAATATTTAATTGGGTGTACAGTATTCCACTCAATTGAGTAGGGCTATGTTCTACTGGGCAATAAAAGTTCAATGGTGCCCATCGCCCCATTAAGTATTTTTTCAGTAGTAGGAAGATGACGGCGAACGCTAACTATTTTTTCTCCTTAACATATAATAGTTTAAGGTAGCGTTGCTGAATAGAGGTATCATAAGTGCGTTCAACGGATGTTTTGGCTACCCCATTTGCCTCGCTTTCTGAGCAATTGGAAGGATGCTCTCGATAGGGAACCGGAACATCTTATAACTTAAAATACCGACGGTTAGAGCGTCTATCCAGGATTTATTCCCCCCGGATCTCAGATTGTCGGCAAAACTTACATAACAAGGGTGGAAGGGGAGAACACCCGGTTACCACACTATCTGGCAAGACTGCATCGCCAGACGCCTTGTTACTCTAAATCAGTACAAATGCTGACATACTTAATTCGCTTGCTATTGGATGCACTATTTCAAGTTGCGAGATGCGCCCCTTCATATCTGATCCATACCTAATTTCAGCAACGCGTTTTTTCGCTCTTTCCCTAGGCTTGATCATATCTAATTTCAGTAAGGCCGGTTTTCTCTAACTGCGATCGCTTGGGGAGAATCCTTCAGATACATGATAAAACTGTTGACTCTTCCTATTTCTCTTTGGCACTTATAAATAGGAATTTTCAAGTACAACTCGATATCAGACAATAAAAAAATTACGCAGGAGAGAACCTGCAACCTTTTGGGGGAGCAGGCTGTGAAGGCTCCCCCTCTTTGCTGGTTAGCGTACTCCACTTGACCAAGATATCTTCCAAGGTGTAAGGTTAGTTATCTAGCGCTGCCCTTGTCTAGGTTCCACTACCTTACTGCGTAGCTTTACAGGTCAGATATTTTTTATATCATCAGAGCCAAGATGAAAATTCCAATTTATAGGAACACCACTTATCTCCTGATATCAATTATGGTAGTGGCTGCTATTGTGCGATTGATTCATATCAATCAGCCATTTATTGATAGCTTTAGTTGGCGTCAGTCAAGCACAGCCATGATGGCCGAAAATTTCTATCGCAGAAATGGGAATATCTTCTACCCTGAAGTTAGCTGGGATGGGCCAGGGCCTAGCTATAATGGACGCGAATTTCAAACAGTTACTTATATTACAGCCCTTCTCTATACTGTATTGGGACAGCATGATTGGGTGGGACGCAGCGTCGTTGTCCTGTTTAGCTTGTGGGGAATATTTGCCTTCTATCAGTTAGTTTCTCGTATTTGGGATCGGGATCGCGCTCTTATGAGTGCTGCAATTATCGCAATTTTTCCAGGAAATATATGTCTGGATCGGTCTTTCCTTCCAGACGCGGCAATGGTTGCATTAGTTGTCACAAGTTTCTGGATGCTGATTGCTTACCTACAAACTGACCGCTGGCACTATTTATTGCTTGCCAGCCTGTTTGCAATTTGGGGCTTTTTAACCAAACTACCAGGTTTAATCATTGGCATTCCGATGCTCTATACAATATTTGTTGTCCTGGGTCATCGAGGATTACTGCGCCCGAAAAAGCTGATATTAATTGGAGTAGCTGCCATTTCCATCCTCCTGCCAGTAGCTGCCTATTATTTGTGGGCGAGGCATATTTCTCTCACCTATCCGCCTTACCACTTTGCTGGTAGCGGGAACTGGCTCTGGGATCCTGCTTCACGTGAATGGTGGCAAAAAAAATATTTCTTTCCTCAACTATATAATCATATTTATAACTGGCTTTGGACATATCCCATTATGATCCTTGTTGCTATTGGTTTGTTCCTTCCTCCTAATTATAAACTTCCTACCCAGGAATCTGAGGAGCAGTCAAGTAATGTAGCTGTACCAGTACCAGCGATGTTTCATTGGTGGATACTTGCTTTTGCCATTTATTACTTCATTGGTGCTCAAGAACTCGTCCTAAATCCCTCTAACTTAAATATTATCAACCCAGCCGCCGCAGCTCTAGCAGGAAATGGTTTGATAGCACTTGCTTCATTCGCCAAGCGAGTCGGAGGTTCATCTTCAGCATTAGCACTCATAACGGCAATACTACTAATCATTTCTGGAATAGGTTATACACAGTTAAACCTATGGTGCTATTATCCTTGGGCAAAAGAGGGTTACGAACTAGGGATAGCTTTGCAGCAAATAACTCAACCAAGTGACCTTGTTGTTACTCTAGCTAATGCTGGAGGTGGCGATCCCGTCGCTATCTATTATAGTCGCCGACGTGGCTGGGTTTTTCCTCCTGCTATTTATCGGGCTTTCCCTCCTTCGAGTCCTCAAGAGAGCATGAGAAAGAATAGTATTTATTGGAAATATCCCATAACAGATGATAATTTAATTGCCATCTTGGAAGATTTGATTACCAAGGGAGCAGATTGGATGGGAATTGTTAAATATAACAATAATCAAATTGCAAAAGATAACCCTAAATTAGTTGCATACATTCAAAAAACATTGGAACTCTATCAAGAAACACCCAACAGGGTTATTTATCGAATTCCTCCCAAACTTAAAACAACCAAGCGCTAGAACCATGAGACTTTGGGGGCTTCTTTGTCGGGAGTAGATTGTTGAGATGGCATGAGTGAGTGGGGCACTGGACAATCCATATAAGCGGTTGTGCATTTAAACTGTGATACAAGCATTACCCCTGATGGGGTGACAACAAGAGTCAAAACCTTGATAGAATCAAGGACATAGCCATCATACCCCTCTGAAAAATCGTAGTTTATTGCGCCTAATTCCGATTAATGAGCGTAATAATGTCTTGACTTGCCTTCCCTGCCAACTCCCTCCGCTTCGCGGAACCCAACACTGACCATATAATCCAATTCAAAAACTACTAGGGCGACGTGTCGATCGCCCGTATTCAGTTAACTTAGCCACATATTTTAGAATTCCCATTGCCTTGATTTTTTGACCTTGAATCACAGCACAACTTTAAGCAATGCCTATCAATAATATCAAATTGCTGACGGGTTGAGAACCCCGTCAGGGCGCGGCAGTTAAAAAATGGTGTAATTTGTGGTAAATTACTCGCCAAGGCGTTTGTCGCCATCTGCGAGAGGTTTTTTCGCTCCCGATCTCCCAATAATCCGCCTAAATAGTTCCTCAACTCCCGTTTTTGGGCTTGATGACCAAAGATATCGTCAAATCTTTGACACCATTTATCAAAGCAGGGGGGCATCGCGGCGGGGGTCGTCTCTTTCATTGCTCATTCTTTAAGGTTATATGCTTGCTCTTCAAGCATTAGAACTCATTTAGCTCGTATTTTTTGTTTAAGTCCCGATAAGTATCTCTTGCCATTATTTAAACCCAGCAATTTCAAACCTTTTCCTGAACATTCTCGCCCAACAAACCCCCAGGCCGAAAAGCCAAAATCACCACCAAAACCCCAAACACCCAAGCATTAGTCCAGCGACTCGACAAATACTGATCGCTCAAAGATGACAGCAACCCAATCAAAACCCCTCCTAACATCGCCCCCACAATATTGCCAATTCCCCCCAAAACCGCCGCCGTAAAAGCCCTCAAACCCGCCGTAAACCCCATCGTAAACACAATAGTATTGTTGTACAAACCAACCAAAATTCCCGCCGAACCCGCCAAAGCTCCACCAATCAAAAAAGTCAGAGCAATAATCTGATCTACATTAATCCCCATAATTTTAGCAGCATCGCGGCTTTGAGCCGTTGCCCGCATCGCCTTTCCCAGACGAGTGTACTGGACAAAAACATGAAGCAAAACCATCAATACCACAGCCACCACCAACACAATTAAATCTTTCGTAGTAAATACAATACTCGTTTGAATTCCCAAAAACTTTAGAATATCAACTCGCGGCAACAAATCGGGAAAGCTTTTCGGAGCCGCCGAATTAGAACCCATCACTGGAATAAAAGCTTTCAATCCTCCCCAAAACAGACCCATATTTTGGAAAATAAAAGAAACTCCAATCGCTGAAATTAAAGGAGCCAAACGGGGAGCATTTCGCAAAGGCCGATAAGCGTACTTTTCCACAACAATATTGAGTCCAGCACAAAATACCGAACATACAATTAAAGCAACTAACATCACCGGTATAGCAATAGCCAAAGGTGCGCCATCTTGCATCCCAAAAGCCCCGAACACGGTTAGGGAAGCAAAAGCACCCAACATATACAAATCGCCGTGAGCAAAATTGATTAACTCAATAATGCCATAAACCATAGTGTAGCCCAAAGCAATAATTGCAATCAGCGCGCCGTTGACCAGACCAACTAATAATTGTTGGATAAAAACTTCAGGATTGCTGACTATTTCTCCAACAATTTTTGGCAGGTCAAATCCTGCGATCGGCCCTAATAGCAAAACTATATAAAATACACCTAGATATAAGAAAATACTTTTCCAGTTCTTCATGTTTTTGAGTAATTGGGAATTGGGCATTGGCCATTAGGAACATTCATTCTACTCGTTTCTAGGCAGATATTAGAAACGCGGATTCGGAGGCTCTACCTCCAATTTTTCGGATCGGAAAGCCCAGCAGACCAAGAGTTACATTGGTTCCTAAGCAGAGCCTAGGAACCAGTTAAAATCACTACTGACAACAGTCAACTGACAACTGACAACTGACTAATTATTCCGTCTTGAGCGCATTCACGAACTCCCACTTGCCACCTTTAACAACATTTCCTGACATTGTAGTCAAGCTCGTGTCGCCGTTGGTGTCAAAACTCCAAGTGCCGAGTACCCCGTTAAAATCTTTAGTTGCCAAGACAGCTTCGCGGATAGCAGCACGGTCATTTTTGCAAACTTTATTAATTGCGCCGATCGCAACTTTAGCAGCTTCATAGGCGTAAGCTGCATAAGCTTCCGGTTCAGCATTATATTTTGCCTTGTAACTTGTGTACCACTTCGCACCCGCACCAGTCAATTCTTGAGGAGGCAAGCCACCAAAAGTAGCGTAAACTCCTTCGGCATCTTTGCCTGCCGCGTCAATTAAAGCTTGCTCTTTAATGCCGTCGGGCCCCATGAACTTAACTGCATCAGGCGTCATTCCGACATTTCTCATGTCTTTAATTATTTGTCCCGCATTGCTTTGAGTAGTGCCTCCAAGGTAAATCATGTCGGGATTTAAAGCTTTGATTTTATTCATTAACGCCTTATAGTCGCTAGCTTTAATATCAATTCCCTCTCTTCCGAGGACTTGAATTCCCAACTTTTTAGAAGTTGCTTCAAAAACATCAGCGATGCCTTTGCCGTAGAGTTCTTGGTCGTCGAGAATGTAGACTTTTTGCACGCCCAAAGACTTCGCCCAGTTGCCAGCTACAGCACCTTGAAGGTCGTCAGCGGGGACAACGCGGGTGAAATTCCGAGTACCAGCGGGATAATAAACGTTGGGTTCTTTGGCTTCGCCTTTTCCTGGTTTAGTCAGTCCCGGATAAGTGTTAGCCGGACTGATCATGACGATGTTAGCTTGGTTGAGCACTGGAATGGAAAGTTTGGCTGCACCGGAGTTATAGTGACCGATGACGGCAACTACCGAACCGTCAGCCACGGCTTTGTTGGAGTTTGACGTTACTTGGGCTGGGTCCCATTTGCCGGCGGCGGCGGTGGCGTCATCATAAACTTCGTATTGGATTTGGATTTTGCCGTCGCAAGCTTTCGAGTTGGTTTCGGCGAGGGCTTGTTGGATGCCGTTGACCATTGTTTGAGCTTGACCCAGGGCGCTGCCTGTCATGGGCAGCATGGAGACAATTTTGACAGTATTTGGGTCGCCGGGGCTGCTGACTGCGACGGGAGTGGCTGCGGGACTGCTTCCGGGGCTGCCTCCGGGAGTTGTGGCGGTGGGTGCTTCAGGATTTTGACAGCTAGCGCACAGAGAGGCTATTCCGGCGGCAAAAAGTAATTTCCGTAATCCTGCGGCGGTGAGATTCTGTGTTGAGTTGATTTTTGGGGGTGTGGCACTTTTGCCGCCTGACTTCTGGGAAAAGTTCATAGGTTGGTTTGTTTGTTGCTTGCGTTTTTGCATATTTTTCACTCTAGTCAGTATGTAGTCAAGAGTTAGCACAAGTTTAAAAAATTTGTGTCAACTCTCAAAGATACACTGCTGCCGCAAGAAGTTCGGGACTTGGGCCATATGTGATATCAATGTCGGCGATATCCAAAGTTTAGACTTGAAAAATGTCTTATTCGCCTGGTTCTGCGTGGTATTGTGCGATCGCAGTTTGGATTTCCTCGGCCGAGACGTTTGCTTGTTCTGATTTCGAGTAAATCAGGTGTAAAACAACCTGAGTCGGTGATTCAACTTGATAAATCAAACGATAGCCACCGCTCTTACCAACTTGGGCATCGCTGTTTTTAGTCCGGACTTTGTAAACGGTGTATGGGGTGCCTGTAATCTGGTTTCCGATGAAGTTTCCTTGGATAATCTGAATCGAGGACGGGCTTAACATCGGTTTGAATTTGGCGATACTTTTTAGCGAGTCCTTTGAGGCGACATTTGAAGAGTGCGGTGAATTTGAGTTGGACTGGCATATCAGACATTGATGCCGTCCCAGAGCTCATCGATGGGGAAGGTTTGTCCCGCTTTGGCTTGGTGGAGGGAGGCTTTCAGGTCAGCGAGGATTTTGTCGTTGGAGTCGGTGTCTGAGTCAAAATCCGAGTCGAAGTCTGGGGCGAGGGCGGTCTGTGTCCGACTGGTCAAAAATTCCAGGAATGTCAGGGTTTGCTCTAAAAGCGATTCAGGAGTCCGTTCGATCGCTTCTAGAAGGCGTTGTTTTATCGGCGACATAAGATGACCTCTCAATCTAGCTCCTCTCATCTTATCAGTAAGTCTAGTAAATTTTGTTTGCATCGAAAACTTAAATGTGTCTGGGATGCTCAAGTGTGGTAAATTAGCGGCTGCTATAGCAATGCTTGGATTCTCTGAATTTTGTAGTCTGAGGTTGACTCGCCCATGATTGAGTTACAAGCGGATTTACAATATCTAGTGAGCGATCGCCTAAAAGTTTCTTTAGATGCGATCGCGCAATTTTGCCAGCGCTGGAACATTGTCGAGTTTGCCCTGTTTGGATCGGTGCTGCGGGATGATTTTCGCCCTGATAGCGATGTGGATGTATTAGTTACTTACGAGCCCTCGCACCGCCTCACGCTGTCTCATTTATTGAGTATGCAGGAAGAGATAGAGGATTTATTTCACCGTTCTATAGATTTGGTGGAAAACAAGCAGTTAAAAAATCCCTATCGGCGATCGAACATTTTGAAAACGCATCGAGTGATTTATGCCAGCGAACGATCGGGATAGCGCTTCACTTTGGGACATGGCGCAAGCAATCCGTCGGATTCAACAGTTTACTGCTGATGCTTCTTACGACACTTACCTGGAAAGTGTTTTTATGCAAAGTGCCGTAGAGCGGCAGTTGGGGATTTTGGGCGAAGCAGCTCGCAGAGTTTTGATCGAGTTTCAGCAGTTTCATCCCGAAATTGATTGGCGAAATGCGATTAACTTACACAATATTTTAGTTCACCGTTATGACCAAAGTCCAGGAGCTTCTAGCGAACGAGAAAATCACCTACGACCAAAGCATCTACACACCGATAGTCACATTGTGGGTGATGATATCCCAGGTACTCGCTCCCGACAAAAGTTTGAGTGGGGCCGTGAAGCGGATGAGTACGTGGCTCAGTGCCGCCGGAGTCCAGCCTCCTTCTTCTGATACCGGGGCATACAGTAAAGCTCGTCAGCGACTACCAGATAAACTCGTTCAACAGTTAGTACCCATAGTCGCAGAGGAAGAGAGAAAAGCAAGTTCCCATAGAACAACAATGGTGTGGACGACGGGTGCGGGTACTAGATGGGACAAAAGTGTTGATGAATCATACTGCTGCTAATCAAGCCGAGTATCCGCAACACAGCAATCAAAAAGCTGGGTGTGGATGAACCATCGCTAAAATAGTGGTACTCTTTTGATTGCTCACGCTTGGCTGTGGTATCCGCTGGCATAGCTGACGCAGGTGAGCAGTGAGATTGTGATCAGCCGTTTGATTTATGCAAATTTAGTTCCCGACGATGTGATATTGCCAGAGCAAGCTTAGGGTAATTATGTCGATTTATTTGTGGTGAAACAGCCAGGAGAATATGCTGTTTGCCGTAAAAATCATTTCCGTAAAACTGACTTAAGGGCGGGGAAAAAAGTTGGAAATTGGCGCTCAAAAAGTCGTCGGGAATCAGCCCCAACATTGTCCCAACCCACATGACTTTGGAGGAATTCGAGGCATTGCCGTCTAGTTTCATCGTCCGGAAAGTATGGCGAATTAAGCGCCCTGGCTTCAGAGCTGAGCCTATCATTGTAGTGACAATATTGGTGGATACCAAACGCTATACTGTTGAAAAGTTGAATTGTTTATCTGGGTTTCGTTTGTCGGCAGCAGCAGTTAATTGACCCTATCTCAAAACTACGTTAAAAATGGAGATTTTAACAGCTAAAACTCCGGTGATGGTGAGAAAAGAAATCTGGACATACTGATTAGCTTACACTTGATTACGTGCCATTATGTGGCAGGCTGTATCTTTGTCAGAAAATACAGTTTTTCAACTCTCATTCCAATCAACTTTCGCAGCAGTTTAATCTGTTATTGATGCTGTTGGCAACTACAGGAAAACGCCAACAGCGACAATGGCGTCAATTACTTTTGGAACAGGTGGCAACTAATTTACTCACGATTCAACCTGAGCGTTCTGAATCTAGTGTTTGGAAACCCAGGCCGAAACCGTATCCTCGAATGCAGGAACCTCCCTCTGTCTTGAAAGCTAAACGGAGGGCGTGATTAAGCCTTTTTCTGTGCCATTGGACTTTAGTCATGATAAAAATCTGAAGACCCAAGTCCTCACTACAAACCCCTTGATTAGAGGTAATTGACCTGAAAGGATATTATCTGTCTTTAGATAGATGTCAAAGAGTAGGAAAATGTAAAGTTTTCAATAAAAAGAGAAATTTATCAGTCTTGAGGAAGACTCACTAAATGTATGGGAGATTGCAGCAATTTCTCGCAAACTATAACCAAAGATAGTTTGTTAATGAGTTAGCTTACACTTATTATTTAAACATAAGCCAAAGACCTTTTTGAAAAGATAACTCAGGAATAAATCATGACTAATCGCCAACCAATACCCCCCAAAAAAGAAGTTAGCAAATCAACACCTGCCGACGAACAAATCGAAGCCAATATGGAAGCCCCCCACTACGACAGGGGCATTACTCCTGCTGAGACAGCAGCGCGGCAAGAACGGGAAGGTGCTAACTTCATGCACACAACCACCGAAGGGAAGCAGAAGAGTGCAAAAACTGATGACCAAACCGATGACGAAAGCATTCACACTACAGATGGTTATACAGTAGACAAAGAAGGTCTAGTTAACAATTACGCGATAGAACCGGAAATGTACATCAACGAACCGGGCGATTTGAGAGCAAAAGAAGAAGCCGAAGCTGAAGAACGCGCTCGAATTCTCGCAGAAATCAAAGATAAAAAAGGCGAAGAAGGAAAACTGACAATGGATGCAGACACCCGCGGCAAAGGGCCGGGCATTATCTAGATTGTGTGCTTGGTAGTTGCATTTGGGCGCGCGAGGTTGCAACGGCAAAGCACAGGGGCGGGTTTTTATAGTTCCGGCAATTATCGATCGATATTTCCGGTACGACCCGCCCCTATTTCGTTTTGCACATCTGTTTTTTGAGTTGAGAAGTTACATCGTACATCTCTCAATGACCGTATCAATCGGCAAGTTTTCAGACCCAGCTTAAAAACGCCTTAAAATTGCTTAAGCTTTAACATTTTCCCTCAGCCAATTAAACTTAGCCTCAGCTAGCGCCAAATTTTCCATAACGTTAGGATTGATATCCTCTCGTTCAAATTCTGGTTGATCTAATTCTATATTGCGACCATATTCTATATGTCGGATCGTACCGCGCATTCTGTCTGCCAGACACAGTGAAATTCCATAATAAAACCGGGATGCAAAGCCCATATCGTTTTGAAGTTTGATGACTAACTGCCGCCTAGGAATTGCCAGCAAGTGAGTTTCTTCTATTGCCTTCACCGTTGCCAAAGGAGGGCGAGCATCAATGAAAGAGACTTCTCCCACCAGTTCTCCGCTGGCTATTTTAGCGAGTTCTCTAGTCCGCTCAGCCTCGATTAAAACGCTCAAACTCCCATTCAAAACAATGTAGAGCGCATCTATCTGTCTCCCTTCATAGATCAAAATCCCGCCCGGATCTAGAACTTCCTTTTTGCCTTTTTGGACGATCCAGTTGATATCGTCATTATTTAACTGGCTCAAAATAAAAAGTGCTTTTTTTCTGCTGCTGTCGGCCATAAGTTTTAGCTCTCGATCGCTTCTTATTTATATAAAATTTAGATGACGCGCGAGCGCAACTTCTTCCGAAGCAGTCCTCGCTTAATACATTTTTTTTATCCTGCCTAACTTCTTCGCAAAACCCATATTGGGCAGGCTTTGCCAATAGCAGATGAATCACGCTGAAACATAATCTCTCAATACTAGCATTTGTTAAACAATCTTTTTTAACTCGATCGACCTCCCCAACATCCCGCGAAATTCCCGTCTCAAAAGCAATGGGGTTAACCCGCCCAGCTTGGCTCCAGGATGGGGCGCGGCAGACAATGCTCCGCGCCCAGTCTTGCTCACTAAATCGATCGCAAATCAGGATAGCCGGCCAACATATCGTCAGCAGTCAGAGTGTCCCCGTTGGCTTGAGGAGTCCACAGCACCTCAACCGCCAGCAACTGCTCGCTCGATACTCCCCCAATCTGACGCAAAGCTTGGCGCAAATCTTCAGAGTTTTTCACTGCTGGCAATTGCAATTTACCTTGAGTACCGACAATCACCGTCACCACAATAAATTCCCCAGGATCTGAATTCAAATCAGAAGCAACCAGCGCCCCATTTTCCTGCAAACCTGGCAGGATATTGCTGCTCCCTGCTTGCCGGAGCTGATTGTTATAATTCGAGAGCGTTTCTTCAGTAAATTTGCTGCGTTCTGCCAAAGAAAATTGATTAAACTTAGCTTCGGCTGCTTCCAAGCGAGTTTGCACAGATTCAGCGCCCGCGTAAGCCCAGTATTCAGGATGCCGCAGCAGCGCCAGAGTAGATTCTTGCAGCACTTGAGCGCGACCTGCTGCGGTATCGGTATCCGCTTTTAGCGCTAGGGAGTCGAGTTCGGTCTGCAAACCGCGGGCCTCTGCTAGCAAACCGACTTGCAAGCGGGCGACAGATACCGTGGTAGTGGAGGCGCTGTTGCCGAGTTCGTCAGTTCCGCCCCCGGCGCGGCGGAAGCTTTGGACGAGGAAATTAGCAATCGAGATAAAAATCAAAATCGAGAACAGGCCGCCAAACCCACCCCCAAAGCCAAAAAACGGCAGCAAGAACGGGAAACCGAAGCCACCTCCAAAGCCACCACCCGGATAGTAGCCCCCTCCCGACGGTGCGTAAGTGCGACTAGGAGACGAGTAACTGCGCGCCGGAGCTCCAAAAGATCCGCCCCCGATGCGTCCTCCGCTGCGGGCCGCCAGAGCTCCATCAGCGTTACCGAGGGCTAGCGTCAGTACCAGACCGATCGCAAATAGTGATTTCAAAAGCGGTTTGATCTTTGAAATTAGTTGCTTGTACATAAGACCGTTACTATTCGATACATTTATAATTTACAGTCTATCCTCGCTTCTGGGCAGCCTGGTTATAGGTATGAAGCCAGCGAGATATCCGTACCAACCCATCCAACCACAGTTAGGCCTGAGTCTGCAAACGAGAAACCCTAGAAAGGACTGGCATTCCTGACTACGAACAATGGACATCGCGGGTTTTACAGAAGTTTACTTATGTAAAGGGCGATCGGCCAACAATAAGCTCTAGACTTTTAAAGAAACGCCGCGAGTCCTCAAAAACAGGGCTTTATCTACCGTAAAAAAAACATTATGTTTCCAACTCACCGCCCCCGCCGCCTCCGCAACCATCCCCAACTCCGCCGGATGGTACGCGAAAATATCTTGACAACCAGCGATTTAATTTACCCCCTATTTGCTGTACCGGGGGAAGCTTTTGCTAAAGAAGTCACATCGATGCCGGGAGTTTACCAGCTATCGGTAGACAAAATAGTAGAAGAAGCAAAAGAAGTCTACGACCTCGGCATTCCCGCGATTATTTTATTCGGCATTCCCGCAGATAAAGATACAGACGCAACAGGTGCTTGGCACGATTGTGGCATCGTCCAAAAAGCGACGGAAGCAGTTAAAAAAGCCGTACCAGATTTAATCGTCATGGTCGATACTTGTCTGTGCGAATATACCAGTCACGGTCACTGCGGCTATTTGGAAGTCGGAGATTTAAGCGGCCGCGTCTTGAACGATCCCACACTAGAATTGCTGAAGAAAACCGCAGTAGCTCAAGCTAAAGCCGGTGCAGATATTATCGCACCTTCGGGAATGATGGACGGTTTTGTCGGCGCAATTCGCGAAGGATTGGACAGTGCTGGATTTGAAGATATTCCCATCATGTCTTACGCGGCAAAATACGCCTCAGCTTATTATGGCCCGTTCCGGGATGCTGCAGATTCTGCTCCGCAATTTGGCGATCGGCGCACCTATCAAATGGACCCCGGAAACGGCCGCGAAGCTCTGAAAGAAATTGCTCTCGACATTGCCGAAGGCGCAGATATGCTCATGGTTAAACCGGCTTTAGCTTACATGGACATCATCTGGCGCGTGAAGGAAGCAACTAACCTGCCAGTTGCTGCTTACAACGTTTCTGGGGAATATGCGATGGTGAAAGCCGCCGCCCTCAACGGTTGGATAGATGAAGAAAGAGTAGTGATGGAAACTTTGACAGGATTCAAGCGTGCTGGTTGTGATTTGATTTTGACTTATCACGCCAAAGATGCCGCCCGCTGGCTGCAAAACTGATTCACTTGATTAGAGATTAGAGATTAGAGATTTGACTCCACCGCACAATCTTCGGGTGTTTTCGTGGAGTCAATACCTCTATCGATAGATGGTTTTTGAGCAATTAGGCAAGACACTAGCTATAGCTTACGCTTACCGATACACGACGCATTGAAACCGGGTTTTTACCGTTTCAGTGGGCTGTAACTGAGATATGGCACCATTCTCAGGAACAGGCTTTCCCGCCTGTTCCCCAAGAAAATTCACTCTTTGTGGAACAGGCCGGAAAGCCTGTTCATAAAAAGCTTATTGAGAATGGTGCAACATTTTAGTTGTAACGAAGTATTGCTAGGAAAAAACCCGGTTTCTCTATAGACAAACTCCAAACCCCTAAAAAATCAGTCATTCCCATCTAAAATCTCAAATAGTATGAGTTATAAGTTGGGAATTTTGACTCAAAGACTTTTTTACAAAATTTACCCCAAAAAGTATTAATAATCACCGAAATTAGTTAGAAAATATGTATAACTAAAAATAGTTGTGTAAATGGGAATTCAACCATTGATCATTCCCAAGCAAAATCAACTTTCACTCCTGTAAAACAGTAAAAGTAACACAGTTTAGATACAACTTGAAGGCAGATTGAGCATGACATCAACGACTAGGGATTCCAGTCACATTCAATTTTGTATAGGTCGCGATCGCGCCGACATCGCACAGATCCAAGAACTATTTAAAGCCGCCGCCTTTTGGGCGAGGGAACGCAAGATAGAAGATTGGGAAATTGCGATCGCCAACAGCGAACCAGTTGTTACAGTTTGGGACGGCTCACGGGCGATCGGCTTTGCCAGAGCCACCTCAGATGGGATCTATCGAGCTACCATCTGGGATGTCGCCATTCACCCGGATTACCAAGGTGCAGGACTCGGCCGTAAATTAGTGCAAACCGTCTTGAGTCACCCTCGGATGTGCCGAGTAGAGCGAGTTTACCTGATGACAACTTACAAACAAAGCTTCTACGAGCGCATCGGTTTTCAACAAAACGCTAGCACCACAATGGTACTTGAAAATCAGCTTCTAGAAGAGAATCTCGAATTAGAAATTAGCAACGGCGAATTGCTAACTGCTAATTGTTAAATAATCACCAGATTGGCATCAAAATCTATAATATGTAGGGTGCGTAAGGGCGCACCTTACTCCCTATAAATAATTTCCTTCTTTCATCTTCCCTCGAACCTCTTCCCGCCCTCCCTTAAATCTGTTAATTTTTTTGCCCTCTTCCCCACCTCCGTTAGATCCCGTACATTGCGCGTGGCCGAACTTTCTTCATCACAAAGTTGCCAAAGGAATAGAACACTGAGTCCGGTTAAAATTGCACTCTTCGGACTCAGAAGGCACAGCCAGAACCTCCAACTTTCCGCTCATCAAACTTAAAAGAGTCTGATTCATCAATAACCTCATTCCAGAAGACACCTGAGAATTATCGCTGCTCTTAGTAACATCACACTCCAAATCGTGCTTCAGCAAATCCCAAGACTCGCTCCAAGCACTCACGGAACGCTGATCATCCACCCAAATGTGAACGTATCCAGATTCCGGCGAAGCATGGGCAGACACAGAAATACTCCCCTCCTCCATCTGAGCCACAGCAGTATCTACCAAATGGACTAAAACTTGCCTAAACCTCGGCAAATCTGCCAAGACATAAATCTCCGGATCAGGCGGCAATATCTCCAAACGAATGCCGCGATTAGCAGCTTGCAAGTAAGTTAAATCATCAACCTCGTCAAAAACCTTAGCTAACTGAATCGGCTCAATATCCATCCTGTCAGTGCCGTGTTCAGTTTTAGCAACAGAGATAATTTCATCTATCAATTTCACCAGCTTGAGTGCCGCGACGTGAGCTTGCTCGACAAACTCTCGTTCCTCAGCAGGATCGTCGCACAAATCCGAGAGAATTAATTGCAGCGTACCAATCATAGTGCTCAGGGGCGATCGCAACTCGTGAGAAGTTCGAGCCAAAAAACCCGCCTTAAATTGGCTCATCTCCGATGCCATCTGATAAGCCAATTGAGTTTGCTTAAGTTGCTCGGAAAGGGCATCAAACTTCTCTAAGTGAATTTCTTGAGGAGGTGGGGCTACTTTGGGCGCCGGTTCGGGCTGTTGCGAGCTTTTTTGCCGCAGGCGCCAAATCAAACTGCTTCCCAAACCCAGCCCCAGTCCCATACCTAAATATATAAAGTTGCTCCAGCCGATCGGCGCCATATTGCTTTGCCTTGGAGTTTAGCTTTTAGCATTCTAACTCGATCGCGCCTTGTCGCAATATTTCCCACTCGCTGCCCGTCCATTTAGCCACAGTCGAAGGCAAACTCGAAGCTGTTGTCACTGTTGCTAATTCCGAAGGAACTAATGTCAAGACTTCAGGAAACTGAGCCTCAATTTCTGCCACCGATTCCAGAGGCGGCTGGCCGGATAAATTAGCGCTGGTAGTAGCCAAAGGGCCTGTCTGCTCTAGAATCTTGAGCGCAAGGGGAAAGTCAGGCACTCGTACTCCGATTGTAGTTCGATCAATGGGATTGAGAGCCGCCGGGACTTTGGCTGAAGCCGGCAGCACCAAAGTTAACGCCCCCGGCCAATAGGATTCGGCTACTTGCTGCCACAAGTTTAACTCTGCTGGACTTCCCTGCACGTAAGGCCACAAGGCCCTCGCCGATGCTGCCATCAAAATCAGCGGTTTGTCTTGACTGCGACGTTTAGCTGCAAAAATCAACTCCGAGCGATCGGGACGCGCAGCCAAAGCGGGTACAGTATCTGTAGGAAAGCTGACGATATGATTGCCAGAAATTGCCCCTTGAATCAAGGAGTCGATCGAAACTTGTGTCATGCCATTTTAGATTTTAGATTTTAGATTTTTGAAGTACGACATATTCTTGAAACCTAAAGACGGTAGGCTAAGGCAAACCGATCGACTCCTGCTAAATCAGAAAATATCTGAACTTTGCCATAACTCCCGTGACTTTGCAGCATATCAGCTACCGCCTCAGCCTGTCCCGACATCATCTCAATCAACCAAACTCCCCCCGATTCTAAATAATCGGGAGCCGTTTCTACCAAATGCCGGATGTAATCTAACCCGTCAAAACCACCGTCTAAGGCCAGATGAGGTTCGTGCTTCAAAACTTCCGGTTGTAGAGTCAGAACCGTGTTGCTGGGGATGTAAGGCGGGTTAGACACCATGCCGCTAACGCGACCTTTGAGAAATTCTAGCGGTTCCCACCACGAACCTTGATAAAAATTAATTCGCGATTCAAAGCCCAAATTCTCAGCATTCAGTCGAGCCACTGCCAAAGCTTCCGAACTGCAATCTACCGCATAAACCCTAGCATTTGTCAACGCAGAAGCCAAGCCGATCGCGATCGCCCCGCTGCCCGTCCCCAAATCCACCCAATGCGATTTGGCAAATTCTCCCCCCCGAAGCTGGGAGAAGTTTAAATCTTCTCCCCCCCTTAGTAAGGGGGGGTTGGGGGGGGTAGATTTTTGATTGATATTTTCTGCTTCTAAACGGCTTTTAACAGCTTCTACAGCCAAATCGATCAGCAATTCCGTTTCAGGACGCGGAATTAGCACCGCCGGCGTTACTTTGAGCGAAAAATGCCGCCAATGTGCAACTCCCGTTAAATACTGCACCGGCACCCGTTCCTGTAAGCGCCGCTGCCACAATTGAGCAAGTTCAGATAAAGACAACTTTAATTCAATTTTTGGCAAATCTTTAAACGACTCCAAACGCAGAGCCAACCTATCCAAACCAGCCAGCTCTTGCAGCAGCCAGTCGATTTCTGCTAGGGGAATGTCATAGGTAATCGCCTCTGTTTTAGCTTGATTCACCCACTGCCAAAGCTCTAAACCAGAAACAAACATAATACTTTTTTGGAAGGGGTAATTGTTAATTGCTAACTGGTAATTAGTAATTAGTAAATAGTAGGTTGAGTCGAGAAACCCAACCTACTATTTCATGAGTAATAACTGATGACTGATGACTAATGACTGCTGACTAACTATTAGCGAGCCGGCCGAGCTGGAGCCGGAGCTGGAGCCGGTCGAGCTGGAGCCGGAGCTGGAGCTGGTCGAGCTGGAGCCGGAGCAACCTGTGGATTTTGGCCCGCACCGGCAGGTTGGAGCGATCGCACAAATTCCAGAGACTCCCGCGACGGAATCAAAATCATTTGGCTCAAAAACGGGTCGTTCTCAGTACGCAAAGCTTCCAAAACCCTCTCCAAGTTCACCACCTCAATCTTAATTGAAGTAGTTACATTCGGCTGCTGCTGCTTGAAAAGTTCCACCATTGCCTGCAATTCCTCCTTGTTAAAAAACAGGGGAATTTCCTCTTTCTGACCCTGCTGAATCGTCAAATAGCCATTTTCCGGGCCCCCAGTGGCAAAAAACAGAGGTACACCGTTTAACTCGTTAACTTGTTGCCCAGCTTGCTGGAGTACAGTTTTAGCCGACTGCACTTGCTGCGGAGTCGGAACAAAAGCAAACTGCACCTCATCCGGCTTGCCTTTATTTGCTTGAGCGATCTGATAAACTGCTCCCAGTGACAAGGGTCTCACGCGCGCCAACGCCCCCAACTGAGGATCTGTCGTTTTTAGTTTTTCGGCGTAAGCTTGAGCATCTTTCTGGCTGATAAAAATTACCACTACCGAAGTATTGCCGCTTTGACCTTGACCTTGTTTGGGGACAGAACCCGTCAGGAACGCACCCTGAGCATCCGTAATCGTAAATACCGGCACAGATTGCAACTTTTCCAAAATTTGCGCCTCGGGGATTGCTAGCGCCGACATATTGTCTGTTGCTAAGGAACCCAGCAGAGTGCTGCCGACAATTCCCAATATTGCGCCCAAACGAACTAATGATTTCATGTTTTTTCCATCAGGAGCGATCCTGAAACACATTAACGCAAAGACTGGCGACTTAACACGATCGGCAAAAACTGCCTCAATTTGTTTTCATTTTGACGAAATGTAAACATCAGAGACAGTTCTGCTTCAATCTATTCTTTAACATTGTGCGATCGGGATGACAGGATTTGAACCTGCGACATCCTGCTCCCAAAGCAGGCGCGCTACCAAGCTGCGCTACATCCCGGTGTTATAGTTAGCTAACCTCTAACAATTAACGCACAAAACCGCTTGCTTGTCAAGCTTTATTAAATATTTAGTTCTCGATGCAGCTAAGGCGAAGTTTTTTTTAGGTTGTGCGGTTTGATCCCACCCAAAAACCCATACCAGCCCCTAGCTCCTATCGTGCTCTGCTCAAATCGACTGACAATACTTGCAGAGCTTCATAACGGCCCTGATGCCGAGATACATCCACGCCTCACTGACCGCAGCGCACAGGTGCATTCGGTGTTGGCAGCGTCAATATTGTATTGTATATCCTCAACAAATCAACGCCGACCTGCACCTCGCTTGCTAATCTGGATACCAAAACATACCTTTAATCCCCTCTGGATCGGACATAAAGCCCAAATTGCGGTAAAAATCCACCACTTGAGGGTCAGCAAATAAGGTAATGTTGCTGATATCTTCACTGCGGAGTTTTTTAATGATGTATTTCATCAGCGCCTTGCCCATGCCTTTGCCCTGGTAGTCAGGATGAACTACCACATCCCAAAGCGTGGCATTAAAAGCGTGGTCTGAAGTCGCTCTGGCGAAACCCACCAGCCGTCGCTGGCTGCCCCGCATCTCCCACATAGAGACGACTAGGAAGCTGTGCTGAATAGCTTTTTTGACTTTACGCAGGGGACGGCGGGACCAACCCACTGCATTACAAAGTTCTTCGAGTTCGTAGAGGTCAATGTCCCGATCGCAACTGAAAAAGATGCGAGCGTTGCCGCTGGCGGGTTTGCGAAACGTTGGGGAAAGCGGATCGCCTAACCCAACAGCCACATCTTCCTCAAAATCCGCTGTTTGGGGTACAGAGGCAGACTCAGAACTACTAAATAAGTTTTTCCAAAAACCCATGCAGGCGCGGTTAAGGTAGTAGAAGTTGGACGACGAGAAAGAGAACCAGACAGATAAACCCACTCCGATCGGCGTAGGATCAATTGCCGGTAGCTTCTTGAGGAACAGTTTACGGTACACTCATCTTACGCCGAAAACAGGGATTTGTCGTCCAACATTGAGTCTGCGCTTTTTTGATTCTGTCAAGTTTGGTAGAACTGTTCTGCTAGCCAGTGCCCGGACAACCCGCTTTTAAGGTAAAATTTGTTGCCGAACCAGGACAGAGGCATTTTGGGAAATGCTTCTTTTGAGTGCCGCCGATCGCGCCGGAACTTATACCCTTGGTGGGAAATACCACTGGAATGGCGCCACGGTGACATTCTCGTGATAAGTTCTCTGACAGATTTGACTTTGGCTTTTAGTGAGGAGACGGGCACAATTTAAGTCGAATCGTCGAATCGAAAATCCCATTGCCATAAGGCATGGAAGAGCAAGACTTAAGTACCAAATAGTTCGCTAAAAATATCCATACTTAATCGTTGAGGAGAAGTTTTGTGTTTGCCGTCAAGCGAGCGCTCAAATTGAATAACCGGGAAGCGACCTTGATGGCAAAACACGCAGGATTTCGGCGGGTAGTGTTTAACATGGGGTTGAGCTTGCTGACTCAAATGTATGGCGAGGGACAATTCACAGACTCAAAGGTACTTAACGAAGTCAAAAAAGTTCTCACCAACTACGTCAAGAAACAGCCTGAATTCGCTTGGATGAATCAATTATCTAGTCGCGTTTATCAAAATGCTTTGATTGACTTGAAAGATGCTTTTAGTCGGTATCGCTCTGGAAAGGCAGGTCATCCAAAATTTGCTAGTCGCCGAGACGGTCAATCTTTTACAGTTGATTCGTCTAACGGCAAAGTTTTACTAAATGCTGGCAGCACTATCAAGATTCCTACCTTGGGAACTTTTCGACTCTACGAGGCCTTAGAATGCGGTTATGTGTCTCAAACTTTTACGATTTCCAAAGAAGGAAGTCGTTGGTTTCTTTCCTTTGGCGTTGATGCCGAACGTTTGCCAGTGCAACAATCTGAAAGCTCTGTAGGAATCGATGTAGGCATTAATTCTTTTGCCACGCTGTCTACTCAGCAGGTCTTTGATGCGCCGAAGCCGTTAAAACAAGCGAAAACCAAGCTTGCTACCTTGCAGCGCCAAGCATCAAAACAGGTAAGAGGCTCCCAAAATCAGCGCAAAACCTACCATAAAATCCGTCGGCTCCATGCACGGATAGCTCGTATTCGCTTAGACTTTCTTCACAAGCTAACAACTTATTTAGCCCAAACTTTTAAGCTAATTAAGATTGAAAGTTTGAACGTTCAGGGCATGATGGCGAATCACAAGCTGGCTGGGGCAATATCGGATCTAGGTTTTTACGAATTTAAGCGTCAACTCGATTATAAGTGCAAAATGTATGGGGCAAATTTAGTGCTGGTAGACCAATGGTTCCCCAGCACTAAAACTTGCTCGAATTGTGGCACTAAAAAAGATATGCCACTAAGCATTCGGACTTTTGACTGTCCTGCTTGTGGCATATCTTTAGATCGTGATTTCAACGCCAGCATCAACATTTTAAACTGGGAACCCTCGGCTTGAGGGGGATAGCCTACTTATCTTGGGATTAGCCGTCTACCCAACAGCGTAGGAAGTAAACTCCGAATTGTGTCTAAAGATGGCTTTAGGTAAGTTTAAATAAGTTTTACAAAGCAGTCCATACCTATTATATTTCCCGCACCTTCTCCTCAATTATGGCTTCGGGTTTAAAACCATCTACACTAGAACTTCTCAAGCGCTTTAACCGAGCGTTTCCGCAGTTTTATGAGCAATTTGTCAGCAGCGAAATCCAACTGCAAAACCTCAAATTAGCTTACCAACTTTACAAAACTCGGCAAGCAGTCATCGAAATCCGAGCCGAAGGTAATAAAAGTGCGCTGCATTTTGCTTACCGGAACCAGTCTTTTCTACTGAGCGATATTTTTGGAGTGCTCGCGGCCTACGGACTGACAATTCACAGTCTGAGTCTGTACGGTCAAATTTACCCGCCCATGCTGGTATTTATCAAATTGGTAGTATCTCGCGGTGGCAAGGTACTGGCAGATAAAACAGCAGAAAATGTCTGTAGAGCCGTTCGAGAGGCATTGGCGGGGCATTTTGAGGTTGAAGAGATGTTGGCGGTGGAATTTAATTTAGACGCGGGTTTGGAGGATGTGGCAACTGAATTCTACGTCGATCCGGTTTTCCACTTGCCAGCTTTGCTGATTGAAGCAGATAATCAACCTGGACTTTTTTACAAAGTTATGTATGCCATCTGGCAAGAGGATTTGTTGGTCGTAAATGCTAATTTGTTGGTTTGGCGGGGGCGAACTCGCCTGATTCTCTACTTGTTGGGACCCAATGAAAGTTTAATTCCTGAGTATCTGGGACAGAAAATCGCTGAGGGGGTGCGACAAAGATTGCTAGGCGAGCGATTTTAGGGATACCACTGACTAGGCGTGAAACCTGGTTTTTGGTCAAAACCTTAGTGTGGAGAAAGTTAAACCAAGCCGATCGCCCGATCGAACTACTGATACCTCTGTGTTGATTTCGGGATAGGATAAAATTATGGCAACCATCGACATCCTAGGGGTTCGGCACGCTTACGATTTGACGGCTCCGACTGCAACTTCCCCGGTTCTGGTATTTGTCCACGGCTGGCTGTTAAGCCGTCGCTACTGGCAACCTTTGACCGATCGCTTGGCATCAAACTATCAGTGTCTTACCTATGATTTACGGGGGTTTGGCGATTCTCAATCGGACTCCGGCGACGATCGCCCCTGTTCCGAACCGCTAAATTCCTGTTACACTCCCGCAGCTTACGCTCGCGATTTGGAACTTTTACTGGAAAAACTCGATATATCTTCTGCTTGGCTGGTGGGACACTCTCTGGGCGGTACGATCGCTCTATGGGGAGCCAGCAAATTGTCCGATCGCGTTAAAGGCGTGGTCTGCATCAATGCAGGGGGCGGCATCTATCTTAAGGAAGAATTCGAGCGATTTCGAGCGGTCGGCAAGCAGCTAGTGACAATGCGTCCCGGCTGGCTGCCTCGCTTGCCCTTAGCAGATTACGTGTTTGCCCGCGATTCTGTAGCCCGCTCGATCGGCAGATCCTGGGGACGGCAGCGCTTAATAGATTTCGTGGGAGCTCATCCAGAGGCAGCTTTGGGGGCTTTGTTGGATTCCACCACAGAAGCGGAGATTCACCTATTGCCACAAATTGTCTCCCAACTCAAACAACCTGTTTATTTTATTGCCGGTACTAAAGACAAAATTATGGAACCAAAATACGTGCTGCATTTGGCTAGCTTTCACTGGATGTTCCAAGGTTGTGGCGAGAATGTCCTTCAGCTTCCCGATTGTGGCCATTTGGCAATGGTGGAACAGCCGGATGCAGTGGCTAGTTATCTGCAAAATATTCTGAAAGAACATGATTAGAGGGCATGGGGCATGGGGCATGGGGCATGGGGCATGGGGCATGGGGCATGGGCATGGGGCATTAAAACTTACAAATAACCAATAACAAATAACCAATAACCAATAACCAATAACCAATAACCAATAACAACTGACTTCTTCCTTAATCTAAAATCTGTTATGTTAAATAGATAAGTCTGCCCGCTCGCCCTCTTCGGACAGACGTTTCAATTAAATAGTGGCTTTCAACTCTAAATTCTAATTCTGCTTAAATATCTGTGCGCGTTAACCTCACCGATCGGCAACAACACATCCTTTGGGCAACGGTTCGCCACTACATAGCTACAGCGGAACCCGTTGGCTCAAAAGCTTTGGCTGACGAATTCAACCTCAGCGTCAGCCCAGCTACCATTCGCAATGCGATGGGGACTCTTGAAAAAGCTGGACTGCTTTATCAGCCCCACACTTCGGCAGGACGAGTCCCCTCTGACTCCGGCTACCGAATTTACGTAGACCAGTTGATTCAGCCGTCTGATACGCTGGCCCGCAAGGTGGAACAGGTACTAGACAAACTCAATTGGTCGGATGGTCGCATGGACACGGCACTCCGTGGCGCTGCTCAAATCCTGGCAACTATCAGCGGTTACATAGCAATGATCACCATACCGCAAACCAATATGGCTTGCTTGCGCCACTTGCAACTGGTGCAGCTAGAGCCGGGAAAGGTGATGCTGATCGTGGTGACGGATGCCTACGAAACTCAGTCGGTTTTGGTGCAGTTGCCGAGGGACGCAGAAGGTAACACGCCTGATGTCGAAATCGTCGATCGCGAATTGCAGATTTTGTCAAATTTTTTGAACACCAAGTTGCGGGGACGATCGCTCTCGGAACTCTCGGCTGTAGACTGGAGCGAGTTAGACCGGGAATTTGAGCTGTACGCTGAGTGGATGGGAACCATGCTGACTGCTTTGAGCAGCCGCCAAAGCCATCCAACCTACACGCGGATTCTGATCGGCGGTTTGGCAGAAGCGCTGCGCTTGCCTGAGTTTTCGCAGTTGCAGCAAGTTCAAACCCTGGTGCAATTGCTCGAACAAGAGCAGGAACTGCTTTGGCCTTTGATTTTTGAATCGCCTGAGTTAGACACCCCCGGCAAGCGGGTAACTGTGCGTATTGGTTCGGAAAATTCCTTGGAACCAATTCGTGGCTGTACTCTGATTTCTTCGACTTACCGCCGGGGATCGGTACCGGTGGGTAGTGTTGGGGTTTTGGGGCCGACGCGGATGGTTTACGAAAATGCGATCGCGGTGGTGGAAGCTGCGGCCGATTATTTGTCAGAAGCTATTGGCGGAAATCGAGTTAGTTTTCCTGATGGAGATCGAGGAGGGCGATCGGATCATCCCTTGTTAGATGCACCCTAATGTGATAGCCCCAAGCTTAACTGGCTTGGGGTTTTATTGTCTGTGGATATACTCGCAACCTTTAAAAACCGGGTTTTATGACAAAAAACCTAGGCTTTTATCCCACATTCCACACCCTGGGATGTCATATAGCATAATTACGCAGAAAACTATATCTTCAAAGTAACAAATTATGTATTCAAAAAGTTCTTTATCCGTTAATCTACGGTATTATAGTATAATTTATAGTTTTATTGCTGGCTCAAAATAAGTAAAAACCGATAGTAACAGTTGAGGGTCCGGAATGCGGGTTTGATACTCTTTTTGGGGCAAGAAACTAAAGCTTCGCGCTTGACAAGAGAGTTTCGTAAACAACCCTGTTTCTGCGTCCATGAGCGGCTCGGAAAGTGGCAGGAGTTAGGGGGAAGCGACTTTCCGGCGATTGGGAGAAAAAGATTGCGATGGGGAGCGATCGCGCATTTACAGAAAGTGGTCGCGGAATGTTAGTAAAATGGCAGGTTGAGCAGCCGAACTGATGAGTTCTGTTGCAATCCTGGTGGGCGATCGCCCGCTCTAGGGATAGCGGCTGCGACAAATAAATTGAGGAGGCGCGAACCCCGCGCTCGTCGCTTCCCAAGGCAGCAGAATGTCAAAATATTAAGACATTTTAGAGAGTTCGTCAAAAACAACTAAAAAAGATTAGTGTGGAGATGAAAGCAATATTTCTTTTGGGAATAGCCCGGGTTAGACAATTGCACATAACTTGCAGTAAATTTGGCTTGATTGCCACTCCATAAAAAATTTAACCGCTGAGTTAAGATCGAAACGAAATTTAGGGAATTTTCTTTTAACATTCAATGAAATCGACTGATAAAACTAAGAATACCTTTGCGATAACAACGCCTCTGTATTATGTAAACGATTTACCTCACGTTGGCAGCGCTTATACGACTATGGCTGCGGATGCCCTAGCCCGATTTGAGCGGCTGCGGGGCAAATCTGTTTTGCTGGTGACGGGGACTGACGAACACGGGCAGAAAATTCAGCGCACAGCCGAGAGTTTGGGACGATCGCCCCAAGCTCACTGCGATTCAGTGGTTCCGGCGTTTGAGGCGCTGTGGGAGCAACTCGACATCCAGTACGATCGCTTCATCCGCACAACTTCGCGGCGTCACGAGTACATTGTCAAAGAATTTTTCCAGCGCGTCTGGAACTCCGGCGACATCTACTTGAACCAGCAACAAGGGTGGTACTGCGTCTCCTGTGAAGAATTCAAGGATGAACGGGAATTGTTGCCGGGAAATCGGTGCTCCGTCCACACCAGCAAGGAAGTTGAGTGGCGCGACGAGGAAAATTACTTTTTCCGTCTGTCCCGGTATCAAGACCAACTGCTGGCCTTGTACGCAGAACGTCCCGACTTCATCGCGCCGGAAAGCCGACGCAACGAAGTGCTCAGTTTCGTCAACTCTGGACTGCAAGACTTTTCGATTTCTAGAGTAAATCTCGAATGGGGTCTGCCAATGCCAGTTGACCCCAGTCACAGCATCTACGTCTGGTTTGACGCTTTGCTGGGATACGTCACCGCCTTGCTAGATCCGGACAGCGACCCGATTTTGGAGAATGCTTTATCTAAATGGTGGCCGGTTGACTTGCACTTGATCGGCAAAGATATTCTTCGCTTCCACGCTGTTTACTGGCCGGCAATGCTGATGTCAGCAAATCTACTGGTGCCGGGTCGCGTCTTCGCACACGGGTTTTTGACCAAAGACGGCAAAAAAATGGGGAAAACGGAGGGTAATACTTTAAACCCTGTCGAATTGGTCAACAAATACGGCGCTGATGCAGTGCGTTACTATTTTCTTAAAGAAATTGAGTTCGGAGAGGACGGCGATTTTAACGAAACTCGGTTTATCAATATATTGAATGCTGAGCTAGCAAATGATTTGGGAAATCTGCTTAATCGTACCCTAAACATGGCTCGCAAATATTGCGGTGGCTCCGTACCGAATGTGTTGGCAGAAAACATTGACGGCGACAACCTTCTCAAGGCTATGAGCCTGGATTTGGGCGAGCAAGTAGCGAGTTTTTACGAAGAGTTGGCTTTTAGCAAGGCTTCCGAAGCCGTGCTTGCATTAGTTCGAGCCGGGAACAAGTTTATTGACGTGCAAGCACCTTGGAGTTTGTACAAGCAGGGACAGATCGAAAGTGTCGAACAAGTGCTATATTCTGTTCTGGAATCTGTTAGACTAGCATCTTACCTTTTATCGCCGATTATTCCGAATATCAGCAACGCTATCTATCAGCAGCTAGGTTTTTCAATTGACTTTAACGATCGAGTTACAGTTAACAGTTTAGCGAATTTTGCAGCTCATGCTGCCTGGGGCGCTTTGCCGGCAAACCAAACTCTGGGGGAACCCCAACCTGTTTTTAAGCGGCTCGAACTGCAGTAAACAGTACCTTCATAGTTGGCAGCCAGCGCTCTGGGTGTGATGAGAGACTACGAATTAGCAGTTATTTCCTTACCAATCTTTCATAAAAATTGAGGCATAACAATCATGTTGAATAGAATAGAAAGCAACGACCTTTTTACGCCGGAACAGGTTCTAGAAAATCGCGGTAGAGTGGCAATTTTTATTGACGGTTCTAACCTTTTTTACGCGGCTTTGCAGTTAGGAATTGAGATTGATTACACTAAGCTGCTGTGCCGTTTAACTGCGGGTTCACGGCTGCTGCGCTCTTTCTTCTACACGGGTGTCGATCGCACTAACGAGAAACAGCAGGGGTTTTTGCTGTGGATGCGCCGCAACGGCTACCGCGTGATTTCTAAGGATTTGGTACAGTTGCCAGATGGTTCTAAGAAGGCGAATTTGGATGTAGAAATCGCTGTGGATATGATGGCTTTAGTGGGGTCTTACGACACGGCGGTTCTGGTCAGCGGTGACGGCGATTTGGCTTATGCTGTAGACGCTGTGAGCTATCGTGGCGTGCGGGTTGAGGTGGTGAGTTTGCGATCGATGACGAGTGACAGTTTGATTAATGTAGCCGATCGCTATATCGATTTGGAAATGATTAAAGACGACATCCAAAAAACATCGCGCCCTAATTATGCTTACCGCCCTTTATCGGGTCTGAGCTTGATGGAGGAACACGACGACAGATAGGGATTTGGTAAGGGGTAATTTGTAAGGGTTAATGGGTTGAATTCGGGAGAATTAGAAGTTAAAAATTTAGACAAAGCATAAGACATTTTTAATTTTTGATTAAGTGTTTTTCACTACCAAATTATCAATTACCAATTAACGATTACCAATTACCGATTACCAATTCCCAATTCCAAATGATTAATCTCACATCCCCAAATCCCCATCTCAAATCCCCAAAATTGAGGCTGCTATTTTTAGCAGCACTGATTTTGGGGATTAATGCTTGTGCCGTTCCGCAAGAGACTCAAAAAAACAAATTAGCTGAGGATCTCCAAACTGCTCAACAGTCAAACAGCACTTTAACTTTAAACAAAGTAACTCTAGAACAAGCAAACGAAAAGGGCGAGACGTTCTGGAAAGTAAACTCGCAAAATGCTGTTTACAGCAAAGACAAAAAGATAGTTAACGTTCAGAAACCTGTGGGCAAATTGTTTCAGGACGGCAAAGAAATTTACGACATTCAGGGAGAAACCGGGCAGGTATTTCAGGAAGGCAATCAGGTTTTTCTCAAAGGTAACATAGTCGCTACAGACCTAAAAAATGGAGTGGTTTTGCGCGGAAATGAGTTGGAGTGGCGGCCGAAAGAAGATGTTCTAGTTGTCCGCAACAATTTGACTGGAGAGAACAAACAGGTAACTGCTTCAGCGAAGGAAGCGCGGGTTTTCAGTAGGGCTAAGAGGATGGAGTTATTCGGATCTGTAGTGGCGAAGGTTAAAGATCCGGTTTTGCAATTGCGAACCGAGCACTTAGTGTGGTTTGTGGAGCAACAAAAGGTAAACAGCGACCAACCGACTCAAATTGACAGATACAAAGATAAAATAGTAACAGACAGCGGTTTTGCCGACCAAGTAGATGTAGACTTAAAAACCAAGATTGCGACGCTGACAAAAAACGCTCAATTGATGCCATCAGACCCGCCGCTGCAAATAGAAAGCAGTTTGATGAGTTGGAATTTTCCGGCGCAATCTGTGGTATCGCCTGGGCCTGTGAAGGTTTTTCACCGCGTGGAAAAGGTGACGATGACTGGGGATACGGGGCGGGGAGATTTAGAGAAAAAAATTTTTTATTTGACTGGGAATGTGGTAGGAATTGGGGAAAAACGTCAAGCTCAATTAAATACCGATCGCGTAACGTGGTATTTAACTAATCAGACTTTCGACGCCGAAGGAAATGTCGTTTACAAGCAACTAAATCCGGTGTTTAATTTAACTGGGCCGAGGGCGGCGGGAGAGTTGAAAAATCAAACTGTGATTGTCAAAGGCGACGGTGGCGGCGGCCAAGTGGTTACGGAATTTGTACCGGACGAGTACAAGGGAAATTTGGGACAGTAGATGGGATTGCAACCGCTGATAAAGGCAGATGAGCGCAGAGGAACGCAGATATAATTAAGATTGGATTGAGTAAAGAGGGGTTGGGATGACGACAACTTTAGAAAAGTTAGAAGGACTCGATGAACCTATCTTAATTGACGAGCTGAGTTGGAGAGAGTTTAAGGCTGTTGAAGAGTTGCTCTCGCGTCCGGGGGTGAAGCTGTCGTTTTTAGATGGGGTATTGGAGATTAGACGTATGCCTGGAAGAAAACACCAAACTGCCAAACAGCGGATTTCAACGCTGGTGGATATGTATTTGGAATGCGCAGGGAATTGATTTTACGCCAACTGGCTCGGTGACGCTGGAAAGTGAAACGGGAATGGTGAAGCGAGAAGCGGATTTGTCTTACGAATTAGGGGCTAATCGAGAATTTCCTGATGTGGCGGTGGAAGTGGTGGTGACTAGCGGCGGTATTAACAAGTTGGAAGCTTACAAACGTCTCGAAATTCCTGAAGTTTGGTTTTGGGAAAATGGTAGGCTGCGTTTGTATTCGTTGGGCGAAGATGGATATGCAGAGGTCGATCGCTCTCAAGTTCGGCCAGACTTAGATATTGTATTATTGACCCGGTGTATCCATATTGAAAATCACCTTCAGGCAATGCGGGAATTCAGGCAAGCTATTCAATAGAAATTGATTGTGCAATTAATTTTGTAATAATGATTTCTGCCTTTTCTTAAACCTTTTAGTTACTAAGAACTAAAGTTCCTTACTACAACACATCCCAACGGGCAGCATACACTGCAAGAGCGGAGCGAAGTCGATCGTCCGAGACAGTAGTAAGTAAAAATACTTGGCGGGGTGACAACGCCTGTGAAACCTTGATGGTAAAAGCATTAAAGCCCCTGAGTATCAAAAAAGATAGGGGATTATGGACAGGCTGATTGACTCATAAGATCCTCCAAGCTCGCCTTGAACCTGATTCAAGGGAGCTCGCCACTCTCTTTTATTAACTCATATCAAATCCGTTAGCATCGGAATAGTAAATTCGAGTTCACTGTTGACTGTTGACGGTTGACTGTTGACGCCGTGAACAGTCAACCGTCAACCATCAACATCATGTATGAGTGTAACCGGAAATTATATCACGCCCGCAAAGATCTTTTTGCTTGGTCAATCAACTCAAAACCTTGACGCAGCTTTGCTTTTAACCTGCTTGTCACCCCGTCAAAGTGTTGAGTTTAGGGTTGGTTTAGGCAGTATGCACGATAGACTATTAAGTTATTGTGCATCTAGGTTCCCATTTCCTCTATTTGAGAATCCTTGTGCCACGGGTCAGAGAACCCCTTGAAAAAAAAAGCGCAATTTAGCTGGCGTAAGCTTAAGACTTACGGATAGAACCCCCAAACCCTTTTTCCAAGAGGGCTTTCAAGTTCCCCCTTTTTTAGGGCAGCACGGGGAAGCATGGTTTCAGACCCTATAGTTCGTAAGTCCTGACTATAATTGTATGCTTAGATCAATTAGTATTGAGGTCAAGACCTAGAAGTCAATGAAGGTGTACTCAATATCCCTGAAATCGGCAGGTAGGCTCACACTACAACCCCAAGCAAAATATAGCACATTTGACATTTATGGAGATGCCGTCTCAAATGGGGGAGCTGTTTTTTTTCATCAATTGGCAAACTGTATCAGTATTAGCAGCGCACTTCAGCCCGGTTATTCAACCATAAGATATCATTAAACCTATTGGCGTTCAAGAGAGACGGAATCAATAATTTCCCTAGAGCTGACTTTAAATGACCAAGGGTGAGCGACTGTTGTTATTGAAATAATCCAAATACTAAAATGACTCCGCCATGACACTGATCGCAAGTGAGAATGAACTTGCAAAAAGCCCTCAAAAAATCCCACTGCGCCTTGTGTTAGTCGTACCATTCGTCCTGCAAATCTTTGCCGCTGTGGGACTGACAGGTTGGCTCTCGCTACGCAACGGCAAAACTGCCGTCAACAACGTTACTAGCCAATTACGAACGGAGGTACTCGCCCGCATCAATCAACAACTAAACACTTATTTGGAAACGCCCCATTTGGTCAATGCCATCAGCGTTGACGCCATTGGCCGCTTTGGGTTGTGGAATCCAGACAATATGAGTTCTATGAGAAGCTACTTCTACTGGCAGCTCAAGCAATTTCCCACAGTTAGTTACATCAGTTTTGGAGGGGAAAGAAAAGAATATGCGGGTGCTGGATATAAGGATGATGGCAGTGTTGTTGTTGAAATAACTGATCGATCTACTAATTTCATTAATACGATCATCAGGGCAGATAAAGAGGGCAACCCGACTCAGTTTAAGGAAACCCACCCAGAGTACGATCCCCGCATTCGACCCTGGTATAAAGCCGCAAAAGTTGCAGGTAAACCCCAATGGAATAAAATTTATCAATATTATATTCAACCCAGCCTAGGAATCTCCGCTAGCCAACCTGTTTACGACCAAAATGGCATTTTTCGAGGAGTTGTAAGTACCGATCTGTTTCTCTCAAAAATCGGCGACTTTCTGCAAACTTTAAAAATTGGTAAATCGGGAAAGACTTTCATCATCGAACGATCGGGATTGCTAGTGGCTTCTTCCACCGCCGAGAAGCCCTTTATCAGCAGCCAAAATCGCCAAGAAACGCAAAGATTAAAAGCGATTGAAAGCAGCGTGCCTTTGATACAGGGAACAGCGCAACATTTAATAGAACGCTTTGGTAACTTTACCGAAATAGACAGCAACCAGCAACTAGACTTCATGCTAGATGGTCAGCGGGAATTCGTGCAAGTATCCCCATTCCAAGATGGTAGAGGTCTTGATTGGCTGATTGTTGTAGTCGTTCCAGAAGCCGACTTTATGGAGGAAATCAATGCCAATACCCGCAGCACTATCTTACTCTGCCTTTTAGGGTTAGTGCTAGCGACGTTGTTAGGAATCCTCGCCTCCCGCTGGATCACCCATCCTATTTTTCTTTTGAGTAGAGCGAGTAGAGCGATCGCTAGCGGTCAATTAGACCAAAAAGTAGAGGTAAATGGCATAGATGAACTGGGAAGTCTGGCTCAATCTTTTAACCAAATGGCACAGCAATTGCGCGAGTCTTTTGCTGCTTTAGAAAAGACCAACTCCGAGCTAGAAAATCGAGTAGAAGAACGAACAATTGAGCTAAAAGAGGCAAAAATTGCCGCTGATAGTGCTAACCACGCCAAGAGCCAATTCCTCGCCAACATGAGCCATGAACTCCGCACACCCCTGAACGGAATTCTAGGATACTCTCAAATTATGGAACGCGATAAAACTACCACTCCTAAACAAAAAGATGCTATCCACATTATTCACCAGTGTGGTTCGCACTTACTTACGCTGATTAACGATATTTTAGACCTTTCTAAAATTGAAGCCAGTAAAATGGAACTTTACAGCTCAAGTTTTAATTTTTCTTCTTTTTTGATCGGGGTTGTGGAAATGTGCCGCATCCGAGCTGAACAAAAAGACATTACATTTAGTTATCAAGCTTTAAATCAACTTCCTAACGCTGTAAGTGCTGATGAAAAACGACTGCGCCAAGTTTTGATTAACCTTTTGGGCAATGCTATTAAATTTACAGAAAAAGGAGGTGTTATTTTTAAGGTAGGCGTAATAGGTACGGGGGAAGACTCCGACCAATCACAACTTACTAAAATTCGTTTCCATATCCAAGATACGGGGGTTGGAATGGCACCCGAACAGTTAGAAAAAATATTTTTACCGTTTGAACAAGTCGGAAATAGCCAGCAGAAGGCAGAAGGCACTGGGTTAGGATTAGCGATCGCACAGAAAATTGTTCAAATGATGGGAGGCGAAATAAAAGTCGAAAGTATACTGGGTCAAGGCAGCAGTTTTTCCTTTGATTTAGAGTTGACTCAATCCTCTGAATTTATTGAGCAAACTTCGCTAAATAATTCAATTAATTTAAGGGGTTTTAAAGGAACTAAAAATAAAATTCTGTTAGTAGACGATCGATTAGAAAATCGAGGTTTTATTAGAAGTTTTTTAGAACCACTAGGTTTTAAAATCCTGGAAGCTTGTAATGGACAAGAGGGTTTAAATAAAGCCATTGATTTTCAACCAGATCTGATTATTACAGACTTGGTGATGCCAGTAATGGATGGATTTGAAATGTCGCGGCGCTTCCGAAAGTCATCAGAGTTTAAGGATGTAATATTGATAGCATCCAGCGCCAGCGTGTTTGAATTCGATCGGAAAAATAGCCACGAAGCAGGTTGTAACGAGTTCCTAGCCAAGCCTATCCAAGTAGAAGAATTGCTAGAAGTCTTAAAAAATTATTTACAAATAGAATGGATCTACGACTACCCTGCGGATTTGGCGATCGCACGCCAGGAAGGTTTCACGGATTTATTAAACGTTCAGAGTGATGAGCTTGTGATACCGCCATCAGCAGAGCTGGTAGCGCTGTTTAATGCGGCTCGGATCGGCGATATTGAAGTGGTTGAGCAGGAAGCCAATAGACTCAAGCAGATAGACGGCAACTATCTACCCTTTGCTAATAAAATCTTGCAATTTGCCAAAAATTTTGAAGAAAAAGAACTACTAGCTTTTGTAAAAAAACATTTGGGCTAATAAAATGGTTAACCAAAAAGACAATGTAATTTTAATTGTTGACGATAACCCGAATAACCTCAAACTTCTGTTCGATTTTTTGAAGGAGTCAGGCTTCAAGGTTTTAGTAGCTAAGGATGGGGAAAGTGCTATTGAGAAGTTACAAGAAGTTTCGCCAAATATCATATTGTTAGATGTGATGATGCCGGGGATGGATGGCTTTGAAACTTGCTACCGCTTAAAAGCATCGGTAGCAACGAAAGATATCCCTGTGATTTTTATGACAGCTCTTACGGATCGCGTCGATAAGGTTAAAGGTCTGTCAATGGGGGCAGTAGATTATATTACCAAACCCTTTCAGCAAGAAGAAGTCCTAGCCCGCGTGCAACTACACCTGAGACTGCGAAATTTGACTAAGACCCTGGAAGAGCAAAATGTGCTTCTCAAACAGGAAATTGAAGCGCGAAAAGAGGCGGAAGCGGCCTTGCAGAAACTCACTTCTGAGTTAGAGGAACGGGTGGCTTCTCAAACGGCTGAACTTAGAGAAGCCTGCAACGAGCTTCAACAGGCTCAAGTTCAGTTGTTGGAAAGAGAAGAAAAATTAGGACATGATGCTTTTCACGACGCGCTAACTGGTTTGCCTAACCGCGCTTGGTTTATGAATCGGCTGCAACAGGCGATCGACTTGTCGTACAGACATGAAGATTATCTATATGGGGTGCTATTTATTGACCTAGATCGCTTTAAAGTAGTGAATGATAGCCTCGGACATTTGGTTGGGGATGAATTACTAAAAAGCGTTGCTCGTCAACTGCAAGTTTGTTTACGCCACACAGATGCAGTTGCGCGGTTTGGAGGAGATGAATTTGTGATCTTGCTGGAAGATATTAAAGATATTGATGAACCAAACAGGGTGGCTGAACGCATCCAAAATCAATTAAGGCAGCCGTTTAATTTGAATGATTATGAAGTATTTACCGAGATCAGCATTGGAATTATCGTTAGCACAATGGGTTACGATCGCCCAGAAGACGTACTCAGAGATGCGGATATCGCTATGTATTATGCTAAAGCTCAAGGTAGAGGGCGTTACGAAATTTTCGATCCAGCTATGCAAACTGTGGCGATGACGCGCTTGCAGTTGGAGAACGACTTGAGAAGGGCAATGGCGCTACAAGAATTTTGCGTTCACTACCAGCCAATTGTCTCCCTTTCTACGGGGCAACTGAGTGGCTTTGAAGCTTTGGTGCGATGGCATCACCCATCTGGCATCATCTACCCGCCTGCTGAGTTTATCCCTGTGGCTGAAGAAACTGGTTTGATCAATGAATTGGGGTGGTTTGTTTTGCAGGAAGCTTGTCACCAGATTAGTATTTGGCAGCAACAGTTTCCCCAAACACCTCCCTTGGCGATTAATGTCAATCTTTCCCCCGTGCAGCTCAAACAAGCAAACCTACTCAATCGAATTGAGGAGATTTTGCAGCAGACTGGCTTTCCCAGCTACAGTCTAAAACTAGAGATTACTGAAAGTTGCATTTTGGAAACAGTATCCAGGGAAGAAAAGATGTTGAAGCAGCTAAAAGCTCTAGGCATTCTGTTGTGTATCGATGACTTTGGCACGGGCTACTCTTCTTTAAGTCGCTTACATGAGTTTCCCATTGATACCTTAAAGATTGACCGGTCTTTTGTGAGCCGCATTGGCTCAGACAACAGTGGCGTAGAAATTATCCAGACAATTGTGACGCTGGCTCGCAGCCGAGGTATGGATATTGTGGCAGAAGGCATAGAAACGCCAACCCAGCTACAGAAACTGCGAGAGTTGGGGTGTGAGTTGGGGCAAGGATATTTATTTTCTAGGCCTGTAGACAGCGAAAAGGCAACCGAACTATTAGGCATAAAAGTAGAGGTAGTAAGCTAGCCGGCCATCTAGTTTAGCCGCAATAAATTTTATGAATCTCTTGTAGGAAAGGCGCAAAAGCCTACTCTCCTTATACATTTCTCTCTAATCTCAAGCCGGGATTTGCCAATGCTAGGGCCTCGAATTGCTCGCGACTGACAAGAAGTCCGATCGCGTTTGGCAATTCTATAGATATGATTTCTGATTGAGTAATTGTTTGTACCATATTTAATTACAGGCTTTTTTAGATTGAACTCGGTAACAATAAAAGAGTTAAATAAGAACTATCGCGGGGGGTGGGGCGGGTTTACGAGATGATCGGTTTTAGGCAATTATTTTTGGTGAACCCGCCCCTACAAATTTTTGACAATCGTGCAATAAGTTTGATGCTTTCTACAACTGTCCGAAACCTTTTTTTGGCTTATCTTTTTTCTTTTTCTTCTTCTGCTGGGCTCCCATATAGCCACGGGAACCGGGCTGCATTCCGGGGCCACCCATTCCGGGCATTCCGGGCATTCCGGGCAATCCTCCCATGCCGGCAAAGTTGCCTTGACTCATTTGCTGCATCATTGTACGCATTTTCTGGAAATCGCTCACCAGCTTAGTTACGTCGTTTTCAGCGTAGCCTGCGCCTTTGCCGATGCGGCGGCGACGGGATGGAGAACTTGCTAAAAGTTCGGGATTGCGGCGTTCTTCAACTGTCATGGAATTAATCATGGCTTCGGTGCGTTTTAGCTGCACTTCTCCCTGCCGCATTTGTTCGTCTGAAAGTTTGTTCATCCCCGGAATCATTTTCATGATGCCGCCGAGGGAACCCATATTTTTTAACAGTCTGGTTTGTTTGAGAAAGTCGGTAAAGTCAAACTTTGCCGTGAGCATTTTCTCTTGCATTTTCTCGGCATCGGCGATGTCGAATTCTTCTTGCGCTTTTTCTACTAGCGTCAAGACATCGCCCATGCCGAGTATTCTCGATGCCATGCGATCGGGATAAAATGGTTGCAATGCTTCCACTTTTTCGCCGACGCCGACAAATTTAATCGGCGCGCCGGATATTTGCCGCACGGATAAGGCTGCACCCCCGCGGCTGTCGCCGTCTAATTTGGTTAAGATTGCGCCGGTAATGCCGATTTGTTCGTGAAAGGTGCGGGTTAAATTTGCTGCTTCTTGGCCCGTCATGGCATCAACAACTAACAGCGTTTCGTGGGGTTGTACTGTTTGTTTGATGCGGCCCAATTCTGCCATCATGTCTTGGTCGATTTGCAGGCGACCTGCTGTATCGACGATGATGGTATCAATGCCGATTTGTTTGCCGTGTTCGATGCCTTGGCGGGCAATTTCTACGGGGTCAATGTCTTTGCCTAATTCAAATACGGGTACGTCGATTTGTTTGCCGAGGGTTAGCAATTGGTCGATCGCGGCTGGTCGATAAATGTCGGTTGCGACTAGCAGTGCGGTACGATTCTGTTTGCGGAGGTGCAGCGCTAGTTTGGCGGTGGCGGTGGTTTTCCCGGTTCCTTGCAAACCTGCCATCAGGATCACTGTGGGCCCGGATTCGGCGGTGGCGAGGGGTACGTTGGTTTCCCCCATGACACGCACGAGTTCGTCGTGAACGATTTTGATGAATTGTTGGTCGGGACGGACGCCTGAAACGACTTCTGCGCCTTGTGCTTTTGCCGCTACCTCTCCGATGAAGTTTTTGACGACTTGGAGGTTGACATCGGCTTCCAGGAGGGCGCGGCGGACTTCTTTGAGCGCGTCTTGGATGTTGGACTCGGAGATTTTATTTTGTCCGCGCAGTTTTTTCCAGGTGGATTCGAGTCGATCGGCAAGGGCTTCAAACATAGGGCAATTTAGGCTAGTCAGTATTTTTAATTTTAGGCTAAATGGGAGTTTTTGGATTGGGGTTTTGCTGAAAGTTGAATGTTTTTATTTTCTAACCGCTGAGGAACGCGGATTGATGCTGGAACTAATTCAAATTCATGTAGTAGGGTACGTTTGGACAAACCCTACTTTCGGGAATATGATTAAAGTATTTCCGTCACCTTGCGACAATTTTTATGTCTGCTTAGGCGCAAAAAGATTCGAGAACTCAAAAGCCTGCTGCTAAAAGCTGGGTTTACTTATCGTTCGGCAAAAGGCAGCCATACAAGATGGGTTCATCCTTGACTACTATCATGAACCAATTACCATTGCTGGAAATGATGGCGATGATGCGAAACTGTATTTAGAGAGAGAAGTTAATCGAAAAATTGGAATATTGAAAGCAATTGAAGAAGAGGAACCTGAATCATGAAATTACCTTATATAATTGTTATTCAATGGTCGGATGAAGATAACTGCTACCTAGTTCACTTACCTGATTTTCCATCTCAGCAGTTCCACACTTATGGAGATACCTACGAAGAAGCTTTGCAGAATGCAGTAGAGGTATTAGAGCTTTTAGTTGAAGAATATCAGGTAGATGGTAAATCTCTCCCAGAACCTAAAACTATAGTAGAAAAGTTGCTGTTTGCTTGATTATTGATTTGAAGCGCTCGCCCTTCCTAAAAAAACAGGCGATCGCTCTTTTCTGTAGAAGGGCGATTGTTTTTATAGTTGGATGTTTTGAAGTTATTTTATCTTGGTTTTTATGTATCCGCTCAATAATCCGGGGTAAATCGCTCAACGATGCACGTCAAATGACGCAAAATCGTTCCTTAGTGGGTAGTCGGCCCCGAATTATTGAGCGGATACAATATATAAGTAACCACACAAAATTAATTACATAAAGACTCCTTGCTAGGCAAGGGTTTCAGTAGAAATATTGTGTAATTAATTCGGAACTACTACTTACTTTCCCCGAGTTTTAATTTCTACTTTTAGATTAGCCTAAAAAATATTTAAAGGAAGAACTGTTTTACTATCAATTTTCCCAAGTACGGTTGCGTATAGATTAATTGCCCGCTATCTGTAGGGACACGGCAGTGGCGTGTCCTACGCCAAACTGCCGTGTCTCGTACCCGGAACTAACTTTATAGCCAGTATAATTCCTACAAATAACTAAGCTAAAAACTGGAATTGAGAACCATTAACTGCCAATGCAAACGGACTAGCTTGTTCAAATGCACCCGTAAGTTCAAAGCTGTTGGTATTTAAAACTACCCCCACAATTTGTCCATTAGTTATGTTTTCAATCACCATGTCATTGATAATTCCGTCGTTATCGTAAGCAATCAAATTGTCGTCTTCAAAGAAAAGGTCTAGTTCTGTTAAACCGTCCGTCAAACCGATGCGATCGCCCTCGTCAAAGTTAAAATCCGTAATGACATCTGCTCCATTTATACCAAATGCTTCCTCGTTGCTTCTGAGCACGAATATGTCAGCACCGAGGCCTCCCGTGAGCACGTCAACTCCCCGATCGCCCGCTAAGAAATCGTTGCCCTCATTGCCCTCTAAATCGTCGTCTCCTTGCCCTCCCCGCAGGATATCGTTCCCGAACCCTCCGAAGATAAGGTCATTTCCGGCGTCGCCCCTAACTACGTCGTTGCCATCATTTCCATCCAGGCGATCGTCCTCTTTCCCGCCGTAAATTATGTCATTTCCGCCACCACCACCGATAATATCATTGCCGTTATTTCCTAACAGCCGTTCGTTAGAATCCGACGAACCTCCTATAGTATCGTTGCCGTCGAGTCCCCAAACTCCCCAGGGAAAAGACGACAAATTTCCATTCCCTACGTTAATCTCATCGGGTGTAGCAAATCCCAAAAGACGTGGCCCGCCCCCAGCAAATACAGGAAATCCCGTCACATCGGCAATGAGATTGTTAACCGTTAAAGCCATAACTATGTCCTTTCAAAAATCCTGTTAGCTGTATTATACATTTTAATTATTTCCTTGCCAAATCGCAAGGATGTTGGGATTTTGGGTGCAACTTTTATTTTCTCAATTAATGACAAGCAACCTGTTGGTCTATCGTCAATTACAATTACCAATACTTCGGCTAGGCGATCGTATAAGTTACCAATTCCCAATTCCCAATTACCAATTACCAGGGCTGTGCTTCATTCAACCCAAACCTGCTATAGATCTCGCCTTTGAGTCAAATAGCATTAGTTGCTGACACTATCCGCTACAGTCTACCGCTTATAATGGGTGTTACCCCCCAGGCAGTAAACACGTTAATATCACCTATAACGTCGAGACTGAGAGGTTGTTTGTGAATAAAAGTAAAAGTCCCTGGGCCCATCCTCCGAGAAAAAACCCAGTTTCCGATACCCATACACAAACTTTACAAACAGGATATAAGCTCTTTACAAAGTCATAATCGCCGATCGCTGATATTCTTTGGCAAAATCCACTGCTTTCAGGTGTTTTACTCATGTCTACTCCTAAATCGTCTTCCCATCAAAACAACAACTCCGTAAAATCACTGCCAGCGACAGATATCGTCCCAACAAAGCAAGACAGTAACAATCTGCCCAGCGAACCAAGTATAGAACAGCTACTGGAAGCTTTGGCGGGCCAAGTACCCAGTCAATCTTCAGAAATTGAACCCTTGAAAACGTGGAAACAAGATTTACAGCGATTGTTTCAATTTCTCGGCGACCGCCGCGTTTTAATCGCAGTAGTGGAACCGGGAACTTTTGCCCTGCGTTATGCTAACGCGGCATTTTGTCGCTTGGCGGGTTGGGAGGAAACGTCTTTGGCAACTCAATCTACCAACGGTTGGTTTGCAGAAACCCACCTCACTCTGCTGGAACTGTTCGAGGATTGGGGGGGCAAAACAGCAGAACAATTGTACCGTCGCCACCTTTTGCACTGGGTATTTAAGCAATATTATCAAATTGACATCGACGGTTTACGGGTGCTAGACGAACCTGTCACGGCGAGTGTAAAAAACCCCCAACATCGAGAAGCCAGATTTATAGAATTTTGGCTGGGTTCGGAACAGTTAAAAATTACTCGAATTAACTCAAAAATAGATGAATTTGCGGATGTTTCTTTAAGATTAATGCCTGTTGCGGAACGGGAAGCTTGGCTGATGCAGCCGAATCAACTGGAGAATTTAGCCGATCGATTGCAGTTGGATAATTATCGCGTAGAAGGCTTGCTGCTGCTAGAAGGTTTTGATGTCACCGTGCAGGAGCAAATTCGGCGGCTGACTCAGTTATTGATCGATCAAGATTCGATGCTGCGACCAGACAAATTTGAGAAAATCGATCGGTGTTTGCGATCGCTCTTCAATGCTGACGGCACTTTGCTGCTGCGCCCCGACGGCGAACAAGTACAGCTATTAGTTGCAAAAGACGGCCAACATTTGCAGCCGATTCTTTATTCAATGCACTCCCTAGAAGCTTCTCACTTTTTGAAGGCCACAGCAGCAAATCAAGTTTGGAACGTGCCAGACTTGCGTAGGGAGTGCGAAACCGAGTGCGATCGAACTTTGCGGAGAATGGGAACTCGATCGATGCTGCTGGTGCCCCTCGTAGTCAAATCCGTCACCCGTGAGGGGTGCGGGGTGCGGATTTTGGGTGTCGTGGGGCTGTTGTGCGATCGGCCAAACCACTTCAACGGCATTGACGCTAAACACGCCCAAGAACTCATTCCCGCCTTCATTGCAGCCCTGCGGCAAGCCATCCAGGAGCGGTTTACCCACATTCACAACATCCACCCCGCAGTCGAGTGGCGGTTCGCCCAAGAAGCAGAAAGGCGAAGTTGGGGACTACCTCCAGAAACAATCGTATTTGCTGACGTTCATCCGCTGTACGGAATTTCGGACATTCGCGGTTCTAGCGACGAAAGAAACCGAGCTATTCAAACTGATTTGCTCGAACAATTCCGCTTAGGTTTAGTCATAGTTGATGCCGTTTGCGAAACACAAACTACCCACCTCGGCGAGCAACTGCGGCTCGACTTGCTTGACTACATCCAGCATTTAAAACAAAAAGTAACAGTCGATATGGAGGTGCGAGCCGCCGAGTATTTAAACGAGCATTTAGAAGTATATTTTGACTATTTTGTGCAGTGCGGGCCCAAGGTTCAGGCAGCCGTTGAAGCTTACCAAGCAGCCTGTGAAAATGAACACAACTGCGTTTACAGTGATCGCAATCGCTACGACCAAATGCTGAACTTAATCAGCACCAAACTCCAAGAAACCTGGGCCCGCTGGCAAGAAAAAATGCAGCAAATTTTGCCCCACTACTGCGACATCGAATGCACCGACGGCATCGATCACATGATTTATGCAGGAAAATCGATCGACCCCACATTCAGCCAGTTTCACCTACACAGTTTGCGGTACGAACAACTGCGAGCAATTTGCGACTGCGGCCGCACAGTTTTTCGCCTGCAAGCCGAGTCTCAAATTAACATGGAACTCGCACATTTAGTATTAGTGCAGAATACGACGATCGACATTTTTCACAACGAAAACACTGAAAAAATGTTTGATGTCAAAGGCACTCGCGACATCCGCTATGAACTCGTCAAAAAGCGGATCGAAAAAGCCGTTGACAAAGACGCACAAGAGCGAATTACCCAGCCAGGAATGTTAACGGTAGTTTATTCAACCGAAGACGAATGGGAAGAGTACCAACAATACTTGCGCTACTTGTCTCGCGAAGGTTGGGTAGAGCCAAAAGTTCAGACGGGCATGGTAGAATCACTCCAAGGAGTCAGCGGTTTAAAATTCGCCCGCGTGCGTATTTTACCTGAACCGGAATCTATTGCTACTATCTGTGAAGTTACAGTAGTCAGCGATTGAGAACCCGTTGAATTGCCTGTTTTAGGCCCAGTGCGATCGCTCCCATCTCCTGCTGTTTGACGCAGAGTGCGATCGCTCCTATCCCCATGAACAACGCTGCAGCGAAAGCATTCGGGACTCACACACAAGACCGACATTACATTTAAGATGTTTGTTGACACCAACGACCAAGCCCACATTTTCACTTAGTGTATATTCCGTGTGATTGGGAATCGCCAAATACACGATCGGAATCACACAAGATTAAGATTAAGTAGTGTTAAGCTAATGAGAATTAGCTCCTGTAATTTATAACTTAAGTGATGTTAACCTTATCCAAATACCAAATAAATTCTACTCTGCACGAAGGCGTCGAAACAATAATCTATCGCGGACAAACACCGACAGACGCGCCCCCAGCAATTCTCAAAGTCCTCAAAGCCGAATATCCCACCCTCGAAGCCATTACCAGGCTCAAACACGAATATCAAATCCGCCAAAATTTAGACAGCGAACAAATCGTCAAAGCCATCAGTCTCGAAACATTTGACCACCGATTAGGAATCGTTTTAGAAGACTTTGGCGGCGAATCCCTCGCCCAACTGCTGGAAAGAGAAACCTTGAGCCTGCAAGCAAAGTTACACATCGCCATCCAAATAGTCAAAGCCTTACAATACCTGCATTTTCATCACATTATTCACAAAGACATCAAACCCAGCAACATCATAATTAACTCGCAAACAAAACAAGTAAAACTCACCGACTTCGGCATTGCCACAAAACTCAACAAAGAAAATCCGCAATTTAACAATCCCAACTCAGTCGAAGGCACCTTAGCCTATATGTCACCCGAACAAACCGGGAGAATGAACCGCACCCTCGACTACCGCACAGACTTTTATTCCCTTGGGATCACATTATATGAAATGCTGACAGGAAAATTGCCTTTCTGCAGCAACGACCCCTTAGAAATAGTTTATAGCCACATCGCAGTTCAACCAATATATCCCCATCAAATCAATTCAGAAATACCTGTCGCTATCTCAGAGATAGTGATGAAATTGATGGCAAAGAATGCCGAAGATAGATATCAAAGTGCGGCCGGATTGTTAGCCGACTTAGAAATTTCTTTGCATCAGTTAGAAATCAACGGACAAATTGCCGACTTCATCCCCGGACGCTTAGATATTCTCAGCCAGTTGTTGATACCCCAAAAATTGTACGGTAGGGAAAATCAGGTTAATGAATTGCTAGCAGCGTTTGAACGTGTAAGAGGGGGCTTAGCCAACAACTTGTCAGCAGAAAAAATAGCTACCTTTGAACAAAAATTGCCCCCGTCAGGAAGCAGCGAATTAATGCTAGTATCAGGCTACTCAGGCATCGGTAAATCAGCCGTAGTCAACGAAGTTAGTAAACCTATTACCAGGTCAAAAGGTTACTTCATTAGCGGCAAATTTGACCAGTTAAAACGCAACATTCCTTATGCCTCATTAATCCAAGCATTTAACTCATTGCTGCGGCAATTGCTAACAGAAAGTGCACTTTCATTAGAAATATGGCGCACTAAAATTTTAACAGCAGTGGGAACAGACGGCCAAGTAATTGCCGACGTAATTCCAAAAGTTGAATTAATCATCGGCAAACAGCCAGAAGTCCCAGAACTCGCCCCTGTAGAATCCCAAAATCGATTCAATCGGGTATTCAAAGAATTTATTCGCGTTTTCGCCCAAAAAGAACACCCCCTAGTTATCTTTTTAGACGATTTGCAGTGGGCAGATTCAGCAACATTAAAGTTGATGCAAATACTGATAACTGACCCTGACCAGGAATATTTGTTGCTAATCGGTGCCTATCGAGACAATGAAGTTAGTCCGACCCACCCCTTAATTCAGACTGTAGAAGAAATTGAAAAAACTGGTACAAGAGTCAACAATATCGTGTTGCAACCTCTGGATTTAGCAAAAGTGACGGAATTAGTCACTGAAACACTTAACACTTGCACAAAAAAAGTAACCAATCTAGCGAATTTAATCTGGAATAAAACGGGCGGCAATCCTTTTTTCTTGACTCAATTACTCCAAGCACTTTATCAAGACTCTCTTTTAAAATTTAAATTTAATCACATTACAAATGAGGAAAATCAAAGTGGTTGGTATTGGAGTATCGATGAAATCCAAGCCATTGGAATCACCGATAAAAGTGTGGTGGAACTGGTAGCTTCTCGCATTGAAAAGCTGCCCGCAGCCACGCAAGAAGTGTTGAAGCTAGCAGCTTGCGTGGGAGATAAATTTGCTCTAGATGTGCTGTCACTTGTTAGCGAAAAGTCAGCTAATACGACAGCAACTGAACTTTATTCAGCTTTGCAAGCCGGGTTAATTCTGCCCTTGAGCGATGCTTATCGCATTCCTTTAGTTTTCGATCGAGCCGAATCAATCAATCTTAAGTTAGACACTTCGCGGGTTAGTTACAGATTTTTGCACGATCGCGTTCAGCAAGCGGCATATTCGCTAATTCCCGAAGAGCAAAAGCAATCCACCCATTTAAAAATCGGTCAATTACTGTTACAGAATACTCCCCCCGACAAGCTAGAAGAAAACATCTTTGATATCGTCAATCAATTGAATGTCGGAATTGACACGATTAGCCAACAGTCAGAAAAAACTCAGTTGGCACAATTAAATTTAACTGCTGGACACAAGGCAAAAGCGGCTGCTGCCTATGAAGCTGCTGTTAGGTATTTGCGGGTCGCTATGGAATTATTGCCTGCGGATTCTTGGCAAAGCCACTATGACTTAACGTTAGCAATTTACGAGTCAACAGCCGAAGCTGAATACTTAAATATTAACTATGAAGCTTCAAAAAAGATGGTTGAAATTGTACTTCAAAATTCTAAAACCTTACTGGAAAAAGTGAATGTTTATGAACTTCAAATTCAGTCTTATAACGCTCAAAATAGAGTGGTAGAAGCACTCAATACAGGACTAGAGGTGCTGAAACTGTTAGGCATTTCTTTTCCTCAAAATCCCCACGCGCTACATATTATGGCGGGACTGAGTAATACCAAACTGAGGTTGGGATTGAAACGAATTGAGGATTTAGCTAACTTGCCAGAAATGATTGATCCCGAAAAAAAAGCAGCCATGCGGATTTTATCAGGGATTCTCAGCAGTGCTATTCAGGCAAAACCCCCACTGATACCGCTGCTGGCATTTAGGATGGTCAAGCTGTGTATTAAATACGGTAATTCGCCTTATGCCAGTATTGCCTACGTTTATTATGGCGTAGTTATGTGCAAGCTAGGGGACATTAGTTTGGCATACCAATTCGGTCAACTGGCAATTAGGCTGTTAGACAAATTTCCCTCCCGTTCAATCAAAAGTAGAGTTTATGCAACATTTGGTTCTTTTATTCACCACTGGAAAGCTGCTCTCAAGTCAGGATTAGGCGATCTCAAAGAAGGTTTTAAAAATGGGATGGAAACTGGAGATTTGGAATTTGCTGGTTATGCTATAGGTGCATATTGCTTAAACAAAATGTCCATAGGAGAGCCGCTAGATTTGGTGGATCAGGAGACTGGTAAATATATGAAACTAATGCAGCAATCTCAACTAGAAATGGCTGTACAGTATATAAGTATAGGCAGGCAGACAGCCCTCAATTTGCGCGGTCAAGCTGTCGAACCCTGTCATTTAGTCGGTGAGAGATTTAATGAAGTCAAAACGCTCCCCATTTTAATAGAATCTAAAAACTTTTTTTTAGTTGGTTTGGTTTATAATGCCAAAACTCAGCTTAATCTTATCTTCAGAAACTACGCCCAAGCCTTAGAGAATTCAAGGTTATTTGAGAAACATGAGGAGTCTGTAGCCGGATTTGATGTGGTTGCTCTGAATAATTTTTACTCCTCTCTCAGTATCATAGCTTTGTATCCAGAAACTGGCAAAAGGGAACAAAAGCAATATTGGGAAAAAGTGCTGCAAAACCAAAAGAAAATGAAAAAATGGGCAGTGCATGCTCCGATGAATTATCAACACAAATACGACTTGGTTGCAGCGGAAATAGCGCGAGTGTTGGGGCAAAATACCCAAGCAATGGAATTGTACGATCGCGCAATTGATGGAGCTGCCAAAAACGGTTATATTCAAGAGGAAGCATTAGCCTATGAATTAGCCGGAGAATTTTATCAAGGTTTGGGTAAAGAGATAGTTTCTCAAGCATACCTGACTAAAGCCTATTATGGATATATCCATTGGGGAGCCATAGCTAAAGTTAAACATTTAGAATCAACACATCCTTTCTTAGCAGCACAGACGCGCACAATTCCAACCCCAACCCTCGATGTCACCCGCACTGCCACGGGAAATACTACCAGTAGTAGTTTAGGCGATTTATTAGACTTAGCTACTTTTATTAAGTCGGCGGAAGCCATTAACGGTGAAATTGTTCTAGAAAAATTGTTGACCAAATTAATCAAAATTATTTTAGAAAATGCGGCGGCTCAAAAAGTAGTGCTACTGCTGCTGAAAAACGATATCCTCTGCATAGAAGCTACTGGCAGTTTTGCGGAGGATAAAGTGACACTTTTACCCTCTATTCCCGTAGAAAATTGTCAAGATGTTCCCCTGTCTGTGATTAATTACGTACAGCGCAGTCAAAAGCATCTGGTTTTAGACAATGCGACTGTCGCCGAACCTTTTAAGGTAGATACCTACATTGAGAAATATCAACCCAAATCAATTCTCTGTTTGCCGATTATTTATCAATCTCAGCCGCGCGGAATAATTTATTTAGAAAATGCTTTGACAGTAGGAGCTTTTACAGCAGAGAGAGTGGAAGTATTCAAAGTGTTAATTTCTCAAGTTGCTATTGCTGTAGAAAATGCTGGTTTGTACGCGCGGGAGAAAGAAAAATCTCAACAGTTAGAAAAATCTTTCAATGAATTGCAACAGGCGCAACTGCAACTCATTCAAAGCGAAAAAATGTCTGCTCTCGGCAATTTGATTGCAGGGGTTGCTCACGAAATTAACAATCCGCTCGGTTTTATTGCGGGCAATCTTGATGCTGCTGCTGAGGCGAGCTTAGATTTGATTGATTGCTTACAACTTTACCAAGAAAAATTTCCTAATCCTGGAGATGAATTACAGGATAAAGCATCGGAGATCGATTTAGAATATTTGATCGAAGATTTGCCGAAAATGCTTTTATCTATGAAATCAGGTACAGAGCGCATCCGCAATATTAGCAAGTCTTTGCGGACTTTTTCTCGCGCTGACAGTGCGAATAAAGTCTCAGCAAATATTCATGAGGGCATCGACAGCACTTTGATGATTTTACAGTATCGCCTCAAAGCTAAAGATACTCGCCCCGCGATTAAAATTATCAAAGAATACGGAGATATCCCGCCAGTTAAATGTTATTTTGGGCAACTGAATCAGGTATTTATGAATTTGCTGGCAAATGCGATCGAGTGTTTTGACGAATTCAATCAGGGTCGCACTTACGCTGAAATTGAAGCTTTACCGAATACGATCGCCATTATCACTCAAGTCTCGGAGGATAACAATAGCGTGGTGATTAAAATCAAAGATAACGGTCAAGGGATGTCATCGGAGCTCAAGTTGAAAATATTTGACCATTTATTTACTACCAAAGGAGTAGGAAAAGGTACGGGTTTGGGGTTGTCTATCAGCAGGCAAATTGTGGAAGAAACCCACGGGGGTAAACTAACTTGCGAATCGGTGCTGGGAGAAGGTTCGGAATTTGCGATCGCCCTTCCCCTGAATTAAAATTATGGAACTATGGCGTGTTTTAAAACCTGCAGATCCCCCCTAACCTCCTTTAATAAGGGGGGGACAAGAGCCTGCTCAAAGTCCCCTTTTTAAGGGGGATTTAGGGGGAGCGAGACTCGGATAAAAACAGCACAACACATATATGAAAATTTGTCAATGCCTAATTATTTCTGAAAAAGTCCGCTGTTCACAGTCTACATTCGGCAGTATGCAGTTACATTATTAGCTAAATGTAATAACTATATTTGATAGGAGTTTTTCGAGTGAACGCTGCCGAACAAGCCAAAAATATAGAAGTTGCCAGCAAAATTGCTGCGGTTGTTAATTTATTCAAGTCCGAATTCCCGGATGCAAAAGTCGATTTGAAACCTTGGATGAATGACCAGGATACCAGAGAACTTGTAGATCCAGATTCCATCGACATTGGCTTCCATTTTCCCGGTAGAAGCCGCTTGCTGCAAAGCCGCAGCATTTTGATTCAAATCCGATTTTACCAAGATCCGGTGGAAGGGTATCGGCGGGCGATCGGAGTTGAGGCAGCCGGTTACGATCATAGCGGTCAGCAGTGGCACTTTTCTACTGTGGAAAATTGGAATTTTCTCGGCCAAACCGAACCTGCGGTGGAGTCGGCGCAAAAACTCAAAGACTTTTGCCAGCAGATATTCGATTTGTTTAATCAATCTTTTTGAGGAATTCAGTTTTCACTGCGAACCTGTTTGTACTAAGGACTTTAGTCGTTGCTATTATCGCAATTGTCGATCGACCTACAGCCAACCGGATAAACAGATTTGTAAGTAGTCGATCGCTTGCCAAACAAAGTATAGCGGTTATCGCGGACTTGTTCGTACACGCGATCGCCCATCCACTTCATCCCCGGCATTGCCCGATAAGCAGCCACAAACACCTCGCCAGCAGGCAATATCCGTCCGATTTCCTCCGCCGCATCGCTGCCTTGCCAGCGACGTTCTGGGGTGTTGCCATCTATCAAAATCATCCCCATTTCGCAGTCTTGAGACGTAATCCCAAAGCGATTTAATTGCTCTAAATCTTGCATGGAAATATACTCAAAATTCTGGCCTTTGTCTAAGGTTTCTAGTAACTGTACCAAGGTAACGCAGAGATTGCAATTGCCGTCATAAATTACGTTATATTTCATGGTTATGGGGAATAAGGAATTGGGCATTGGGCATTGGGCATCGGGAATAGGTAATTGGTAGTAAATAACTACTGACTACTGACTACTGACTACTGACTACTGACTACTGACTACTGACTACAGGAATCTCGATCGCAAATTCCGTGCCTTGACCCGGTGCAGAATCGCACTTAAGCTGCCCGCCGTGTTTTTCCACCACAATTTGATAGCTGATAGACAGCCCCAAACCAGTACCTTTACCAGGTTCTTTCGTAGTAAAAAACGGATCGAACAGCCTTTTGTGAACATCTATCGGAATCCCTGGCCCGTTGTCAGCAATCCCAATCACAATATGAGAAGGATGCCGCATTGAATCATCAGAAACAGCAGAATCGGCTTGCATCAAAGCATCCTGTTCATATTTTACATCCGTACAAATCCGCAGCGTCGGTGAAGGACAATAAGGAATAGGCGCCAGTTGTCCCTCTGCCCACTGTCCAGTCTCCATTGCCTCTTCCAAAGCATCAATTGCATTGCCAATAATATTCATAAAAACCTGATTCAACTGTCCTGCATAACACTGTACGCGGGGCAAATTGCCGAACTCTTTGATCAGCACAATTTTAGGACGCCCTGCCGTTTCTTTCAACCTGTGCTGCAAAATCAACAAAGTGCTTTCAATCCCTTCGTGAATATCCACCTGCTTTTGTTCGGCTTCATCTAATCGCGAAAAATTCTTCAGTGACAGCACAATTTGGCGAATTCGCTCTGCTCCCATTTTCATCGAATTTAACAGCTTCGGCAAATCTCTGAGCAGAAAATTCAAATCGATATCATTTATTTCTTGTTTAATTGCCGGTGTTGGGTGCGGGTATTCCTGCTGGTAAAGTTGCAGCATTTTTAGCAAGTCTTTAAAGTAATCGTCAGCGTGCATGACGTTGCCGTAAATAAAGCTAACTGGATTGTTGATTTCGTGAGCAACGCCAGCGACTAATTGCCCCAAACTTACCATTTTTTCATTCTGAACCATCATGCTTTGAGTTTTATGCACGTCCCGCAGGGCTTTTGCCAATTCTTGATTTTTAGTCCTCAATTGACTTTCGGAAAGCTGCACCGCTTCTTCTGCGTGTTTGCGAGCGGTAATATCTTTACGAATTGCTACATATTGATGGGGTTCGCCGTTCGTATTTAAGAACGGTACAATCGTAGTATCCAACCAAAACAATGTACCGTCTTTAGCTTGATTTTTCATTTCTCCTCGCCAAACCTTTCCCTGGCGGATGGTTGACCAAAGCTGCTTGAAAAAATCGGCTGAATGATAGCCAGAATTGACAAGTCTGTGGGTTTTGCCGATCAGTTCTTCTCGGGAATATTTAAATTGTTCGCAAAATTGATCGTTGACATAGGTAATGGCTCCGAATTCGTCGGTATTCGAGACAATTGCCGATTGATCCAAAGCAAATTTTTCAAATTCCAACTCTTTGAGAGTTTGGCGCAATTCGGCTTCTGCTTGTTTGCGATCGCTAATATCGGTAATCATCCGCAACACCCCGGAAAATTCGCCCTCACCGTCGAACATCGGCGTCGCCGAGACGATCGCCCACAAGTGAGATCCGTCTTTGCGAGTAAACTTAAAATCGTGGCGTTCGCGAATGCCTTCCCGCCTGCGCTGCACGTAACTTTCTGCTATTTTCCTAGAGTCGCAGTCTATAAACTCAAATAGCGATCGCCCCAGCATTTCCTCCACAGTATACCCCAGCATTTCGGCCATCATGCTGTTAGCAAAAGTCGTGATACTTTCGCTGTCAAACATCCAAACGCCCTCCGAAGCCGTCTCGACAATGCAGCGATAATAACTCTCGCTTTCCCTGACTGTTGCCTCTGCTTGCTTGCGATCGGTAATATCAGTTTGCACCGCAATAAAACCTTCGAGTTCCCCATTTTCTAGAAAAATTGGAGCGATGGAAAGCGCCACCCAATAACCCTTTCCATCCTTGCTGTAATTGTAAATTTCCTGATTAAACAACTGTCCCGTTGCCAAAGCCGATCGCAGTTGAGCAATAGTTAGGGGGTCTGTTTGAGGGCCTTGCAGCACATCACCCGGTTTTTTTCCCTGCATTTCTGCCAGCACGTAACCGCTAATCCGAGTAAATCCTTCATTCACCCATTCAATGCAGCCTTGAGCATCAGTAATAATCACACCATTTTGCGTTTTTTGAGCCACAATAGCCAAGCGCGACAATTCTGTTTCTGTTTTTTTGCTTTCCGTAATATCTTGAGCAATACCCAGAATATACTTAGGCGCGCCAGAATCGTCAAACAAAGGAACTTTTTTAGTGTGCAAAATTCGCTTTCCTCGGCGCGGAAGTTGGATGATTTCTTCTGGCAAATCGACGCCTTTGTGTCTTGCGAATAATTCTAAATCTTGTGCTTGCAAGTAATTAGCCTGCTCTGGCTCCAACAATTCAGCAGCATTGTTTCCCAGCACTTCATCCCTCGAATAGCCAAACAATTCTTCGCTAGCTTTATTCCAATAAATAAATCTTTGTTCCACAGCATCTTTAATAAAGACGCTAACTGGCAGATTTTGCAGTACCGCATTCAGAAAATCTTGAGTGTTTCGCAGGTCTTCTTCAGTGCGCTTTCGCTCACTAATATCCAAAATCACTCCGTCGAGATAGACAACCCGATACAGAGAATTTGCGATCTGCGATACCGGCGAAACCACAGCCGACAAAAAGCCCTCAATTTCCCCTTGTCCTTCTTGTTTTCCTCTACCCTCCTCCGCCTCGCAGCCAATAGCTTTGCCTTTTTCGTAAACCCAGCTAATTCCGCCGTCCGCCCGGACAATCCGGTATTCAAGGATGTACGAAGTTCTGGTTGCTACGCTTTTTTTCACACTAGCATCCACCTTTTTCCGGTCTTGAGGATGGATAATGCTTGCCAAGGAACGGACGCGATCGTTGATAAAATCAGAAGAGGGATAGCCTGATATTTCTTGAACAGCCTCGCTCAAAAACGCCATTGTCCGTGTTAATTCCCCGTCCTCCGTATACTCGCAGGTACAGCGGTAGACAGCACCGGGAATATTAGCTACTAAATTTTTATATCGTTCTTCGCTTTTTAACAAAGATGAGTCGTCTTCGTTATTGTGATCGCCGTTCTTAAATTTAGAAGAATTGGAAGAAGTTTGCATGGTTTGTTTTTCACTTGTGAGTGCGGGGGCAAGTGGTAGAGTAGATGACCCTATAAAAAGTGAATTTAATGTGCGAAATTATTCATTATAAACTAATATAGTACAAAATTAGTTCTGCGAACCTTCAGAAAATTTGAGGGCGAGTAATAGGTAAAGCTAATCAAGGCTATAGATATAGAAAACAGTTCGGAAACGCATTGTCTAACGGCTTTAATGGATTTCACTCACGCCCAGAGCACCATTCTCGCTTAACAGGCTTTCCGGCCTGTTCCACAACAAGTGCATTTTCTTATGGGGAGTAGGGGTTGGGCCGAAGAGTCCGCCCATAAAAAGCTTATTGAGAATGGTGCTCTAGGTGTGAGTTTAACGGATTCAACAGATGGATGTTGAGATTCGAGGGAAAGATGGAAGATTTTCCCATTTTCCCATTTTCCCATTTTCCCAGTCTTCCACTCCCCCCTTCCCCACTCCCTCACTCTCGTTAGAATAAGATAAGTTTCCTTGCTACCGTGAGCCCCTCAAACAAAACACCATGACTCAACAACAACCCCGGATTTGTATTCTCGGCGGAGGCTTCGGCGGACTCTACACAGCCCTGCGCTTGAGTCAGTTACCCTTCTCCAAAACCGAAAAACCAGAAATTGTCCTAGTTGACCGCCGCGATCGATTTTTGTTCGTTCCCCTGCTCTACGAACTCGTGACCGGCGAACTCCAAACCTGGGAAATTGCTCCACCATTTGCCGAACTATTGGAAACCACAGGCGTGCGCTTTTGTCAAGGTACTGTCTCCGGCATCGATGTGGAGCAAAAGCGAGTGCAGTTGCACGACGGGCCAGAAATTCCGTGCGATCGCCTGGTTTTAGCTTTAGGCGGCGAAACCCCCCTAGATCTGGTCAAAGGTGCCGTTGAATACGCTTACTCATTTCGCACTCTCGACGACGCATACCGCTTAGAAGAAAGACTGCGGTTTTTAGAAGCCAGCAACAACGACAAAATTCGGGTTGCGATCGTCGGCGCCGGTTATTCGGGAGTAGAATTAGCTTGTAAATTAGCCGATCGACTCGGAGAAAAAGGTCGCGTGCGGTTAGTTGAGCAAAGCGACATGATTTTGCGGACATCGCCGGAGTTTAACCGCGAAGCCGCCAGCAAAGCTTTAGAAAAACGGCAAGTGTGGATCGACTTAGAAACAGAAGTAGAGGCGATCGGATCGGACACAATATCCTTACTTTACAAAGGACAATTAGATGTTCTACCCGTAGACATAGTTTTGTGGACAGTAGGAACTCAAGTTAGTCAAGCAGTGCGATCGCTACCCCTCAAACAAAACCGCCGCGGTCAATTAATAGTCAATTCGCAAATGCAAATTATCGACCATCCAGATATATTTGCCTTGGGAGACTTAGCTGAATGTCACGATGCAACTAATCAAAAAGTCCCCGGAACAGCCCAAACAGCCTTTCAGCAAGCTGACTACACCGCCTGGAACATTTGGGCCTCCCTCACCGGCCGCCCATTACTTCCTTTCCGCTATCAGCCGCTAGGAGAAATGATGACATTAGGAAATGACAACGCCACCCTGGCCGGTTTAGGAATTAAACTCGACGGACAACTAGCGCACATTGCTCGCCGCTTAGCTTATCTCTATCGGATGCCAACATTTGACCATCAACTAAAAGTTGGTTTCAATTGGATTAGTAAACCGATTCAGGATTTGCTTAAAAGTTAGTTGATTGTAGACTGTTAACTGTTGACAGTTGACGGTTTATTATTGATTGTAGGACTTATGAGGGCGGTTCCGAAACCGGGTTTTTTACGAAAATACTTCACTACTACGCGCATATTTGGTAAAAACCTGGTTTTTTCTGTCGGAGTGTAGATTCAGAGAATATTAGGCACGATAAAAAATGCAAAATTCCACATTTCAAAAGCCAAAAACTGAAATTCCACCGTTGATAGAGCGGGAGATTCTGTTCGGAAATCCTGAAAGAACCCGCCCCCAACTTTCACCCGACGGCAAGTATCTCGCCTACATTGCACCCGACGAAAACAACGTCTTGCAAGTGCGACTCCGTACCGTAGGTCAAGCAGATGACCGCCAACTCACAGCCGATAAAAAACGCGGCATCCGCATCTTTTTCTGGACTTACAGCGGCGAAGAGCTCATTTATCAGCAAGATATTGATGGTGATGAAAAATGGCATTTATTCTCAGTCAATATCCAGTCAAACCTGGTTCGCGATTTGACAGCATTTCAAGGTGTTCGAGCTCATCTGATCGCCTTTGACCGCAAATTCCCCAATGAAATATTAGTGGGAATGAACATCCGCGATCGCCGCAAACACGATCTTTACCGCATCAACCTGCAAAACGGTGCCGTTGAACTCGACACCGAAAACCCAGGTAACATCGTCGGTTGGACTGCTGACGGCGAATTTCAAGTGCGGGCGGCCACAGCCACAACTGCCGACGGCGGATCAGAATTGGTGTTTCGGGAAACTGCCGACAAGTCTTGGGAAAGCCTGCGAAGGTGGGGGCCCGATGAGGAAGGCGGTGCCGTCATGTTCTCAGAAAACGGCAAAATTCTTTACATCATGGGCAATCACGATGCTAACGCCGAACGTTTGATCGCCTTAGACTTAGAAACCAAACAAGAAACCGATCTCGCCTCAGACCCAGAATACGATGTCGGCGGCATTGTCGTACACCCCACCAAGCGAGAGATTCAGGCGGTTTCCTTCTACAAGGACAAGCAAGAGTGGCAGATTTTAGACCAAAGCATAGCAGAGGATTTTGAGGAGCTCGGCAAATTCCGCCCCGGCGAATTCTCTATCACCAGCCGCAACCTCGCCGATACCACTTGGCTAGTCGCTTACATGACAGACGACGGCCCAGTTTACTATTATGTGTACGATCGCGCCTCCAAAACCTTCACCTTCCTGTTCAGCAACCAACCCAAACTCGAAGGGCTACCGCTATCATCAATGGAACCCATTTCTTACACCGCAAGAGATGGTTTAACCATTCACGGCTACCTGACAAAACCGATTGGTGTCTCAACGCCCGTACCGACAGTCTTGCTGGTTCACGGCGGCCCCTGGTCCCGCGATACCTGGGGTTACAATCCACAAGCCCAATGGCTGGCAAACCGAGGTTACGCCATTTTGCAAATCAATTTTCGCGGTTCCACCGGCTACGGCAAAGCCTTTCTCAATGCCGGCAATCGCGAATGGGCCGCTAAGATGCACGACGACTTGCTAGATGGGGTTAATTGGCTTGTAGAAACAGGAATTTCCCAACCCGATAAAATTGCGATTATGGGCGGTTCTTACGGTGGTTATGCTGCCTTAGCGGGATTGACTTTTAGTCCCGATGTTTTTGCCTGCGCCGTCGATATTGTCGGGCCGAGCAATTTGATTACACTGCTGCAAACTATTCCCCCTTACTGGGAACCGAGAAAAGCAAGTCTGTATCACCGCGTCGGAAATCTGGAAACAGAACCAGAGTTTCTGAAATCGATCTCGCCTTTATTTTTTGTCGATCGCATCCAGAAACCTTTACTAATCGCCCAAGGTGCTAACGACCCGCGAGTCAAAGTAGCAGAAAGCGAGCAAATTGTCAATGCCATGAAGCAAGCCGGCAAACCTGTAGAATACGTGCTTTATACAGATGAAGGACACGGATTTGCGCGGCCGGAAAATCGCCTGCACTTTTATGCGATCGCCGAAGAATTCCTAGCCAAATATTTAGGAGGCAGATTTGAACCTGCGGGCAACATTGCCAATCATTCTGGTGTGGTGAATCCGCCAACAACTAATTAGAAGGAAGAAGGAAAAAGGAAGAAGAAAGAAGGAATCATTCAAATCTTTTTTCTCTTCTCTTCTCTTCTCTTCTCTTCTCTTCTTTTCCTCTGTGTTCTCTGTGGTTAAATCATTCCGATGCAACCGGATGTGCGATAAGTCCTCTTTCCTCTTCCCTTTTTCTTCTCAAATGACCAAAATTATTTTTCTAGATGCCGCAGGTACACTATTTGACGTTCGCGGTAGCGTCGGCGAAGTCTACGGAAAACTAGCCAATAGTTTTGGAGTAACAGTTAAGAGTGAAGAGTTAAATGCAGCATTTTTCCAAAGCTTCGCATCAGCAAGTCCGATGGCATTTCCAGGGATAGAAGCAGCAAAAATTCCCCAATTAGAATTTGAGTGGTGGCAAACAGTTTCCGCAAAAGCATTCCAAATAGCAGGCATATTCCACCAATTTTCAGACTTTTCCACATTCTTTGTGGAACTTTACGCTCATTTTGCCACCGCCGAACCTTGGTTCGTCTATCCCGACGTATTGCCAGCATTAAATAAGTGGCAGCAACAAGGAATTGAATTAGCAGTAGTATCGAATTTCGATTCCCGAATTTATGCAGTATTAAAAGCACTAAATTTAGCTGCATATTTCACATCAGTGACAATTTCCACCGAAGTTGGTGCAGCAAAACCCGATTCTAAAATTTTTACCACTGCTTTACAAAAGCACAACTGCACTGCCGAGAATGTGTTGCATATCGGCGACAGCTTTAAAGCAGATTATTGTGGTGCTAAAAAGGCGGGATTAAACGCAATTTGGTTGAATCGCCAACAGGAAAAACTAGATTTAGGCAAACTGCCTTTTTTAATGGAGTCTCAAAAAGTTGAGGAATTTGCCAGTCTGGATTTTATATAAGTCAGGATTTATTCACTCGGACAAAGAAACTTGGTTTTTTACCTAATATGCGGGTTGCAAGGAAGTATTTTTGTAAAAAGCCCCGGTTTCTGGGCACCCATGCTAAGTCCTATAAATATGATTTTTATGAGGTCAAGGTTATGATTTTTATGAATTGACTTTGAGAGCTATTTATTGAATAATATGGATAATTTAACCACAGAGAGCGCAGAGGGCGCAGAGGAAGAGAAGAGAGGGGTGATTTATATATCTAATTTTAACTGGAAAGAACTTTATGGAACCTCGACTTACTCAAACTCAATTAGCACAGGTGATCGCTGAGATCGACAAGTTATCGCAGCAGCGCGAGTTAGAATTGGCCCCGGATCAGGTAAGAGAAATTTTACGGGAGTTGAATCTTCCTGATGAGCTTTTAGAAGATGCGATCGCCCAAATGCGTCGCCGCGAAGTGTTAGAAAAACAGCAGCGACGCAACCGTTGGATCGCGATCGCCTCGACAGTTGTTGTCATTTCTGCGATCGGTATAGGCGTGCTGTTCGGGCAAAATCAGCAGCAGCAAACTGCTCAAATTGTCGCAGGAGAAGACCGAATTGCCCTATCTCAAAAGGGCGGTGACAGCCTCACTCAAGTCAACCGTCAAATCAATCCCCGCATCTACTACCAGGTGACGTTGCAAAATGCCCGGATCGGTCGTGAGTTGTCTTTACAATGCGACTGGATTAATTCTAGTGGTCAAACTGTGCATCAGGGCAGGTATCAAACTCGCACGATCAATACTGCGGTTTGGAATACCCACTGCTATTACGATCTCGGATCTGCTGCCGCCCCAGGCAAATGGGAAGTTCGGATGTCCCTGGATGGGCGCGTCATCAGTAGTGAACCTTTCACGGTGAAATAGATGGGTGCGATCGACAAACCTTCACATTTTATCGGCTATTGGGGACTCAACGATCGCACAAAAACGCTCAGCCGTTTAGTCCCAGATTACTGCATTCAGCAGGGCAAATTATCAGAGTGGGCGATCGCCTCTGCATCTGTACTCACGGCTGACACAGTGACGCTGAATGCTTGCGGGCGATTTAGGCCAACCGATTTACCGGGAGATGCTTGGGCGGCGGTAGAAGCGAAACAGCTAAGGCTGGGGCGCGATCCGTTTGGGCGAGTGCCGCTTTACTGGATGCAGTTGGGAGAAACGATTTGGTTTTCGACGCGGATGCAATTGCTGCTACCGCTGATTGCTTCCCCTCAAATTAGCCCGATCGCCCTACACAGTTATGCTTGTTTTTCCTACGTGCCCACGCCGTTAACTGCGATCGAGCAAATTGCATCCGTAGCAGCCGGAAGCGAGATGATTTGGGAAATTGCCGATTTTAACGATCGGCCGAAAGTGCGATCGCTGCCTTCAGCTTGGCAAGAAGCGCCCCAATTACTGCGGAGTGAAGACGAGGCGATCGCACAATTGCAAGGGCTGTTGCAACAGGCGATCGATCGACAAGTGGCCGATTTGCCGATCGACGAACCCGTAGGCGTTTTACTCTCCGGTGGCATCGATTCTTCCCTAGTGACGGCGCTGCTAGTCAAAGCGGGCTTGCAAGTGCGCGCCTATGCCCTCGATTTTGGTGTCGAAGCCTATTCCGAACTGCCCTACGCCCAACAGGTTGCCGACTTTTTCCAGATTCCGCTGATCCGAGTGGCGGCGACGGGCGATGCAGTGTTGCGGGCGATCGGGCCAACCGCCAAAGCCCTCGATTTACCCTATGGAGATGGCACGACGGCTGCGCTGTTTTTGCTCAAACAGGCGGCGGCACAAGACGTGCGAGTGGTTTTCAATGGCGAGAATGGCGATCAGCTATTTGCTGGATGGACGAATAAACCTTTGATTGCCAACGGAGTTTACAGTGCAGAACATCCAGCGGGAAAAGAAACCTTTGAACAGCAGTATTTGCGGACGTTTCAGCGATTTTATGGTTATGAAAAACAGATTTTTACGCCGGAAATGCTCGATCGCATCGAGTCTCACGATTTGAGCATTTACCTGCAAGACGCGATCGATCCCGAAACCTGTCCTTCCCTGCTAGCGAGGCTGCGGCGGGCTTCGCTAATGCTCAAAGGTTCCCAAAATATTCAGCCGAGGGCAACGGCATTGGGGTTTGCTTGCGGTTTGTGGGTGCGATCGCCCTTCTGCGACCCCGACCTCACAGCATGGACGTTTCAACTGCCAGGAGAGCTGCTGCTGCAAGGTGCGTGCGAAAAATACATCCTCAAAAAAGCGTCCGAACGCTGGCTGCCGCCGGAAATTGTCTGGCGGGAAAAGCGCGGGATGGGTGTGCCGTTGAAGGTTTGGTATTACCGGGAGTTTTGGGCTGCGATCGGCGATCGGCTGAATCCGAATCTGTTGCGATCGCAAAATTGCTGGCAACCTTATTTGCCCGACTCAATGTTATCGGGACAACTCGGAGTTGCTATGCGCGATCGCTATATTGGCAATAATCTCTGGCTGCTGCTGATGTGGCAGGCATGGCGAACCGAGGTTTTAGGCGAAATTCCGGGCAAGCGATCGCTGGATCATGTGTTTTGGTTGCCACCGGCGATCGGACAACGCATTTGGAAATATCGCAGGAGGCTAGAATGAACTCATCTCAAATCCGCGCTGCATCGGCATTCTTCATATCTCTCTTGTTTTTATCTGCGTAAATCCGCGTCTATCCCTTGTCATCTGCGGTTAATAAATTCTCTTTTTTTTAACCGCAGATGAGGGCAGATTAACATAGATTAACGCAGATTAATGAGATTGATTCCGGTTACACAATTCGTGATTATTAATTGTTGAATCGATTTTATCATTCTTATACTAACGGATTTAATATGACTGAATCTTTGCTACAGAATGAAACCAAAATACATTCGCCGCCGTTCTCGGAAGCATTAGCCCAGCGACTTTTGTCAACTTATGGTTCGCCCTTATATGTGTATCAGGCCGAGATCCTCAGTCAGACTCTTGAGCATATTACGCGATCGATCGACTATCCGCACGTTCAGTTTCATTTTGCTAGCGTCACCAACGGCAATATTGCTCTGTTGCAATTGATTCAGCAAGCTGGTTGGGGGCTACACGCGAATACACCGGGCGATGTGTTTTTGGGGCTGAAAGCGGGTTTTACGGGCGATCGCATTGTCTACACCGGCAGTAACCTCAACAGGGCGGATATTCAGCAATTGATTGAATGGAAAATCCATCGATTCAATTTCGATAGTCTGTCGCAACTCCAAGATTTTTGCGAATATTCGCGCAGTCAACCGCGATCGATCAGTGCCGAAATTGGACTGCGCCTCAACTCACCGGAATTGACGGGAGACAGTCGGATTGGAGTGCGTCCCGCCGAATTCGAGAAAGCCAACGAAATCGCGCAGCAGCAGGGGTTGAGGATTACCGGATTGCATTTTTATCGGGGGACAGGAACGAACGCCACGAGTGCTTTTACGCAGGCGATCGATCGCCTAATTGCGATCGCCCAACAGTTACCCGATTGGAAAACCCTCGATTTTGGCGGTGGTTTTGGCTATCCCTATCGAGGCGGTGCGGTGTTTGACTGGCGGGAGTTTGGTGCGGCGATTACTGAACGATTGAGTGCGCTATCTCGCCCGATCGAGTTGGTGATTGAACCGGGACGATCGGCGATCGCAGGTTGTGGCGTTTTGCTTGCGAAAGTTGTGTCGGTGAAGTGGTTGGCAGATCGGCAAATTGTCGGTGTGGATACGACTGTATCAAATCTATCGGTGCCTGCGGTGCACGGAGGCTATCGGGCGATCGCAACTTGGGAAACCGACGATGTATCGCGACACGAAACGGATATTTGTGGCAACACCACTTATTCGCGGGATTATTTGGGGCGCAACTGTTGGCTACCGAAACTCAAAATTGGAGATGCGATCGCGATTTTGGATAGCGGCGCTTACGGCTATGCGATGTCGTCACATTTTCTGCACCGCCCCCGCCCTGCTGAAGTGTTGATTGATGCTAAGGGCGATCGATTAATTCGACAGCGAGAAGACTATTCTATCTTGTTAAACGGGCAAATATTTTAATAGGGCATTGGGCATTGGGCATTGGGCATAGTTTCTTCCTTCTTGCGACTTCCATCGGACTGACATCCGTTACATCCGTTACATCCGTTACATCCGTTACAGAATCCGTTGCCGAACTTCCTTCTTCCTTCTACTTATTATCTCTCTTCTCTTCCTCTGCGCCCTCTGCGGCCTCTGCGGTAAAATCATTCCAAAACAACCGTCAACAATATAAATCCATTAAATCAATCAGGAGTAACCGAAATGGGAATGAAATGCGTCCAGTGTAATACCGACAACATTTTGAGCGATCGTACCAGGAATAGGGGTCGCTGTAAACGGTGCAACCATCCGTTTGTCTTTGAACCCAATACCGTCATTGATAAAAAGTTGGCATTCACCGATCCCTTTTTCAAAAAGGCGATCGAGAATATTTCGAGCCAAAATATGTTGTTTTTTACGCACAAACAGTTTTTGTATTTTATTGACCAAAAGCTTAAATCTCGCGCCCCACAAACCAGTTGGATTTTTTTCTACTTCTTTTTTCTTATATTTGCGGGAACCTTCGGCATTCCCTTCGCTCTTACTATTTTTCCCTCAGAATTTGCATTAATTATTCCCTTCGCTCTCTACAATTTGATGTGGATATGGCTATTTTACCACTACAGCAAATCTCCTGAACAAGGTAGTCGCCACAGAAGAACTAATGCTAAAAACCTCCAGATTTTAGGGGTAATTATTTTAGTGATGGGCATTTCAGGAAGTTTGATATTTAATTATTTCCCAGGATACATCGCAGCGACTGCACTAGGGCTATTTTCCTACTGGCTGGGCATTTCACAAAAAAATCGCCCACAGATAACGGGTGAAATATTGCTCGTTAATCAAGCCCAGACTAATGAGTGGCTGCAACGCTGGCAAACAGTGAATGGCACATTAGAAAAACTGCTCCCTGCTGCTCGTCAAGAGGCTTTGCCCGCCACCATCGATCGCGAAGTCAGCGCCTACAGCTTCGATCGCGCAATTATCTGTGACAGCGACGAAATAGCTCAATTCCTCATCGCTAACAACGTCCATTTTGAAAACAACTGCGCGATTCTTAGTATTAGTGGCTATCCCCAAAGCATCTTCAGTACCGTAATCGAAATGCTGCGGCGCAATGCCGATTTGAAAGTTTATGCGCTGCACAATGCCAGCCCTGCTGGAGTTGGCTTGGTACATCAACTGCGAACTAATCCAAACTGGTTTGCGAATCAAGCGGTGACGATTTTTGATTTGGGAATTTCTCCCCGTCAAATCTTAGCAACCCGCGATATGTTTGTGCAGCAATCTCAAACAATGGCACAAACAGCCCGTCAATTACCCGACGCTGTAAGGCAAGGTTTAACAGCCGAAGAACTAGCATGGCTGGAGGCAGGCAATTTTGTGGAATTAGAATCGTTTACGCCGCAGCGGTTGTTGCGCGTGGTCAATTATGGACTTGCTCAGAGTGGCGATCCGCAGGGTAACGAGGGCTTAATATTAGTGGATGATAATGTTGGATATGGCGGCGGCTATGTGTTTGTCTCCGATAGTTTTGGTTAGGGCGTGCTTTCAAACTTTGTAATCAGATAAGAAACATGAGCCCAAGAAGAAGTATTTTCATTTTGTGGCATTAACCTCCTGAATGTATCTTTTCATCCCATCCCTAAACTGAGGACTTTCAATCATGTCTGAGATATTATCATGCCCAAAACCTGGAATTAAAAGAAGTTGCTTGGGATGAGGTGCTGCATCATAACTGGAGTTTAGACTAAGACAGAATAAAGAGGCGCATTACTGTAGATTGAATGCACTAAAAGATGAGCGATCGAAAA